>DUAN01000066.1:0-4840 GCA_012960845.1 Planctomycetota bacterium | reverse complement strand
CGCGCAGTCGGGGTTCCATTGAGATGCGAATGTGTAACATATCAACGGTATTGAACGATGCTGGCAATAAGTACATCAACGGCTATAAGCCACGCCAAAATGTGGGCGCGAATGTGTACCCCATGATTGAGGCTGCTATAAAACGATTCGAGCCTTCCCAAATCAGCCCTGTAGACAAGTCAACCAAAGAAGGTCTGATGCATAGAATTTGTAAATTGTGTGGCATACTCCCGCATGATGTCCGAAAGGGAAGCACAGCGCCTATGAGTTTCTTTGAGGACGTCGCCAACTCCTTAGGATTATCCCCTCTGGGCGAGGAAACGAAGCACGGGCTTGCTAAACACATTGTAAAATCGCTAGATCAAAAATGGGATAAGAGTTGTTATTCTGACGGCGGCACGGTGACGCAGATAGCCTTAGAACGCATAGAAAAAGGACTTCGTCTATCGGGCCGCCAAGAGACGAACAAGAAACAGAGTGTGCATTTCCCGACCGAGATCCCCTTCGACAAAATTCAACTGTCAATAGATAGGATCGACAGAGATGGTCCCGCACCTCACAAAGCATCTCACACATACGATGTCGTAGTGAATGATCGAAGTTACCCACCACCTGCAGTGGTCGCATTTGCACTGGAAGAGATGGGGCACCAAATTGTAAGCCCAGGTACCATTAGAGCGGGGAAAGGAACTCGGGCATTCAAACTGCTTGCAGATGCAGGGTTTGAACCGGTTTCAAAACACACCGTTCCTACTGACGACGATGAGATTCTAGAGAATCGAGTAAATGATCTATTACTTAATAGTGATCTGCTTGACGAGGCCTTCACAGGGTCTGACACGCCTCCAGACAAGTCTGAGAAAACAGCATCTTCATACAAACGGAATGCAGGTGTCATTGCAACGATTCTTAGGCTTGCAGGGGGCACCTGCGAGTTATGCTTAGCAGCAGCCCCATTTCGTCGTCCGGATGGGCATCTCTATCTTGAAGTGCACCATGTTCAATTCCTTGCCGAAGGCGGACTCGATAATACTAAAAATGCTGTCGCACTATGCCCCAACTGCCACTGTCGTTGCCACTATTCGGAAGAAACTCAACCACTTGCTGATAGACTATATCGCCAAGTCAACAGGCTAAAGAAACCATCTAGTGGGTTTTGAATTCCCATGTCATTACGCGTCGAGGGCAAGGAATACATCATGCAAGATGCGGATGTGTGTCACTTCCTGTTCAATGTTTGAAAGGACCTACAGAATGATACGTTTCTTGATCCTGGGTGTCTCCCTTGGCGTCTCCCTTTGCGGCTGTGCCGGCAGTCACGATCTCGTCGAGCAGTACGGCGGCATGCGAGATGTGCTGCGGATGGGAAACACACAATCGCGCATTTCTTTCGCAGAGCTGCGCCAGCAGCCTCATGCCATCGGCGTTGGCGCACTGACCGATCTAGAGGGAGAGATCACCGTCTTCGATGGTCAGATCTTCGTCGCCACCACACCCGATGGCATCCGCGCTACCACCACCAGAGATGAGGCAACCCCCGGTTCTGCGACCCTGATGACGCTTTCTCATGTCAAAACCTGGCATCAAGACCCGCTCCCGAACTCACCTTCACTCGAGCAGTCCATCGAGGAGGTCGCCAGATCTCACGGCATCGACACCGACAAACCCTTTCCATTTTTCATCGAGGGAGTCGCAAGTAGTTACCAGATTCACGTGATCAACGGGTACTGCCCCGTTGCGACACCAGATCTGGCTCCAGAGGATCAACCGTGGCGGCAGCATGGCGCATCGACAGCACTGCGGGTGGTCGGCTTCTTCGCCAGAGATCAACATGGAGTGATGACCCATCACGGATCGAATCTACACATCCACGCCATCATCGTGAACGGCGCTGGAGATGAGTGGATTTCCGGCCATCTCGATGAGGTCGAGATGGCCGAAGGTGCTACCCTTTCGGTTCCGGTCGTCAAAGAAACCAGGCCCCGCTACTGAGCCACCGGCTCAATCTCCGGCAACCAGCACTGCATACTGGGGAACACCACAGCCGTAGATGTCGCACCCTCCCATCAACTGGCTGAGTTGAGCCTCCAGAACCTCTGGATCATCCGATGCCGGTCCATGACTGCGAACGAACAGATGAATCTCGGCATTGTCCATGTCGGTCAGGCCAGGCCCGGTGACGATCTCACCGGCAGGTTCGTTTTCGATGACCAGCGCTTCGAACTCGAGTTCTCCATCTTCATCTGCAATCAGGCCAACACCAGTCCACAAGATCGACCACCCTTCGACACCGAAATCGGAGATGTCGCAGTCCCCATCACATTCTCCTGGATCATTGAAAACTCCGGCCCAGATGGTGTAGGTGAATCCAGGCTCTAGCTGGGAGGTCTCCCCCTCGATAAAAAAGCCGTCCTCAAATTGTTCGAATTCGATCTTGGATCCACCGATGGCATTTCCGGAAGCCGAGCTCTCGAGAGGACTCCCCATCATGAACTCAAGAAATTCGAACTCGTCGTCATCATCATCATCATCGTCGTCGTCGTCTTCGTCGTCTTCGTCGTCTTCGTCATCATCGTCATCATCGTCATCATCGTCATCATCGTCGGCTACCAGTACGGCGTACTGAACATCGTCGCAACCGAACTCCTCGCAACCGCCCCCAAAAGTGCTAATCTGCGCCTCCAGCAGTTCAGGATTACCGTATGCTGCAGGGCCGTGATAACGAACGATGAGGTGAATCTCGCAATTTTCCGCATCGGTCAGACCAGCGCCCATCAGGACCTCTCCCGCGGGCTCACCTTCCATCATGACCGCTTCAAACTCTGCTTCCCCATCTTCGTCCGCCACGAATCCTATGCCGGTCCACAGCGCTGCGAAGCCTGAATCAGGACCGATGTCATCGGCGATCTGACAGCCTTCGTTACACCCAGCCGGGTTATTGAAGACGAGAGCCCAGATGGTATACGCATGATCCGGAAGCAACCCCGAGGTTTCCCCTTCGATCACCACACCACCATCGATCCGTTCCATCTCCACTTCGGTGTCGTCCACGGGATCACCGATCATCGACTCCGGAAGCGGATCGACCAGGGTGAAGTTGAGGAATGAAACGTCATCATCTGCAAGAGCAGATGAACCCAGGAGAAGAACTACAAAACACGCAAGAAGACTATATCTGGACATGAGACCCTCCCTTGAAGGATGCAAGAAGACCGAATCCCTTCCTCGATGAGAAGGGGAAGAAGTTGAAAAGGAACTGAGGCGACCTTGATTCCATTTTGCCCCGATCCGAATCGGTTAGTATCACTTCTAGAGATCCGAATCCCATTCCAAACCGGACTTGAAAACTTGGTACTACTAACAATACGTCTCCAACCTGAATAACAATGGGCAGTCGATGGCATCACACCATCACTGAGCAGACTCTTTCATTCAATGTCGTCGCAATGATCTCGTCTATCTTCGTCAAGACAATACATGATGCCCGAATCACCAACAGATTCGTTTCCGCTGTCCAGATCGAAAGCACAAATCACCGGCGACCCATCACGGATCGAATCTACACATTCACGCCATCATCAAAGATGGAGATGAAACCATCACCGGTCACCTGGATGCCATCGAGATGGCTCCCGGCTCCAACATCTCTGTTCCCGTCATCGGCAATTGAGACTAAGATCAAAGACATGACACGATGCTGAATGCCCGACGCTGACATCGGACGATTCTCTGAACAGGAAAATATGCGGCAATCCCATTTCGACTCACCGCTCTTCATTTCATCGTTGTGTAGCCATCGACTGCTCGCACCGGTTCTCATCTGCTGGATCTTCATCGCAACGACTCCAGCGTTTCTCGAGGCGGGGAAAATCCCGTATACGAAGGAACAATTACAACAGCTCTCATCGGTGATCGTCACCGGTACCGTTGTGGCGATCGAACACCGTCTCATCGCCGAGAGCAATGGCTCCCTCACTCGTCGCTGGAAGGCGACCGTTCGCCCCGACAAGGTCGAGAAGGGTACGGTGCCACCCGGGAATCTGTTCTTCAGTTATCTCACCAGTGGTGGCGGATCTGTCATGGTGTTGTGCGGCCCGGCGCAGGATCCGGCACCTGAGATCGGGGATCGTGTGCGTGCCCATGCGGAAACCGTGGCGATGTTCGAGGACCAGAGTGTCTATCCGATGCTGGCTCCCAACGGCTGGGAAATCACCGATTCCAGCGGGCGAACTGGAGTGGCCGCGACCAGCAGAGATGATGAAAATCTGTCTCTCTTAGATGTGGTGCGAGCCATCACCACTGGCGAACGGCAGAGGTTGCTCGAGTATGCAAGCAAGCACAACATGCCGCTGTCGAAGCCGATGAAACTGCTGCTGAGTCCCTTCGGCGTACCTGCCCTGATACTGATACCCATCATCTCCATCGGCCTGATGGTCTTGATCTGGAAAAGACTAGGCAAGCCCCGATCGGATATCTCACCGCGATGAACCGTCAAGGACACCCATCGTAAGCATCGCAATCGAGGGAATCCTCGGTTGGATCCGCCCCACACATCATGAAGGGTTCCGGTGGAGCCGCCGTGCCCGAGAAGAGATAGCTGAGCAGGTAGATGGCATCTGCAATGTTCCACTGTCCATCGTCATTGGAATCGTGGGCATCGAAACAGCCCGGGAAACAGAGGAAGAGACAGGTCAGATCCCAGATCGGATCTCCGATGTTGATGGTGCCGTCCTGATTCACATCCGAACGACGAAAGGCGGTAACGACGGTGACCGAGCCGGAAACGGTCGAGGGGGTGACCTCGATGTAATTGGCATACTCGACGACACGCGTGGGTACG
>DUAN01000065.1 GCA_012960845.1 Planctomycetota bacterium | reverse complement strand
AGCAAGATGACCACCTGCTGCTGTTGCGGTTCGATGCAGATCAGGTGAGGCTCAAAAGGCAACGCCCTCAATCGATCCAGTCGCTTCCAGCACTGCTCATCGTTGTGAAACTCCCAGCGGATGATGTTCCAACAAGGAGGAGCCGATTCCAGTCGCAGATGAAGTCGAGTGACCACTCCCAGTGCCCCCATCGCCCCCCCCAACAAGCGGGTCAGGTCATATCCGGTGACATTTTTTACCACCCTTCCACCCGATAAGATGGGGCCTCCATCTCCACGAACCCCTTCGATTCCCAGCACATGGTCTCGGAACCTCCCGGTGCAAGAATCTGCTGGCCCTTCTCGGGGATCGCTGAAGAGCCCACCGATGGTGCCCTCCTCATCGGGAAGCACTCCACTGACGATGAGTCCCTTCTTCTGCACCTCTTCCCGGAGAAACTTCACCGAAGTCGCGGCCCCGACCGTCGCTACCATCTCTGCTGCATCGAGGTTTTCGATCTGATCGGAGAGAAAGCCGGTCGATGGTGAGGGAGATGAGGGAGAAGAGTGTGGTGGGTGAGTGGAGTGCTGGCCTTGGGTCGATGACAGTCCCCGACTACCGCTTCCGTAATTCCGGGTCACATCGCAATTCGCCATTCCTACCCCTTCCACGCCAGTCGCTCGGTCGACTTTCGACCCTATCTGAACAATCTTGCTGGCAAATTAATGAAATCCAGGAACCTCTGTTCGGAGCCTAAACCCTAATCATTGCAACAATTAGGGAATTTTTTCCTGGTTGAGCCGCTTCAGATTGCCCGAGTTGTCCACTACCCCTGCATCCCATAAGATGGAGTCAACGTCGGATTGGATCAGGATTCCGCATCTGGCGCAGGTGATTCACCTGCGGGTTGCATTCCTGCTCGACTCTCGACTACTTGGGTTCTGCGTTAACGATAAAAATTTGGGATCTCTTCCGGCAGACATGCTCTGCGATTCAAGCCTCCATCGGCAAGATCGCTTGGCTTTCCGTCGGAGTACAATTTCTTACATCCAAGAGGGGGCTTCCCCTGTTCCATCTCCTGAAAGGAGACTCACGATGAGGATTCGTAATTTGCCTGCTCTGGCAACGGTATGCCTGGGTCTGGCAATCTTTTGCACTCCAGCAGTTCATGCGCAACTGCTTGATTTCGATGACTTTGAAAGTTACGCGGTCGGGTCGGGAATCGCAGGACAAGGATCCTGGGATACCTGGGACGGTGCCCCTGGTGTCGATTCCGATGTTGTAGACACCTACAACTCCACAGCTGGAGGAAGTAAAAGCATCGAGTTGACCCCAGCCGACGATGTGGTTCGAATCTTCGGAGGACTGACCTCTGGCGCATTCTCCTTCACGTCAAACGTGTATATTCCTTCGGGTCAGGCCGGAGATTACTACTTCATCTTGATGAACACTTATGACGGTAGCGGCTCCGGCTACGACTGGTCCGGACAGATTCACATGTCCGATGCCACGGGCCTGTGCAACGCCGATAACGTCTCCGGTGGCGGCGGAACCTTTGGCGATGCTCCTCTGGTTTGGGACGCCTGGGTTGAAGTGAGAGTGGATGTGGATCTGGATGCCAACCTGTACCAGGCATTCTACAACGGCGCCCAGATCGTCACCGATGGTGGCTGGTTTGGTGCGGGTGGTCAGCAAGCCATGCAGTGCCTCGACCTCTACAACGCCGGTGGTGGACAGTTTTACTACGACGACGTGCAGGTCTCCTGCATCGGTTCCTGTGGCTGCTTGCCCTTTGATGCGTTCAATTGCAACATCGATTGCGCCACCAATGACGTGACCATGGACTGGACCACATTCCTCAATGTTCCCGGTGGATACGGCGGCGGCATCCAGGTGCTCCGTAACGGTGTCGTCCTCGACACCCTGCCCGGAGACGCGCTGTTCTATGACGATCTCAACGCCCCGCTGGGACTGAATGAGTACCAGATCATCGGCGACTGTACTGGTGGTTCCACCACCACTGCTACCTGCAGCGTTGCGTGCACCGGAGGGCCTTGCCCACCGCCCATCGCAGGAGATGAGTGCTGCGATGCAATCCCTGCAGTCTCTGGCGCAAATGCTTTCGATCTGGAGTTCATGACGGATAGTCCTGACCCGGTTGCCGGAGGCAACTGCACGGGCACCTTCCTCGGAGGCTTCTGGAGTGACATGTGGTTCACCTACACGGCGAACACCAATGCCTTCCTGAGGATATCGACCTGTAACAGCATCGATACCGATCTGGCCGTCTACGAGGCCAGTGGTGCTTGTGGCACCAAGATCGATGTCGCATGTAACGGAGACTCCTGTGGAGTCAGCTCCGATCTCAATTTCTCCTGCACAGCCGGAACCACCTACATCATTCGCAACGGTTCCTGGAATGATCCGGCTGCAGGCGCGATCCTGACCGGCGACCTGGTCATCGAAGAACTGTGTGACTTTGGTCTCACAGGCGTGATCGGTATCGTCGATTGTGGCACCGGAGATGTCGCCCTGGGCTGGAACCCTGCCGGTTTCAGTAACTACGACGTCCTTCGCGATGGAGTGGTACTGGCCAGCGCGCTGCCCTTCGGTACTACCGCATATGACGACATTGGTGCACCTCCAGGACCGCACACCTACGAAATCGTCGGTAACTGCACCACTCAGGGCACCAGTGTTGTGACTGAAGTGAATGTCAATGTCCAGGGTGGTGGTGGCTACAGCGATATCATCGTCATCGGAGAGCAACCCTCTGGAATCGACAGTGCTGCGGCATTGCAAACCGCCCTGGAAGCGATGGGCCTGGTGGTCGATATTCTTCCTGGTGGACCGGCAGATCTCCCCTGTATCACCGATGCCTCACTCGAGCGCCTCTGGTACATGGGTGGAACCTACCCCACAGGGCGTGCTCTGACTGCCGCCGACGGTGTTGCCATCGCCATCGCTCAAGCCGCAGGTAAGCACATCTATGCTGAAGGTGGTGATATCTGGGGCTTCGACGCCGCAACCGACCTCAATCTCATCGACGGAATCGCCGATGGAACCGCTGATGGAGGTGACAACTTCCTGATCATGGATGGACTCGATACTGCTCTGGGACTTGACGTCAGCGACCTTCAAGACATCGCCTACAACCAGGACCAGGCAACTGGCAATGACTGGACCGATGAACTTCAAACCACTGACCTCGATTCTCTCGGCCCCAACTCAGCTCTGGTCTGGGAGCCCGATGCGCAGGCCTTTGGTGCGGGTGTCGGTACCTGTGTCTTCTACGACACAGACTCTGGCGGAAAGGTCTTGTGCCAATCCTGGGAGTTCGGCGGATTCGGCGGAGACCAGAATGATCTTGCCGTCCGATACGTTGGTGTCCTCGGTGGAGGCCCATCCTCGGAGCCGCAATTCCGACGCGGTGACAAGAACATGGATGGCGGTTTCAACATTGCCGATGAGATCTACCTGTTGGCGGCCTTGTTCTCTGGTGGCGCAGCGTGCGCATGTCCGGACGCCTGCGACGAGAACGATGATGGAGCTGTGAACATCGCAGATGCCATCTTCGGACTTGCTGCACTCTTCTCCGGAGGAGCAGCGCCACCTGCCCCGGGCCCGAATACTTGTGGTGAAGACCCGACGCCAGATACCCTGGCCGAATGTGTTTACACCGGTGCTTGCTAGATAAACTCCACGACCCGTCCTGGAGGTGTTGTTAGAGGGGTGTCTCTTTCCCGGAGACACCCCTTTTCTTTTGCTCCGGCAGCCCCAGGATCGACTCGGTTCTCTTCAGGTGATCCGAGTTTCGAAACCCAGACTCGGTACATCCACGGCCAGCAGGAAGAATCTTCCCTGGATTCGCAAGACCGTGAGGATCGACAGCTGTTCTGAGGAGCCGCTGTGTCTCCAGTTGTTGTGGTGAAAAGATCAGCGGCATGTGATCTCTCTTTTCCAGACCGATCCCATGCTCACCCGACAAGGTGCCACCGAGAGCCACACACAACTTCAAGATCGCATCCCCCGCTTTCAGAACCCGGGCTCGTTCCTCGGGGATGTTCGCGTCGAAGGAGATATTGGGATGAAGGTTGCCATCCCCGGCGTGGAACACGTTGCTCAATACCACACCCTGGTCACGACCGATCTGCTGGATTCCGCTGATGGCTTGCGACAGCTTTGATCTCGGTACCACTGCATCGAGAACATACAGATCGCTGGCGATTCTCCCCATCGCTCCAAACGCTCCCTTTCTACCGCGCCACAGTCTTTCTCTCGATTCTTCGTCGAGCGCTTCCTCGATTCCGATGGTCTGTTCGCCAACCGCAGCACTGCGAACCGCTTCTGCCGCCTCCTCCACTTCACCCGTGAGGCCCTCGAGTTCGATCAGCAGTACCGCTTCCGCGTCTTCTGGATAACCCGCACGAAACACCGACGCCTCGACCGCCCCGATGGTCAACCGATCGAGAATTTCCAGTGCTGCAGGTCGCAGGCCGCGGGCGATGATGGCAGTCACCGCCTCACAAGATGCCTCCAGTGAGGAGTAAGAGACGAGGAATGTACGAACACAGGGGGGCCTCGGCACCAATCTCACCTTCGCCTGAACCGTGACACCAAAGGTACCTTCCGAACCGATGAATGCACCTCGCCAGTCGATCCCTCCACCATCACGTTGAAGATCGAGGACCGTTCCATCGGTGAGTACCGTTCGAACTTCCAGGATATGTCGAGTGGTCATGCCGTGAAGAAAACAGTGTGGCCCACCGGAGTTCTCGGCAATGTTACCGCCAACGGTACAGGCGCGCTGACTCGAAGGATCTGGAGCAAATCGAAGTTTGTGAGCAGCAGCCGCACGATCGAGATCGAGATTGATCACGCCTGGCTCGATCACTGCGGTCCGCTGTAACGGATCGATATCGATGATTTTTCGCATCCGATGTACATCGAGTACCCACGCACCCTGCATCGGAACGGCACCGCCGCTGAGCCCTGTTCCTGCGCCCCTCGCCACGAAAGGAACCTGATGGCCAGCAAGCACCTTCACCGCCTGCACCACTTCGGTTTCACTTTCCAGCAACAGGACACCGGGAGTCACTCCTCGATGAAGGGTCAGACCATCACTGTCGTAGAGCCGACACTCGTCCGCATCGGTGAGGATGCGACGGTTCGGCAGCCACTTTCTCAGTTCCCGGATGATCTGCGCTTTCGCCAACTGTGCTCCTTCAACCGCATCAGGTTCCTCCTCCTGTGTCCAGAAGTCCAGCGATCAGGCTGCAAACAGTTGCTTGCACCGCTCTTCATCGACAGCAAGATGGAGGATTGGGAAAGAGGTGTCCGATGACCCGGAATCACTGGTGGCTACTGTTACTGTTCATACCGTCGATGGTCGCTGCACAACCTGCTAACGATGACTGTGCAGGTGCCAGCATCATCACCGTCGGAAGTACCCCCTTCGACATCACCAACGCCACCGACTCGACGATTCCACCGGATGACACACTCTGTGCCGATGCTCTGCTGGGTCTACTGCATCGAGATCTGTGGTGGAGTTTCATTCCTGACACCTCAGGACTGCTATCGGTCAGCACATGTAACAGTGCCAACTTCGATAGCGACATCGCGGTGTACCGCGGCAACTGCAATGCCCTTCAACTGATCGGCTGTAACGGCGACAGTAGCGGCTGCTCCCTGTTCACATCTCACGTCTCCGATCTCCCGGTCGCTGCAGGAGAAGAGATCGTCATCCGCGTCGGTGGCTGGAATACCAGTTCGGTCGGTAGTGGAGAATTGGTGGTCGATCTTCAGGGACCCATTCCCCCCATCGATCTGCAATGCTCGGTCGTTCCCGCTGGCGTCAGCGCCAGCTGGAGTGCACCGCTTCCTGTCGACGGCTGGGAAATCTACCTCGACTCGGTACTGATCGATGTTCTCGACGCGACAGCCACCCGTTGGACCGGGGGCACCGCTCCAGGAATCGGCGAACAGCGTCTTCTCTGCGTGGCTGCCATCTCGGGTGGTAGCAGCGCTGAAGATTGTTGCACTCTCCTGGGCGGACCGATCCACGACAATTGCCTCGGAGCCATCGAGATCTCCTCAGGCTCCATCGATTTCGACACATCCGGTGCCACCAACAGCAGCGAACCGTTCGATCCTTCTCCTTGCTCCGCATCATTGCCGGGAGACCTGGTCCAGGATATCTGGTATCGCTGGATTTCACCGGGCAACGGGTCGGTGCAAATCTCCACCTGTTCGATGGCCACCTTCGACACCAC
>DUAN01000064.1 GCA_012960845.1 Planctomycetota bacterium | reverse complement strand
GGCGCAGTGGGACCCCTCAGGAGCCGTTGGCCCCGGGATTTTCGCAGCTGGGATCGGATTGGCCACCGCAGCACCCTTGCACGAGGATGACCAATTTTCGCACCATGACGGGCAGATTCGGAACGGGAAAGCTCCTGTGGGTCGCGGTCGCCGCGGCGATCCAGCGGGGGAGTTTCGGAGCCGAAGGCCAGGGGGGTTCCTGGTCGCGCCCGGGAGGGCGACAAAAAATGTACGGGGGATGAGAAGATGCAGGACAAGATCATAGGAATCGTCGTGTTCCTGGTAGTGGGTGTTGCGATCACCACTGTCGGAGGAGAAGGTGGCTTCAGTGGAGACTGGATGGGGAACTTGACGGCTGCGCTCGGGAGCCAAGCGATCTGGGCCACCGCCATCACGGCACTGGCCGTGGCGAGCATGGCGATGGGGGTCTACACCAACGGTGGCCTCAGTGGCGCCAATATCAAGCAGACGGTACTGCTGCTGATCGTGGCCAGCCTGGTCGGTGGCACCTTCCCAGCGGATAGTTGGGGAGCCTGGTTAGGAACAGCCTGGCTGGTGACTGGCGGATTACGAACATAGCCCGGACGGGCTTTTGAGAAGCGGGGCGTGGACGGGACTTTCCCCCCGTCCGCGCCCCTTTCTTTTGATCGCTCCAGCGCCCCGTGCGCCGGTGGATTCTCCAGTGGGTGGTAGCCAAGGGGTGATCTTTTGCACAGGATGAGGCTCCTTTGCATGAACAGGAGTTTCTCATGTCTTCTTCTTTACACCCACCGACCCTTCTCACCCTGCTCCTCTGGCCGGTTTCGCTCCTCCTCTGTGGCTGTCAGGCTCCCGACGATCGTACCGAGATCGTCTCCAACGCCTCGACACCCGTGCAGATGCTGGAGGTCCAGGTGGGAAGCCATATCGACCTCGATCTGCCGTTTCCCCCGCTTCACAACTGGTGGGTGGTGGAATCGGGAGATCGTCCCTATCTACAGTCAAAGACGGACCGATCGAGGGGTCGCATTCGGCTGAGGGCGATGAAGCCGGGAAAAACCCAGGTGGTGTGTGCCTTGCGCAACGATACCCGGGTGCTCCGCAAGGTGGTGGTGGGGGTGGTGGTGAAGCCGAAATGACCTCATCTTCGCCACGCACCTTGATCATCACCGTGTCGTGGTTACTGCTGGGCCTGATCGGCGCCACGGCTTCCAGTGATGCTGGGGATTTCGAAGCGCTCTTTGACGGCACCACCTTATCCGGTTGGCACACCACCCCCGGGGGCAGCTGGAGCGTCGAGGATGGCGCCATCGTCGGCCGAAGCCGCGCTTCCGAGAAGCGTCACGGCCTGCTCGTCTCTGATCGCTCCTTCAGCGATTTCGAGGCCAGGGCACTCTTCCGGGTGCTGGCCGGCGACAGTGGCTTCTACTTCCGGGTCGCCATCGAGCAGGGCAACAACGTTGCCGCCAAGGGGTTCCAGGTCGAGATCGACTCCAGCTCCGAGACCGGCGGTCTCTACGAGACCGGTGGCCGCGGCTGGGTGAAGAAACCGGATGCGACCCGCATGCAGGAGGTGTACCGACCGGGAGAGTGGTCGACGCTGCATCTGCTGGCGCGTGGCCGTTTCATCGAGGTGCGCATCAACGGGGTGCGTACTGCCCGCCTCAAGCGAGACAAGGGTCGCCTCGAGGGTCCCATCGCCCTGCAGTTGCACGGTGGCATGGAGATGCATGTCGAGTGGCAGCAGATCGAACTGCGAGAACTGAAGAAGGGCGACACCGTTCCCGGTCGCCGTCCCAACGTGGTGTGGATCCTCGCCGAGGACATCGGTCCCGATCTGTCCTGCTACGGCTGTCCGGCGGTCGAGACGCCAATTCTCGATCAACTGGCGGCAGATGGAACCCGTTTTTTGCACGCCTTCACCACCTCACCGGTCTGTTCGCCATCGCGTTCGGCGATGATCACTGGTCGCCATCAGAGCTCCATCGGAGCCGATCAGCACCGCACCCGGCCGCGCCGGGAGTTGCCGCAAGGGGTCGAGACCTTACCTCAATTGCTCAGAAGCGCCGGCTGGTACTGCGCCAACGGCTGTGGTTACTCGTCCAAGACCGATCTCAACTTCAAGACGGGTCCGGGTCTCTTCGATGGCAAGGACTGGTCGGGGCGTGGCGAGGGGCAGCCCTTCTTCGCCCAGATCACCATCGGCAACACCCACCGCTCCTGGAAGGGCGATCCGCAAAACCCGGTCGATCCTGCCAAGGTCGAGATTCCACCCTATTACCCCGATGAGCCGCTGGTACGTGCCGACTGGGCGCGTGGTCTCGGCGAGATTCAGGTGATGGATCGCAAGGTCGGCAAGATTCTCGAGCGCCTCGATCGGGAAGGCCTCGCCGATGACACGGTGGTCGTCTTCATCGGCGACAACGGTCGCTGCCATCCACGCGGCAAGCAATTTCTGTATGACGGCGGCGTCCACGTGCCGCTGATCATCCGCTGGCCCGGCACCATCGGCCCCGCCACGGTCCGCGCCGAACTGGCCTCGACCATCGACATCACTGCGACCATCCTGGAGATAGTTGGCGTGGACGTACCCGATGGGATGCAGGGGCGTTCGCTGCTCGATGCGACGACTCCGGCTCGAAACGCCGTGTTTGCTTCACGGGGCAAGATGGACGCCACCCACGATTCCATGACGATGATGCGAACCCGTTCCCACAAGTACATCCTCAACCGGATGCCGGAGCGTCCCTGGTGTCAGTTCAACAACTACAAGGAGATGCAGTACCCGACGCTGGCGCTGCTGCAATTGCGGGCGCTGGAGGGCAAGTTGCCACCGGAGCAGGCGCAGTTTGTCGCCGCCTCGAAACCGCCAGAAGAGTTGTACGATCTGCGCAGCGATCCCCATGAGTTGCACAACCTGGCCACCGATCCGGCCCAGGCTGATCTACTGATGGCGATGCGTAGCGCCACCGGGCAGTTTTCGAAACGTGTCGGCGATGAGGATCCCGACGATAGCTGGCGTGCCGGCGGCTGGCCCGCCACCTATCCGACCCGTTCCATCGAAGATTGGCGCCGTATCGTCGAGGAGTGGAGTGCCCATCTGCTGGAAGGTGCTGAACTACCGATGATCGTTCCCATGACGGGCACGGATCCTCGTCATACGAAGCAGATCAGCGACTATGTACGCGAGGTGTTCCAGGACCGGGATGGGGTCTTCTGGTTCGGCACCAATGGCGAAGGGGTCTGCCGCTACGATGCGAAGTCACTGCCGCTGCCACCGTTGTCTTACCTCAGCGTGGAGCAAGGTTTCGGTGGCCAGGCGGTGCGTGGCATCGTGCAGCACCCGGATGGGGCCATCTGGTTCGCCACCGATGGGGGAGTCAGCCGCATTCAGGATGGCAAGTTCACCAACTACACGGCGGATCACGGTCTCAGCGATAACCAGGTGTGGAGCCTGATGTGCGACAGTGCCGGCACCATCTGGGCCGGCACCCACGGTGGCGTCTGTCGTTTCGACGGCGAGTCCTTCGTCCCCTTCCCGCTTCCGAGGGTCGAGATCGAGAACCCCGAGTCTCGCTTCTCGCCGCTGGTGTCGTTTGCCATCTTCGAGGACCCGACCGGCAATATCTGGTTCGGTACCGACGGTGAGGGAGTGCACCGGTACGACGGCGAGTCCTTCACCAGCTACACGATGAAGGATGGCCTCGCAGGAAATGTGGTGCGATGCATCGAGGGAGATCGCCATGGGGGTATCTGGATCGGCACCAATGGGGGTGGTGCCAGTCGCTATGACGGCCAGAAGTTTCGCACATTCACATCCAAGGACGGACTGAGCAACGACCGCGTCTATGAAATCCTCGAGGACAGCCGCGGTGACCTGTGGTTCTCGACCCTCGGTGCCGGTATCTGTCGCTACGATGGCACCTCCTTCACTGCCTTCGGAGTGGATCAAGGTCTGCAGAATCTCCATCCCCTCGGGGGTAATCCAGCCAACATCCATGTCCAGGAGTTCTTCGAGGACAGCGACGGGATCCTCTGGCTCGGCTGTTCCGGCGGCCTGTTTCGAAAAGACGGCGAGTCCTTCATCAACGTGACCCGCAACGGGCCGTGGCCGGCACATTCCGGCGAGTGAGGTGGGATCTGCCGGTGATCGCTAGCAGGTCGGCGAAGGGGAAAACTCGGTTTTGAATCAATACAGTCCCAAAGTTATTTTCCTGGATTTAGCCGTCTATATTTCCGTCATGTTTTTGATCAGAGAAATAGTTTTCTCTGATGTTGGATTCATCGCAAATGGTCTCTTTCATTCGCTGACTACCCTGGTCGTGGCCACCTGGATATTGAAAGCAAGAGCAGTGACATGGAATGATCTGGGCTTGAACAGTGCCCAGAGTTACAAGAAAACCTTACTCGTCACTGGATTCATCCTGGTGTGCACTCCTCTCTCGATCATGCTCTTTGAACTCGTGAAAGACCTGTTGCCAATTGTGCTGGCACCAGACACATCCGAGCAGAGTTCTGTTTCCAGGTTCGGAGACCTCGAGGGGAACTGGCTACTTTTCTTCTCGATCCTTCCATTCATCTGGCTCGAATCATTTCTTGAAGAACTACTGGATCGAGGGTTCTTGTTGAATTGGTTTGAACGACTCTTCTCGAAGACTTCGATGGCGACCATCCTGGCAGTGATATTCCAGGCGATGATCTTCGGGTTCAGACACTCGTATGATCTATCAGAAAGATCCATCACCGTGGGTCTTATTGGTCTGGTCATGGGAATTGCCTATGTGGCTTTTGGGCGAAAATTGTGGCCACTGATCCTTGCGCATTGCATTTTCAACACGATGTCGATGCTGGAGAGAGTCTTGTAGATGACAGCAAGAGACTTGAGCAGAAACACGCGGGATCAAACGGCGATCGCTAGGCGTCCGGCTGGATGACCCAGTCGGCGTTGTAGACGTCGATGAAGGCGGGAGCGAGCCGATCGCGCGGATCGTCGTCGATCTGTTCGAAGTACCAGCCGATGGCTGCCGGTTGTTCTTTGGTCACGCCACGCCTGCCATTGAGACCACTACCACCCCACGCTTTGCCATGGGCGGCGGCGCGGAAGGCGCTGAAGCGTCCCTGCTCGATGTTCCAGGTCGCCTCGCCGCGGAGAGTCGCGTCGATGCCGCGGGTACCGCTGGGGAAGTGACGCCAATCGGTCTCGCCGAGTTTATAGACCCCATCACTTTCCGATCGGAACAGCCCGCTGATCTGGATGGTGGCCATGTTGCCGTCGACGGCGGTGACTTCGATCTCGATCTCGGCGTGCTCGATGTCATCTCTGGCATAGGGGCCTTCCTGTCCCGAGACGTTATCGACGACATGGAAGCGTGCCAGACGCAGCGCCAGAGCTTCTGGCAAGGTGTGCTTTTGTCTCACGGAAATCTTCTGTGGCATCCAGCTTCGTGCTTCTTCCCGGTTGAACCAGGCATGATCGCGATTCCACCGTCCTCGCCCCTCGGGACCGATGCCCTTTTCAGGGAGATCGCGCAAGGTACTACGCAGCACCAGACCATCGCTGGGCATCGAGTTCTCCCAGCGGTGCTGGGGTAAATACTCGGCGGGATCGGCTGCCTGACGCGCTTCTTCGGCAAGAGAACTCCACTTTTCAAGACCAGCATCCATCAGTTTCATCGCTGCGTCCGGATTCAGGGTGTTGCGTCTAGCCAGCAGCGTGCCATCGGGGGCGAAGATGTAGAGACCTTGCCACGAACCGCCGATCGGTGCCGGGTTGCCCCGCACCTTCTGACGGAAGAAGCGACATTCCCGATCCTGATGTCTCTGCAATCGCCACACCTCATCGGTGGAGGGTACGAAGGCTCTCACCTTCTCGATCACCCTCGGGTCATTCCAGACGGACCGCCGGCCCGCCACGCCGTTGCCTCAGGTACAGCCGAGCGGATGTCCGTTCATCAGCCACAACAGCAGTGGTTTCTGCTGCTGACCGGCAGCGCGCAGTCCTTCGTGAAGAGTGGCGTGCCACGGGATGGTCAGCCACGCCTCCTCGGCCCCCGGCAGCACCGCCCGCTCCCAGGCGTCGAGATCGTGTCCATCGAGCTCGACAGAATCGGTCTGGGTCGGGAACGAAAGAGCCAGTAGCATCGTGGCGATCAGGAACAAAAAAAACCTCCTGGGACCATCGTGCCGTCTGGATGGATGGTGCGCTAGCGTCAACCATGTAGGAACAGGACTGTCACCCGTGCGAGGAGAAGCGAATCATGCTGTTAGCCACCCTGCTGCTGCTGTCTCTT
>DUAN01000063.1 GCA_012960845.1 Planctomycetota bacterium | reverse complement strand
AGCTCTACAACTTGCACGTTCTCCGTGAGATGCAGGAGACCTCCTCCGTCAAGGCAACGCCGCACGCGCAGTGGCTGGAGATACTCGACGTTCTGGAGCTGGCGGTCTTTTGGAGCAATCTTCACGACTACAAAGGCATCGACCTTACCAATGAAACTTGGTTTTGCTCATGCGATGTGGACGATGGTGCAGGAGGAACGTGCTGGCAGACGATGCAGGAATTCTATCGGTGACCTGCAGGAATGTCAGACGTGGTCGCGCTCCTGACCACGGCCTCCCGTGGTGAGGACGACCGTTACAGCGATCAGTCACACTTCGTGATGAGTCACTGGCGACTTCAGCATTAGCGCCATGTGGTCGCGGCCTTTGTGAGAAGGTTGCTGTGCGCTGCTCGTCGCCGTTGCGGTGCACTTACACTTGCCCTCGAGCTATGGCGTCCCATTGCGAGCTCTTCGGGGTCGGCCGCTCTGCCGCCGCGCTTGCGGACACCCCTTCTGACCTGGGCGAGCTTGTACAGTTCACGAATGTGTTGGGTGGCCGCTCAACATAAGGGCGTGGGTCATCGCGGCCACGAAGAGATGCTTCGATGTGGTAGCACAGAGAGGTGCGAGTGACTCACAAGTGTATGTTGGTTACTATCATTTGCATGTCGCGGCCAATGCTTGCTTGTCACTTTCACACTCCTCACTCCTTGAGCTTTGAAGTTGCTTTGAAGTTTGCTCGTGATGAGTGCCTGGAGTCTTTCCCCTTGTAAGGACACGGGACATCGAGTGTAAGGACACGGGACATCTTCTCATCATCATCATCATCATATACATAACCTTTTTGATGACCAGTGCCTCAAGTAATTGCCTTTGCTCCCCGATGCGTGTGCACGTACGATCTTGATAGAAACATCTTTTACACAGGCCTCATCCCTCGGCGCTGGGTCGATATCGGTCTCAACATCGTCATCAAGATCTTCATCTTCCGCGGTGTTTTCCCAGGTGTGTGAGGGAGGACCACTCCTCAGGTGGGGTGGAACCACCTCAGCGCAGTGATGATAAGGCCAAACGGGAGGCCCTCCCTTCGGGAGGCGCCGCTGACCCGAGATCCTAATATGATCA
>DUAN01000062.1:357-1108 GCA_012960845.1 Planctomycetota bacterium | reverse complement strand
GTACGACACCTTGAAGCCCGGAAACGAGTTCTGCAAGAATGCTGAGCTCGTCAGGAAGGACGGACCTGAGGTGGAGCTCTGGCGCTGCAAAGGCCACGACATCAGCAAGGAAGGTCGCATACCACCGGCGGACTTGCCGCCAGACCTTCAGGGCGAGCCTCTCAAGGGCCGCATCTTGGTCGAGGTCTTTGCAGGTGTCAAAGAGGAAGGCGGCGCGGCATTCTCTCGGTGTTGGGAGGAGTGCGGCGGCATCGCCTACCGCTACGACAACCGTGCGGACCCTGATCGGAACTTCCTCGACGACGATACGTACTGGGAGCACCAGGTCGCGAACCCGGCAGATTGTTACCTGTTCGCGCCGCCCTGTACCAACATGTCGAGAGCGAAGACGGTACCGATTGTCCGCACCTCCGAGAACCCCTACGGCGACGAGTCAGACCCGGCGATCAAAGAGACAAACGAGATCGTGCGCGTCATGTGTCGCCGCATCAAGCAGTTGGTGGCCGCAGGAGCCGCGGTCCTGGTCGAGAACCCGCTTGGGTCCTACCTGTGGGAGTTGACAGAAGTACGCGAGCTCCTCGAGATGGAGGGCGTCTTCTTCTTCAGGGCGGACTACTGCACGAAGGGTACCCTCTACCAGAAGCCCGGCGGTTTCATGACGACCTGCCGCCACATCAGCGAGACGACGGCCGAGGTCTGCACCCACGTCAAGCCGCATCAGATCACCCTGAACGGCATGGAGACGAAGCGG
>DUAN01000062.1:0-331 GCA_012960845.1 Planctomycetota bacterium | reverse complement strand
AAGCAAGAGGTTTGGCAGCGACTTGGCCCGCCTCGAGCTGGACTTGAAGACAGCGGAACTCGGAGGACGAGCAGGGAGGCGACGAATCCTCGGGAAGAACGATGACTACCCGAACGCCACCCACAAGCTCAGGCAGCTGAGGTTCGGAGCGGCGATTTCCGCAGATCTCTCGAAGGAGGAGAAGGCGGAAGCAGCCAAACGCACCCGGCTCCCAGTGGAGATGGAGGTTCCCCCGGTGGGTCATCCTGACTTGGCAGAAGCAGGACCCCCCATGGGAGACACCGACATCGTCCGAACCGATGCAGTGGGATTCGAACGCTCACGCATCCGG
>DUAN01000061.1 GCA_012960845.1 Planctomycetota bacterium | reverse complement strand
CGTCGTCGGGGAAGCTCCCGCATGACCGCCTGGAGTTAACTGCCGGCACTTCACTGCCTGCAAGTTCAACAGCCTGCAAGTTCTTCACAGCACTAGTTCACCGACCGATCACTGACGAGCGATTGCTGCGCTTGGCGCGGATTTCATCCGACACCAACACTTCTGCGTCGATCTCTCGATTCGACAGTTCGCACATCCCACCTCCGGTGACCAGATTCCAGCCGTGAAATCAGGAGTGAAGATCCACACTTCGAGGAGGAGTTTCGATTGCCGACTCCACCGCGAATCATCACGGGTGACCGATGAGTTCACTCGGATCGTCGATGGCTCACCCGCTTCTCATCGCCTCAAACCGAATGAGTGAGGAAGCCAGGTGAAGAAACCAGGTGAAGAACCCAGGTGAAGAAACAGGGTGCTGGCGGAGGAATCAGCCGGTCAGATCGCTCAAGAATTGCTGGCGAGGGTCGTCGCCATCATTCCTGCAACAGAGATTCTCGGCCAGCTGGCGGATCGACGCTTCGGCGATGGTATCTCTCGCCTCCAGCAGGGTCCCCTCGTCACCGGGGATCTCGATCTGAGGAATCCACCCGAGATAGCGTGGCAATCTGCTGGTCACGATCTCTGAGATGTCTTTGCGGATGGAAGCCCATCTTTCCAGATCATTCACCAGGCTCTTGCAGACACTCTGCGCCATACCTTCATCCTCGGCCATGTTGGCGACGATCCAGTTGGCCGTGACCCGGTCAGGATTGTGCTTATCCTCGTCCAGGTCGTAGAAGTGGAGCATCTTCAGCAAGCTGAGCGCGTCAGCCCGAAGGGTGTCCTCTTCGCCGGTGATGACCACTCGGTCATCTGCCATCATGCAGAAATCGCAGACATTTCCATCGATCCCTGCACGGGTATCGAGCACCACCACATCATAGGAAGTGGATGAGTCCAACTGACTGAACTGGTCCAGTATCGCCTTGAATTGATTGTAAAATTGTTGCTGACCCTGATCGTCCCAGTTGCCGAAACTCCTCAAATTGGAATCACCCAAACTGCTGAGAACCGAGAATCTTCCGCCTTCGACATCTCGGGGGCCGATCGACTCCACCTCGATCAACGCGGACTTGAGCTTTT
>DUAN01000060.1 GCA_012960845.1 Planctomycetota bacterium | reverse complement strand
CTGTTTGTCACCGCCGATGGAGAGTTGCTGGGGGAAGTCAGTAACTATGCGAGCGAGAGCGAGGTGCTCGGCGCTCTACGCGATGTGCTGCGCAAAAACTCGCAGTACGCCAAGCCATCTGACGGAGAAGACGAGCGTTCACGACTTGCGCGTGCCCATACCCGCCACGATCTCGGCCAGGATGAAGAGGCGCTGGCGTTACTCTCCGAGCCGCGGAGTGCAAAGGAGAGTCTCTTCGTCGCGCAAATCGCCCGACGCGCCGGCGACCTCGACATTGCGGAGAAAGTGCTGGAGGGACTCGACGCAAAGAAATTCGCAGACGACATCGCGCTCGAACATGGCTTGCTCGCCTTCGCTCGCGACGATGTGAAGACGATGCGCCTCCGGCTGGCTGCACACTCCGAGGAGGGAGCCCGCGCCCCCGAGGCGCGCTACTTCCTGGGGATCTCACTCTTCCATCTGGGTGAACACGCACAGGCGCGTGCCACCTGGAAGAAGTTGATCGAGCAGTACGGCGAGCACCCCTTCAGTTATCGCGCGGACTGGGCCTACACCCAGACCACAGACGAAGGTCTGGCAGCGGAACGCTCTTCGTTCACAACTCAGGGTCGGAAGAGCTTGCTCGGACGCCACGGTTACATGGGGCGGAACAACCCCGACCTCACGCGTCGTTCCGACTGACCTGGACGCTGCTGGTCGAGTTGGTGCGAGGGCAAGCATCTGGTTCAACGGTGATAGTGACATCGGGACCGTTTGCGCAGTCCCTTCTTGGCAGTACTCTTTGGTAACAAGAGACTCAGGATGCGAACGCAGAAGGAGCCAACGGATGAACGATGCAGGCCATAAGACTGCCAGGAATTTGGCCGGGATCTCCGAGTTTGTCGGCCTGATCTTCTGTGTGCTGGGAGTCGTGTCCGGGATTTACCATATGGTGAACAGCCTTTCGTTGGGGGGTGCTTTGGTGCTGCACTTGCTGACCACGGGGTGCTTTCCGACCGTGGCCGGAGGGCTATTGCTGATCGTTGCTGGACGAATCTTGCGAGTGGTGATCGATAATTCCAGAGAATGAGGAGCAGGATGGCCCTGCTGGCTGTTCGGGAAATAGAAGAGGGAGATCGATATGCTGAAACA
>DUAN01000059.1:560-1144 GCA_012960845.1 Planctomycetota bacterium | reverse complement strand
GCATCTCCTTTTTCCAGTGCGAGAGGCTCGTTGTAGAGGGCGCGTGGTTCCCGGCCAGTGCGAAACTCCGCTCCCGCTTCCAGGCCCAGTCGACAATCCCCGGTACAGTCGCAATAGGTTTTGGCCTGGATGCGGTAGATCGTTTCAGTCTTGTCGCATCGAGCCAGCACCTTCTGGATGCGGCCGTCGCTTACTTCTGCGGAATAGATCGAGGTGTCCAACTTCAAGGTGAGAAGATCTTCACGCTGGCACAGGTCGTAGAGGGTCAGGTCAAACAGTTCAAAGGCTCGATGGGGATTCCTTCGAGCGTCTTCCAGGCGGATCTCCTCGATCAGCCCTCCCTCGCGCCAGCCGGGGCGCTGACCATGAACATCGGCGCCGACGATGTGCATTCCGATCTCGCTGGAAGCATTGCCACCCAATCTCGAGCGATCTTGAACCAGCACTGTTCGGGCACCGTTGCGAGCCGCGGAGAGAGCAGCACAGACTCCGGCCATTCCACCACCGGCGACCAGAACATCCACTTCAAGGTCGATGATTCGCATGTGCTTTTCGGAAGCTTCGAGACCCGCTTTACTCTCCGA
>DUAN01000059.1:0-444 GCA_012960845.1 Planctomycetota bacterium | reverse complement strand
GCCTACCTGCCCGAGAAAACCCCTTCGGTTTACCTGGGAAGAGTTCGAGTCGGCGGGTTCGTTTGCGGAAGCCGTCACCTGTTCCTGGTCTTCTTCTTGGATTTTCTGGCGGTTTTCTTGGTCGTCGTCTTTTTGGCTGTGGTCTTCGATGATTTCTTGACAGTTTTCTTACTGGTCTTCTTTCTGGTGCTGGTCGCAGCATTGGTTGCTGCAACAAACTTCTCCAGCGGAACCGATGCAATGGCCTCGGCGATCAAGTCCGGTTCACACTTCTCCCAGCTGGCGATTCGGAGGCAACTTTTGCCGATGTCCAGCCGGGTGCCGCGCTTCTTCCATTCGGTGGAGAGGCGCTTGAAGACTTCAGGAAGCAGATAGATGCCGCACATGTAGACGCCGTAATGCCTTTTCTGGGATGCGATCGCCGCATACATCAGCGGCTCACCA
>DUAN01000058.1 GCA_012960845.1 Planctomycetota bacterium | reverse complement strand
CGCGGGCGAGAGAGGGATGGTGGTTCGGTTCAGTTCCAGGGTAGAACCGATGACCTCTGTGACATCTGATCTTGCGCTGCTTCGAAAAGCAGTACAGGGACTGTCCGCCGGCTCTGGAGTATCCAACATCAATGATGCGCTGGAACTGGCCCTTTCGATCGCCAAGCAAGATGCGGTGGTCCCGATGCAGGATAGCGATTCGATTTCCGAGCAAGGCGAAGAGGTGTTGCCTCCCCAGATCGATGCCAGGATTTACGTCGTTTCCGATGGAGCCCTTGCTCCCTGGAGTGGCGATTCATTTCCGATTCCGGTGTTATTGCATTCGATCGGAGATGCATCGGCCAACAGTGGAATCGTCGCATTGGCGGCGAGGCGGGAGTTCTCTGAAGAAGGAGATCTGAGGGTCGTGGTGGAGATCCGCAACACCGGCGATGAGATGATCTCCGGATTTTTGGATCTTCGTCTCGATGGTGAGCCGGTAGCGGAATCGGTGCAAAAGGACCTCGAAGGAGGAGAGCGCTGGACTCGTTCCTTTGCACTTCAAGGCGGTGGGAAGCATCAGATCGAGGTGCACTGGAACCCGGATGAAACGGACGCACTGCCAGACGACAATAGCGCCTGGCTGATCGCTTCCCAGCCCCGATCGATCCGGGTGGCGAGAGTGGGGAAGAAGAACTTCCTGCTCGATGATGCCTTGTCAGTTTTACCTTCGGTGGTGGTCGAGTCGATCTCTCTGGCAGAGGTCGATCCTGATACGGCGGCGGATGAATTCGATGTGATGGTCTGGGATCGGGAGATTCCTGACCAGCTTCCACCCGGCGTCGGACACCTGGTGATCGGAGCGCGTCCATTGCAATTCTGGCCAGATGAAATCGAGATGGTTTCACAGCCGGTTCTAGTGGCATGGCAAAAAGATGATCCTGTTTTACGATTTAGCCAGCTCAACGCCATCGATGGAACAGTTGTGGAGACTTATCCTTTTCCGCTTCGGCCAGGAGTGAGCGCCATGGCTGAATGCCGTGAAGGAGCTCTGCTAGCGCGTTTCAACCGGGGAGATGTTCGAGGCATCGCAGTGGCCTTTGATGTGCTGGCTTCACCCTGGCCTCTGACCCCCTCTTTTCCCTTCTTCGTGGAGGCTGCGTTGCGAGATCTGGCTCGGGTGAGTAGCGGTATCGAGAGCGGAATTCGATCGGGTGATCTGATCGAGGTAGTCGCCGGTGCAGGGGTTTCGAGAGCGGTGTTGACCGATCCATCCGGGGAGCAGGAGGTCGAGATTCCTGTGCTACCGGAGGGGGTGCTGCGGACTTCAGCAGGGGATCAACTGGGAATCCATACGATGAGATGGCGGAAGGGGAAGGACCCTGACTCCGAGTGGATTCAGCAATTGATCCCGGTCAATCTGCTCTCCCCGGAAGAGAGTTCCATCGAACCGAAGCCCTCCATCGGGGGGATCACCGCCGTTCCCGAGCGAGAGCAGGAAGGCTTCTGGGGTGATGCTCGGTCTGAATTGTGGCCTTGGTTTCTCGCAACTGCGGTGTTCTTGATGATGTTGGAGTGGATCGTGTTTCATCGACGATGACAATCAGAACGAAGCGTAACACCTCGGCGGATCAGAACTCCGCAATCGAGTGGATGGGGAGATCGCGATGCAATTGACGGTGTACCTGGCAGGCCAGATTCACGATGACTGGCGTGGTCGTTTGAGGGAACAGGCACGGCAGCGTGGGATCGATGTCGATTTTGTTGGACCTCAGGATGAGCACGATCTATCCGATGGGATCGGCGAACAGATTCTCGGGGAACAGGGAAGTCCGCGCTGGCGAGACGAGGTGGCCTCGCAAGCCAATAATCTGCGGACTCGAATCCTCATGACGCGTTCGGATGCGGTGGTGGCACAGTTCGGAGAGAAGTTCCGACAGTGGAACGCGGCGATGGACGCGGGGATCGCCATTGCTCTGGGGAAACCACTCATCGTTGTGAGAGATCCATCGTTACATCATGCCCTGAAGGAAATATCCCAGCGCGCACAGATGACTGTCGACCAGCCAGAGCAAGTGCTGGACGCGCTGGAATACGTACTTCGCTGACCGATCAGTCCGCCGCTTGCTTGACCTGAATTCCTTTTCGCTTCTTCTGCAGTTCCATCTGCCACGCACCATCTCGGGCGTCTCGGTTGTCATCATTGAATTGGATGACATTCTTGAGATAGTCCTGCATCTCCATGTTTTGTGTCGACGGCATGCGATTCATCTGGTCGATTCGAGCGTCTATTTGACTCGACGTGGATCCTCGGAAAAATGCGTAATCGCTGCTGCCCCGACGGGCGATGACGGTTGGTTTCAAATTTGAAGCATCGGAAACGAACAGACCTCGACGATCGGTGGTGCCCGATTGAACCTGACCCTGATTGAGAATTCGGATCTGAACACCCGGGATCAGTGCATCGGTGACGGGATCGATCGATTGTATGCGGATATTGCCAGAGTTGTCCTCGACCACCAGTTCCATCTGATTGATCAGCACCAGACAGGAGGTGTGGATATCTTCACCCCTCACGATGACCAGGTAAGCCCCGACCTCTTCGATGGGAAGGGTGACCTCGTGAGACGCTTGCATCGCCCCTCCGCCGGCGCCCTTTCCACCCAACTGAACGGTGGTAGAGATGGTCGGTGAAATCCCACTCAGGTTGACCTCGGTCACCCGAGAGAGGTCTTGCTCGCGCAGTGCCAGGGTCATCAGATTTACCTTGTAGGCGAGCACTTCCGCTTCTTCGATGTTTCGGTAGCGAAGTTCAATCTGAACCTCATCGCCAGGCCTGAACTCGGAGATTTCATCGATATTCAGTTCTCTGGAGTGGAAGCGTGCCAGTGAAGCGCGTGCGTCTTCAAACAGATCCTTGACCTGCTCGTAGTAAGTTGCGGCGTCCTCGGTCTGATTGGCAGCATGGTGAATCTGCCCGATGATGTAGAGAGCGAGATTTCTGTTTTCACTGGTACGAGTTTTTCCCGAAGGAGTTTGGTATCGCGCATCGGCAATCTGCTGTAACAGCTGCAAAGCTTCTTGCTGCTGGTCGAGTGACCAGAGTGCGACCGCTCTGGTGTAGCGGAAAGAATCGACATGTCTGGATTTTTTGAATACTCCAGCGAGGATTCCCGATTGGTCCGCAGCGCGTTGCCAATCTTCCAGGTCGAGGAACGCACTGACCAGATTCAGGCCCGCATCTGCAGCGGTCGGATCATCGCCGTGGATGTAGATGAATTTTCTCAACAACTCGATGCCGAAGTAGGAAAGTTGTGCGGGGGAGAGTCCCCACTTCTCGCGGGCCGCTTGGCCAGCACGAGAGAGGGCGATGTCGGCCAGAGTCTGCTCCGCCGCCAGCACCGATGGTAGATCCGGATACTCCATCACCAATCGAAGTAGCAGCAAGAGCGAAGCCTTCAGATCTCTCTGCTCGAGTACGCCTGTGACCTGCAGGTCGCGGCCAAAGGTCTCCTGGATCACCGCCAGGAAGATCTGGATCGATCGAGGGTGTTCCCCGAGGATCCGGTAGGCTTCGCCAATTCGAATGACATTCTCGAACTCGATGTTGAGGTCTGGATCCTGCTCCTTCAATACCTCGAAGAATGAGACCATGGCAGAATTGTCTCCCGCTTCGATGGCGCTCAGAAGCAAGATTCTTGCCACCTCTTTCTTGACCGGAGGTCGCAATCGATCCTTGTGTTCGTCCCACAACCGAGTCAGCAGTTCGCGGGCTTCTCGCCAGTGCTTGGCATCCCAGTGCATCCGTCCACGGTTGTAGATCTCATCGGGGGTCGCACGGTACTCGTCTTCACTGGCGCGACCACGAGTGAGAACCGTGAGTTGCGTTTCCTGTCCGAGACTGATCCTCGATGGTTTGGAAACACTGCGGATGATCGGTGGCGGAACCCGATACTCTCCCGGCACCGTGCCCACCAGAGAATAAGAGACATTGAAGTGATTTCTGGTTCGGGTCCAGATTTGCAACAGATTGCCGTCGAGCTGGTGCGAATCAATCCGTCCTTTCAAACTCCCCTCGACCATGCTCATTCCCGAAGGAATGATCAGGTCGAGTTGCAGGGTCTCCGGGTCGGAGAGGGTTTTCCCGGTCTGATTTCGGATCTCCAGCTTCACCTCGGTGCTACTTCCGAGCGGCAATTGTCGCACCGGATTGCGCCACAGTTCTTGTCTCTTCTTGGTGATGGAGAATCCGATGCCGACCGGTTGCCCTTCCTGGCGGGGAGCGGATCGAAGGTAAGCAGTGGCACGGGGAGCGAAGGCTTCCTCGGTCACTGCCGGATAACCGGTGGCGCGACCGGAGAGAAGAGCTGCCCAGTGAGGCTTGCCCGCTCCTCGTAGAACCAGTTTCACCTCGGTCTCACCCCGACCATCGCCGAGATCAAAGATCGCGGTGGTGGAGGGCTTGTCAGGATCGATGGAGAGGAGGCGTGTCGGGTCTCCGTCGATGAACACCTCGATCTCACAATCAGTCGCAGCCGGTACCGAAGATCCTTGAACCCTGGACAACGCTGCCAGCGCCAGTCCCGACCCTCTTCCCGGGTGCCACGGGCGTTGATCTTCCAGCCAGCTGGAACTACTGGAGAGTTCGACTGCAGAGAGACCCGCACTGGCACAGGCGTGCAATGCCATCGCAGAGATCAGCAGCGGATCCCCGATCGAAGATCTGGTAGCGACTGTTTCAGTGCCACTGGACCATGAACCATCTTCTCTTCTTCGCTCGATGAGAGTCCTCGCCACATCTTTGGCCATCGGTAACCGATCCATCTGGACCAGGGTTTCGACGAGGTAGGCCAGGGATGAACTGGAGAGAGTGTTTCTGGAGCGGTGTAATCGATTGGCCGTTCCGAAATCGCGGTTCTTGCCAAAGGAGAGTGCTCGCAGCAATTGAACCTTGATGTCATCTCTGGACGACTCGGTGTTGCGAAATGATTTTTCCAGTGAAGAACTGGCCTTGTTCAGAACTACATCCGAGACGGAAAATCCGGAGAGTTGAGCCTGTTGAAGGGCGATCAACACCGCTGCGCTGGTTCGAGGAATCGATGGTCCCCCTGCCCAGCCCCAACCTCCGTCGGAGTTCTGGGTCATCGAGAGCTGGCCGATGATGCCGTGGATTTGACTGCGAATCCTGTCCAGCTGCTGCTTCGCAATCTGGTTGCCGGATTTCGAGGCCATCTCCAGTACCGCAACGGCTCCCTCCAGTCGTGCCGCTCTCGAGGCAAGGTTTCGATCGGGAGGGATGCGCAGCCCCTGTGCTGGATTTGCCGCGAGATCGATGAGGATCTGATCGAGGTTGGAACCGATCCACACCTGAAGGGTGCGGTCGAGCCAGTCGGAGGAACCAGGGAGACGGACGGTTCGTGTCGAGGTGCCTTCCAGGTCGCCGCCGGCGCGCCCACGGGCCATCAGCCCCCAGGGGCGCACTGCGATGGTACGGACCTGTCGGATGGTCCTGCTTTCCTTCTCTCCGTCGACCTCGAAGACGATCTCCACCGGCAAGGCTGGATCGCCAGGGAGGGGGCCGATCTGTCCCAGTGTGATTTCTTGCATTCCATCGACGAGTACCAGCTCTGACTGGATCTCGAAGGCCCCGTCGCCACCACCGATACGGATGGAGACGGTTCCTTTGCCACGAATTCCAGAGGAATTGACGATGCGGAGACGGGGTTCAATCAGGTCACCTTCCATCGCACTGGATGGAAGTATCGGGTCGATGAAGATGTCTGCGCGTACGACGAAGTTGTCCTCACTATTTCCGAAGAGATCATCTTCACCGATCGCCTGGGCACGAATTCTCCAGGTGGTGCTTCGTGGTGGAGCCGTGAATGTGATGGTTGCAGTTCCATCCTCAGAGGTCATCAGAGTGCCATCCCAGAAAGCTGTGAACGCCTCGTCAGGGATGGTGGGTCGCTGTTCGCCCCAGGACTCACCACCCTTGTCGTTGCCTGCTCGACCACCGCGGGAGCGTATTACGCCCTTGCCAAATCGATTTCCGAACTGCCCCCCTCCGCCACCAAGGACCTGGAGAGAATCGCTGGATCCATCCGAGTCCCCATAATAGAACTGGCGGTCAGCTTGCTGCGGGCTCCCCGGTGGTGCGATGCGAGCCATATGTCGACCCGCTTCCAGAGTGGAACCGACCATCACCCGTCGCTCGAGTAGTTCCATCTCCATCTCGGCCAGTTCGACTTCATCGAGTAGAGCCTGGGCGATCTCTTCGGTGCTTCCCTGGTATTCAAAGTCGCAGGAGGTGGAGGTGTGGAGGATGGATTTCGCTGGAATGGGTTTTTTCACCCCCGCTTCGAGTTTCTGAAACCAGCCGGGATAAAGGTCGTCGACCGCCACATCGACCACCGCCAGGGCGATCTCTGCTGCGACAGGCTCTCCCTGGAGATTTCTGGTGATCACTTCAAGTGTGACTTCCGAACCGGGAGTCACAGGCTTCTGTGGGTGCACCACCTCCAGCAGAAGTTGTTTCCGGACACGGAAAACCACATCCGCTTCGTGCAATCTGGAGTCATTCATCATCGCCAGCGAAACAGTGGCTTCCGGGTACATCGAGGAGAGCACATCGAGGCCGATGTGATTGCGACCTGAATCGAGCTGGATGACACGGTACTCCAGAATCCCATCGCCGATGACCGTCAATAGACCTGGGCTACTGGATCGGGTGTTCTGGAGTTCCAGTTGAAGTTCTTCGCCGACATCGATTCTGGTTTTCTCGACCAACCAGATCAAACCGCGCTCTTCATCTTCTCCTGACACCTGAACTGAAGCGGTACTGGAGATACGGTTGCCTAATCGGTCGAGGCCCTCGGCGATAATCGAGTACTTTCCTGCTGCTTCCAGGGGCAGACGCACCTCTCCGTTTCCATTCTTGTCGGTGCGTACTTCTCGTACTTCTACGGTGGTTTCTGCCCAACTGGATCGGTGCTGTAGTTTCTTGACCAATCGCATGGTGACATCGCGTTCGACCGGCTGACCCGATGCATCGGTGGCCGTGACCAGGACCGGAACCGTTTCACCCACGATGTAATCGCCACTCTCTCGCGGGATTTCGATCGCCAGTTGCCACATCGATTCGGCGATGGTGACGATGGTGGAACGACTGATTCCATACTCGGGGACAGTCACCGAGAGGTTCACCATCGAACCGACCACATCGCGAGTATCTTGCTCGATCTCCACCAGGCCTTTCTCGTCGAAGGTGAACTGTTCGCTGTGACCATCCTGGAATCGAACGATGAGAGGGGTCCCGGTCAGGGGTTCTCCGAACCAGGTCTGGCCAGAGATGGTGGCGTGAATCATTTCTCCGCGAACATGGACCAGCTGCTCCGGCTCGATGCGAAGATCGATGGCCAGCGGAGAGAAATCCTCGACCATGAATGCGCCACGTCCCACGGCACTGTCAGGGCCGCTCACCATGATGGTCCAGGTTCCGTGAGGGGCGTCGAAGGGGAGAGTGAAGGAGTCCGAGATGGTCCCCGACTTGCGGAATATCGCAGTCGACTGAGAAACCTCGATGAGTTCAGGAGTCGAGATGGAGACCTGGCCCTCGGCTCCATCCGGGCTGTACCAGAGACCGGTATTCTTGTCCACTTCCCTCACCAGGGCACGCCAGTGAACCGTGTCTCCCGGTCGATAGGTGGCTCGGTCGGTGAGAAAGTGAACCCTTGGAGTCCGGCCGGGGGGGAGCAGGGTTCCTTCCAGATTGAATCCGGTCACTGCGGAGTCACCACCGCGCAGTGCCAGCACTCTTACATCCTCACTGACTCCTGGCTTGTCGAACACGACACGGACAGTTCCATCGTAACCGGTTTTCAGTTCCTGGAGTTTCAGATTCTCCAGCGGCAAGTCTTGGTCCCAGTCCTGGATCGCCATCAGGATCTCGACATCGGGAGCCGGTTCCCCCTTCAGCATATCCTGAGCGTAGATCAGTACTTCACTTCGTCCTGCTTTGACGATGATGTCGATGTCAGTTCTGACGACCAGTGTTGTGGCCTGGTACTTCTCGGAAGCCACCATCACTGCCCAGGTCCCGGTCCCTTCGACAGGAAGGTTGATCTTCTGATGGCAGGGTTTGTAACGAGCGAAATTGTCGACCTCGACTTCAATTGTTTTCCATGGATCGATCAGGTCGAGGTCGAGTTGTTCGACATCATTTCTGGAGTAGTACTTGCGAAAGTACGACTCGATGTCGAGGGGATAAATTCGAACCTCGACACTCTTGATGTTTCGGGTGTCGAGTGAGAAGGAAGCCTCTTCATTCGATCGAAGCAAACCAGTGGTCTCGATCTGAAGACTCTTTTCAGTGAGATTGAAGAGCCGCATCCTGGCCGCACCCTCGACCGGAGAACCGAAACAATCCTTGTATGCCGATACCGCTTCCTCCAGTTGAAGCAGGGAGACCTCGAGCAGGATTCCGATGTTGAGCCTGGCCTCCATGCCTTGCTGGGTATCGGGATACTTGCCAGACAATCTCTTCAACTGGGAGATGCACTCCTCGAAGAGGGCGACAGCCCGAGCATGATCCTGATCGTTCAGTTCATCGAGGGCTTGATCGCCTTGCAACTCCTTCGCCTCCAGTGAGAAGGAAAAGGCTCTTCTCAGTAACAGGGAGAGAGTGCGCCGATCGAGCGGATATCGTGAGGAAAAATTCTCGATGGCTGATCGTCCCTCTTCCCATCTGGAATCATCGAGGAAGCGCTCTCCGATACTCGCATCGATGGTGATGATCGACTCCTGAGATCGAGCCCAGTCGGGGCCGTCGGGCGCGCGCTGGCCGTATTTGCTGAAGGCCAGTCGAGCCTCCTCGAAGCGCTCCAACTGTTGTAACAACTTGCCGACCTGGAACTGTGCAGTGCGCTTCAGTTTTTCCAGTTGTTCCTGGTCGCCGGGAACGGGCCTCTCGATGAACCCCAGCCAGTGGCTCAGCGCCGCTTCCGATTGACCGCTGCCACTAAGAATCTCTCCCAGGCGGTATTCGGTCTGGATTCGATTCTTGTGCTCGGGTGCTTCAGTCCTGAATCGATTCAGAGCAGCGACCTTCAGGTCGACCGTGCTGTAGGTGTTTGCAATATCGAACAGTGCATCCCCGCGGATCTTGCGGAGGCTCGCTGCGGAATCGCCCTGGAATTGGCCACCCCAGGGATCTTCTCCCTTGAGGGCGGAATCGACGGTTTCGATCAGCTTCTGGTAACTACGTCGAGCGACGACGCTGGTGGTGGCTCGAGCTCGTGCCAGTAGCACATCGAACAGGTGGCTACCGGCTTCAGCATCCGATTTCCTCGGATCGAACTGACTCAGGTATCGATCGCAATCGCGGATCAACTGGGAGCGGTCCATGTTCATTCGAACAGAGCAGCGGACCAGTCCCCAGAGTGATTCTTCCAGCTGAGTGGTGGGCGGTGTCAGTTCCGCTGCCTGGATGTAGAGGTCTCGTGCACGTCCGTATTGAGGGGCTGGAGGATCGGGCAGGCTCATGTCCTGATCGGCGGAAATTCGATCGGCGACATCGAGCAGAATCCTTGCCAGTTCCTGGATGCGTTCTCCGGACCGAAGTCTGGAGGTTTCTTGCTCGAGGATTTTCTGCGCTTCGCCGTAGCGTTTCAGTTTCATCAGTAACTGGCTGCGCTGCAGCCTGGCCTTGTGCAACCAGGCGCTTTCTGGATAAGAGTTCTCAAGGGTTTTCAGGGCTTCGATGGCCGCTTCAATTTGACCGGCTCTTTGCAGCAAGGAGGAACGGAACCAGAGCCAGTCGTCGCGACGACTGGGCTGCTCCTGGTCGAGTTGCTCGAGCCACTGGAGCCCCTCCTCGATCGAGCCTTCCAGCAACGCTGTTCGCAACGGTCGGGGCAACGGCATGCCAGGGATCTGGAGGGGATTTTCCGGCTCGGCAACCGGATCGTCAGGAGCGGCCCAGGCGCTGATCCCGGAGGACAGGGCGAGCCATCCGATGAGCAATGAAAGGGCGATCAGAGACTTCCAGAATGATGAATTCGAGAAGGTTGAATTCGCCAGCGATGAAGTCGAGAAATGATGTGGCATGTGGCCTCCGATGGGGTCCAGAGGAGTTGTTCCCGTTCCGGGAGTCTAAGGTCGAATTTGGAATTCGAATGCGGGGGCGAACTCCGGGCTCAACCGCATACTAATGTCCTGCCTGGAAGAGGCAAGTACACCCTGATGAAGAGATTGAAAGGAGATGAGTTCAAGAATCCATCATCCGGATGATTTTCCCTCGAACGCCGATGGTGCAGCGTGCCTCCACCAGAGCGTCTCGACGCTGATCTATGGCGAAACCGGACCATTTGAAATCGAATCCATTGCCGACTCGATTGAGAAACGACCCGGTATGCCAGGGCCGGGTCGGAGGGTCGCGACGACTGGGCCCCAGCAGTAGATGAGTGAGCCCTCTCGGTTCCAGATCTCTCCGAACTGCCTCACTCAACACTCCCAGTGGAATGTGGCCCGAGTGCTGCCCGATATTGGGTGTGCCTGCAAGGGATGCAATCCACACTCCAAGGGGAGAGTCAGCCTCGACCTGCAGGGACCAGGGCTTCTCGCCCCTCGCTCGTACGACCGTATCCAGGTTGTGGTCCTCGTCGGTTCGGATCTCGACCGGCGACCAGTCTTCACTTCCCGGGATCGACTCGGCAGTGATGGCGAAGACGATTCGCTTCTCGACTCCATCACAGTCCGCCATCCAGACTCCACCGAAAAATGATGGATCATTGGGGTCGTCTGGATTCTCTTTCACCTGGCCGAAAGTGAAGCGTCGGTCTGAACCCCGCCGGCCGATTTCTGTCACCTTTCCAAGGCTCCAGCACTTACCACCTTCGATCGATCGGATGCGGTCGAGTTCTCGATCGAGCACTGGATTGACAAAACCAGTTCGCTCGTCACTGGGCTCGAGCAGGCATAGCTCGATCAGTTGCAAGGTGGTTCGGATGAATCGCTCCGCATCCGCAGCGGCGAGACCGCAGCCCTCGATGGGAGGGATCGCCGAGAAACACTCGATCAACTCGGCGTGCTGCTGCTCATCGATGGCCTTCTCGTGCAGAGCACGCTCGGCGATGCGATCTGCCACCTCCAACGGGGGACGGTCTCCGGTTCCGGTCAGCCACTGGTCTTGTTTCAAGAAACTCCAATCGAAGGGTCTCTTCTTCGGCTCGATTCTCCCGTATCCTGACTGTTCTTGCACCAACTTGCACGAAAGGTCCCTCTCTGATCCGCAATCTCCGGTGGAGACCAGATCTGGATGTGGACCAGGGACTCGCCGTTGGGGGGCAAGAAATCGTTGGAAGCGCAGCTTGAGGAAGGGGAGTGATCGGTGGAGAGTGTGAACCCGTCAGATCCTGTTCCGCAGCAACTGGACCCGGAGCAGGCGGTTCGGTGGCTCGATCTTGAGCCACCTCCTCGGCTCATCGATGTCCGGGAGGTCGAGGAATTGCACTCCGGGATGGTTTCCGGGGCGACCCACATCCCGCTGAGGGAAATCCCTTCCATCGTCAGTCCTGGCACTCATCCCCACCTCCACGCTCCGATCTCGAGCGAGGAGAATATTCTGATCTACTGCGCCAAGGGGATTCGCTCCTACGACGCGATGCACTGGTTACGTCAGCAGGGCTACCATCGTTGTGCTTCCCTGAGGGGGGGGATCGAGGCGTGGAGGAGCGCTCACCTGCCGCTGGCTGCAGGTCCTGGCAGCGATCTTCTCGATGCGGATGATCTGCAACGATACGCTCGCCACCTGACCATTCCGGAGGTGGGGGAAGAGGGGCAATCCAAGCTTCTCGCCGGTCGAGTGCTGGTGGTGGGAGGCGGTGGTCTCGGTTCGCCGGCGGCGCTGTACCTCGCAGCAGCGGGAGTCGGTCACATCACCATCGCCGACGATGATGTGGTGGAACTCTCCAATTTGCAGCGCCAGGTGCTGTATCGAACCGACGAGATCGGTCTCTCCAAGGCAAAGGTGGCGGCCAAGACCCTCTCTGCATTGAATCCGGCGATCGAGATCTCGGCCTTCCCCCACAGGGTCACTGCCGCCAACGCGCCGGAGCTGATTCGAGATCATCATGTCGTGCTGGACGGCGCAGATAACTTCGAGACTCGATTTCTGATCAACGATCTCTGCGTGGAGCAGCAGGTCGCCGTGGTCCATGGCAGCGTCTACCGCTTCGAGGGACAGTTGACTGTCTTCGACCCGGCTCGTGGGGGTCCCTGTTTGAGGTGTCTCCATCCGGAGCCCCCTGCAGAAGGAAGTTGCGCCAGTTGCGCCGAGGCTGGAGTACTGGGAGTGATGCCTGGGATCATCGGCACCATCCAGGCGGCCGAGACGATCAAGATCTTGCTCGGGCAGGGGGAGTCGATGAGCGGTCGTCTGCTGCTGATCGATGCCTTGAAGGGTTCATTTCGGCAGATCCAGATCCCCAGAAGACCCGACTGTATGCTTTGCGGGCAATACCAGCAGTAACAATATGGATTGTATGCAGGTTACTTCGGATTTATTTGATAATTCGTATATTGCGGGAAGACTGTTTAGACAGTTTACTATAGGTCTATCCAGAAGTGGTTTTGCCATATTCTCCAGGACCGCGAATCCGGAAACGCGGTCTCGGAGTTAAATTTGAGGAGTGGTCTATTGAAGATCAGAATCGCCATTATTGGCCTCGTTGCGCTAATCCTGGGTTCAGGACTCGCCCGCGGACTCGACGATACCGTCTTCCTTGCAGGGCGTTCTGACTCGGTTCTGTTTGATCCGACCATGAGTATTCAGCCTGGAGGAATCCAGCGCTTCTCCTTCTTCTACAGCGATCCCTCCAGCAACATTCAGGGATTCACCATCACCGCCTGCTTCGATGGCCCACTGGTCGCCTTGCCTGGGACCTTCACCATCGAAGGTACGATCCTCGATGATGTGGATGCCGAGTACCTTTCGATGCAAGTGGACAACGATGACAACGATGGAGATGGCCGTGAGATCATCATTGGAGTTCTGGTCGATGCATTGCCGCCATTTAACGGGCAGACCGCACCCCCTACATTTTTCCCGCAGGAGATCGGTAGGTTCGATTTTTATGCGCCAGAGGACATCAACTGTTCTCAGTGCTATCCGATCACATTTTGCAATGAAGTGAACGGGAACGGTTCCGTATACCTTTCGAACAAGGTCGTGATCAACAATGAATCGATCGAGCCCGCTGGCTATTACGATGGACAGGTTTGTGCCCCGGCCAACGCTCTGTTTATCCGAGGAGACTCCAACAATGATGGAATCTTCGATGTTGCCGATGCGGTGTTCATGCTCAATTATCTCTTCTCGGACTCCGCTGAGCCACCCTGCCCCGATGCTGCGGACGCAGACAATGATGGGCTTCTCAATATCACTGACCCTGTATTCATGGTGCTCTACATCTTCGGTCTCGGTGTCGCACCTCCCTATCCGTTCCCCGATTGCGGGCTGGAGACCTACCCGGATGTAGACTTCCTCGACTGCTTGGTGCTGAGTCCCGCGTGCCCGGTGTGCCCATGATGAGAAATAAAATCGGCAGGATTCAACTGTTGGCCACCTTCGCCATGTTGCTGATCGCTGCGCCTCTGGGGGCAGTCGACCGACTGGTGCCAGCGGTGTACTCGACCATCATGGAGGCGATGGAGATCTCCATCGATGGAGATCGCATCCTGGTCAGTCCCGGCTTCTATCCCGGGCACATCGGTTTTCTCGGCAAGAAGGTCGAACTGATCGGAGTCGGGGGCGCTGCCGAAACGATCCTCGACGGCCTGGGTACCTATGACTGCGTCGTCCGCGTAAACGCACCCGGCTTCGGGGCGCGAGTCTCTGGATTCACCATCCAGAACGGCTTCGGAACCAGCTGTGGATTACCTCTGGCCCTGTGCGGGGGAGGAATCTTGATCACCGCTGGGTCTCCGACCATCGATTCATGTGTACTGGTCAATAACAGTTCATCGAGGGGTGGGGCACTCCATTCGGAACAATCCTCGCCGACCATCGATGGCTGTTTCTTCGGCGGAAACTTCGCCTCCCAGGGCGGTGCCATCTCGGTTCATGGTGGGGTGGCCACTATTTCTAACTGTACGTTGCAAGGGAATTCCGCCTACGGCTGGGGAGGTGGTCTCGCAACTGATTTCGGTAGCGTGACCGTGTCCGATTGCTCGTTCGATGGGAACACCTCTGAATCGGGAGGAGGGATCTTCATCACGGAATCGATCTCCTCCATCACGGAGTGCTCCTTCATTGGAAACTCTGCAGTGGATGAAGGTGGAGGGGTATTGCTCGATGAATTCAGCACCATCGTGATGACCGGCTGTGAGATCGCTACCAATACTGCGCTTCGTGGGGGAGGCCTGGCGGTCACTCATTTCTGTGATGCGCTGATCGAAGATTGCCACATTCATGGAAACACGGCTGCCGAAGACGGTGGTGGCGTCTATTCCTTCGAGTGCTTTGCCAGTTACAAGCGCAATCGAGTTCTCAATAACAGCAGCGGACTTCAGGGGGGCGGGTTCTACATCCGGAGCTTCGCCGATCCACTCCTCGAGAACTGCTTGATCCAGTACAACTTTGCAACCATCTCTGGAGGGGGAGTGGCGTGTGTAGAGGCCGCCTCCGCCACGATTGTACACTGCACCATCGACAGCAATACGACCACTGGAGTCGGTGGCGGATTGAGGGCGGAGTATCTGTCCTTTCCGGTGGTGATCAATTCCATCCTCTGGCGAAATGAAGCTTTGAACGAAACTGCGGTGTCCACGGGACCGATGGCAGGCATTTTTCTGGATCACGTCATCCTGCAGGGAGCCGATCCGGAAGATCCCCTGGTGATGCAACTGGATCCACAACTGGATGCTGTCGGATACCCGGGGCCCTGCTCCTTCGCCATCGATGAAGGTACCCAACTGGTCGACAACTTGCCGTTGGTCGACATCGATGGGATCGTTCGCCCACAAGGCCGTCGTCGTGATATTGGAGCGTTCGAAACCGCGGGAACGGGACACTGCTTCATTCGAGGCGACTGCAATAACAATGGTGACCTGGACCTCGCAGATGCCATCTCGGCACTCGATTACCTGTTTTCAGGGGCGCCACTGGACGGCTGCAGGGATGCTTGTGACTACGATGACGATGATTGGATTTCCATCGCGGATGTGATCAGTGGACTGGTGTACTTCTTTCAGAGTGGATCACCCCCGGCACAGCCGTTCCCCACCCCGGGCCCCGACACCACATCGTCTCAGACCGAGAGCTGCTGGATACTGGGGCTCTAGGATACTGGGGCTCTAGGATACTGGGGCTCTAGGCGAGAATCCCCGGGACCAGCTTGCCGCTGACGTCGGTTAACCTGAAATCTCTGCCCTGGTAGGGGTAGGTGAGTCGCTCGTGATCGATGCCCATCAGGTGCAGAATCGTCGCCTGCAGATCATGGACCCCGACCGGGTCCTTGACGATCCGGTATCCCAGTTCGTCGGTGGCGCCGTGAACATGACCTTTCTTGACACCGCCTCCCGCCATCCACATCGAGTAGCAATGGGGATGATGGTCTCGACCCAGGAACTTGGATCCATTCCTCTCCTCATTCATGGCGGTCCGGCCGAATTCGCCGGTCCAGATCACCAGGGTGTCGTCGAGCAGACCTCGCTGTTTCAGATCTTTCAGCAATGCGGCGATCGGTTGATCGGTCTCGTGACATTTCTTGGGTAGCTGGGTCATGATGTCATCGTGAGGAGCGGTGCCGTGGATATCCCAGCCCCAGTCAAACAACTGAACGAATCGAACATCCTGCTCGACCAGCCGTCTGGCGAGCAGGCAATTGTTGGCAAAGGAGGATTTACCCGGCTCTGCTCCGTATTCTTCCAGCGTCTTCGGATTCTCGCGAGAGATGTCCATCACCTCGGGCACCGAGGCCTGCATCCGAAAGGCCAGTTCGTACTGCTCGATGCGAGAGAGGGTCTCTGGATCTCCATCTCGTAGGGCGGCGATCTGATCCAGCTCCTGGATGGCGTCGACGGTCCGTCTCCGAGTGTCGCTGTTGATGCCCCGAGGATTTCCAAGATAGAGCACCGGATCTCCACTGGTTCGACACTGAATCCCCTGATGAACCGAGGGAAGGAAACCCGATCCCCAGACGCTCTTTCCCGCACTGGGGGTTTTACTTCCCGAAACGAGCACGACGAATGCGGGTAGGTCCTGATTCATGCTGCCGAGACCCCAGGTCAGCCAGGAGCCCATCGAAGGGCGACCGAAGCGGGGAGAGCCGCTGTAGATGAACAGCTGGGCAGGAGCATGGTTGAACTGGTCGGTATGCATCGATCGGATCAGGCACAGTTCATCGGCGACCTCCCCCAGATGGGGAAGTAACTCCGAGATTTCCATTCCCGATTCACCGTGAGCGGAAAACTGGAATGGACTGGCGAGAATCTTCGGATGACCTTTGATGAATGCAAAGGTCTCGCCGTCGATCAGATGGGTTGGGCAAGGCTCGCCATCCAGTTCCTTCAGCAACGGTTTCGGGTCGAACAGTTCCTGTTGCGGTGGAGAACCAGCCATGTGCAGACATATGATGCGTCGCGCACGAGGAGCAAAGTGTGGAGTTGAAATCAATCCGGGAGAGGCCGTTTGGCCGAACCCTTGATCTCCAACCAAGGATGAGAGAGCGAGTCCACCGATCCCCAGCCCGACACGACCGAGAAACCAGCGGCGAGTACCTTCAAGGTGACTCTGGAGTAACAGATCAGTTGTTGGATCCATCGTCATCCTCTCACCAGGACTTCATCGAGATTTAGCAATACATTGGCAATCACCATCAGTGTTGCCGCATCGATGGGATTCTGCGAGTCATCGAGATCCCATCGTCCACTCTCCAGAAATGAGTGCGCGCTGGATGGATCGAGCTGGAAGACCTGTTTCTGTTGATCGGACAGGTCCATCAGTAGTTTCAGTTCTTGAGGAGTCGCTTGGCGACAGGTGGCTCGCTGGAAAGCGCGCTGGATCGCCCGGGTCAGATCGTTGCTTCCTGCAAGGGACCATCTCGCCAACCCTGCGGCGGCTTCGATGTAGACGGGATCATTGAGGACCACCAGTGCCTGCAAGGGTGTATTGGTGCGAATTCTCCGGGGAGTACAGACGTCACGGGTCGGGGCATCGAAGGTCAGCATCGTAGGATAGGGAGCGGTCCTGCGGAAGAAGGTGTAGAGACTGCGCCGCACTCGGTCTTCTCCCTGGCTCTCCTTCCAACCGGAGCCGTTGTAGACCACCTGCCAGATTCCATCGGGTTGAGGAGGGTAGACCGAGGGGCCGAACTTCTTGGGGGAGAGGATTCCGCCGATCGCCAGCGCCTGGTCGCGGATCAGTTCTGCCGGTAGACGGATGCGAGTGGCGTGGGACAGCAGTCGATTGTCGGGATCGACCTGTTGCTGGAGAGGAGTTCTTCGACTGCTCCTGCGGTAGGTGTCGCTGGTGACGATGCGACGAAGTAATTCCTTGTGACTCCATCCATCTTCCTGCTGCCAGGTCAGGGCCAGCCAGTCGAGCAGTTGTGGATGACTCGGTAAAGCGCCCTGGGTTCCGAAATCTTCCAGGGTCTCGACCAGGCCGGTGCCAAACAGTTGTTCCCAGACTCGATTGACATGAACTCGTGCGGTCAGCGGGTTTCGAGGAGAGACGAGCCAGCGAGCCAGTGCCAGTCGGTTGCGAGCGGGCGCCTCATCGATCGCTGGAAGAAATTGAGGGATGTCTGCGGCGACGGGATCTCCAGGAGAGAGATAAGAGCCTCGCTTCAGCAGATGGGTGCTTCTCAGCTTCTCGGTAGCCAATTGAGCCATCACCGGCACCGAGACAGCCATTGCTTCGACCTCCACCTGTCGCTTCATCGCCTGATCGAAGAGTTGCTGTTGCGCGATCAGGAGTCTTCTTCCCTCGATGGAGATCTGTTGCTTCCACCATGTTTCCAGATCGAATTCATCGTCGGTCTTGTTGTGGGTGGCTCCGATGGCTTGTCGAATCCTCGGCTCGAACAGGTCGGACGGGTCTTCACCCCAGCGATCGACGAAAGCGGAGAAAGAGAAGAGATCGTCGCGCTCTGTCGGCTGGCTACTCTCGCGGCGCACACCACCCCACTCGATCACGCCGCCCTGCTGAGTCATCGCGATTCCCGTGACGATTTTTCCTGACTCGATTCCGATCGATTCGGCATCGATCACCAGGTGAACCCAATCGCCAGTTGCAGGAAGTTCTCCCTGGAACAGGAGAGACTCGGTTCCATCGACACCGTGGGCAAAGGTACCTGTGCCCCAGTAGCCGCGGTGTTCCCAGACGGATGGATCGGCGAGTCGTACCTGCAGCAGCATCCACTCCGGAGGTTCGACGATCCGCGCATCGATGTGATAGCGATCACCCTGCGCCGCAACATGAGTATGGAGAGACCTCTCGAAGAAAACCTGGCGTGTTTGTCCCTCTGGCGCACTCTGGCGGATCACCTGGTGGATTTCTTCGGGCGCATCCGGCGGCGCTTGAACCCACGGCCACTCACTTTTCTTGCCATCGACTTGTGATTGGCATAGTGCCGGCATCTTGCCGCTGAATGCGATCTCATCGAGAGCCCCTGCTTCGGTCGGGGCCGCTTCCGGGTCTGGAATCACCAGAGCCCTTGCCGCTTGATCCAGGACTTGCTGTGCTTTTTCGACCTGTTGCTGGGCATCGCCCAGAAGTAATTTTTCTGCATTACCGAGGACCTTGAGCAGCGGTGCTTCACTGTTGAGGTCTGCATCTTCACTCTGATTGAAGAAGTCATACAGCTGGTAATATTCGACCTGAGAGAGGGGGTCGTATTTGTGATCATGGCACTGGGCACAGCCGGCGGTCAGCCCTTGCCAGACCTGCATGGTGGTGTTGACTCGATCGACCACGGCAGCCACACGAAACTCCTCGTTCTGTGTGCCACCCTCGTCGTTGGTCATGGTGTTTCGATGGAATGCAGTGGCGAGGCGACTGGATTCATCCGGAGTATCGATCAGGTCACCCGCCAGTTGCAGGATGGTGAATTGATCGAAGGGAAGATCGCGGTCGAAAGCCTGGATCACCCAGTCACGCCAGGGCCAGATGTTTCGCATTCCATCTTGCTCGTAACCCTTGGTGTCTGCATAACGAGCCAGATCGAGCCATGCACTGGCCCAACGTTCACCGAAGGACTCGGAAGCGAGCAGTTCGTCGATCAGTAACTTCCACGCGCCGACAGGATCTTTCGAATATTCTTCGATGAAGCGGGAGACCCGCTCGGGTTCAGGCGGCAATCCGATCAGATCGAGAGATAGCCTGCGGATCAATACTTCAGCGGATGCTGGACCATTGGCATTGAGACCATTGGCAGTGATCTTCTTCTCGATGAAGACATCGATGGGGTGTTGTTGTGTATTCCATTCCGCCGCTGGCATCACAGGTGGAATGAAGGCCCAGTGTTCTTCCCATGCTGCGCCAGCGTCGATCCACTGCTTCAAGATGGAGATCTCTTGGTTGGAGAGAGCTTTCGCGTGATCCGGCGGTGGCATCCTGAGTTCGGGATCATCCGATGAGATGCGCTGAAACAGTGGGCTACTCCCTGCAGACCCAACTTCGATCACGCCGAGTAACTGGTCCTTCACATCGAGGCGCAGGTCTTTCTTTCGGGTGGCAGCATCGGGACCATGACAGGGGAGGCACTGGCGAGATAGGATCGGACGAACTTCGGATGTGAAATCAGCAGGATCGATGCTCTCTGGCAGAAGACTGGAGAAAATCAGCAGCGATAGACCCGCAGCCGTTGGGATGAGCAATCGAACCACCTCTCCCGGAAAAGTGAACATCTACCAGGTGAGAGGCTCCATCCACCGATTCGCTAGTCAGGTCTATTTCAAGCGAACAGGCGATCGTTTTCCGGATGCCAGCAGAAGCAGCGATAGGCTGGCAACAGTCGTTTCCATTCGGAAATGGCACGCTGTTCAAATCCACTGGAGGAGATGAAGAGGTCGTCCCGATCGATCTTTTTCTCGACATGGAGCCAGTGCTCCCCGGGTGTGTAACTCTTGCGGATCTCTGCCAGTTCAAGATCGTCGATGGTGCTGCACGCTCGTGTGCGTCGATGATCATGTACCTTGAGGGTGTAGCCTTCGAGTGGTTGCAGCGCATTGGCGATGGTGAGTCTCTGCTCCTCATCACCCATCCACCTCTTGAGATTCTCACCGTCCCACCAGGCATCCTTGTGGATTCTCAGGGCAAAAGTCAGACCCTTTTCGTCGATCTCCAGCACCAACATCGAATGTGTGTAGTCGGTGTCGAGATCCTTGCCGATTTCTGCTCCGAGATGTTTCTGCAGTTTTTTTCGCTCCTGAACTCCGCGAGACAGGTAGGTACGCTGACTGGCCACTCGGAATCCGTTGAACTGGTGCGGATGGTGCAGGCTGGCGCGGCTCACCAGAAGAAACGGAGCCGCTGAAAGTGCCTGTGCTCCCGCCTTGCCTACAAGGTCCAGTTTGGTGCGAACCTCGAGCCTGGAATCATTGAATTCGGGATCGGTTTGAACACTCTCTCGGAATCGATCGAAGTCTGACGGGAGAAAGGTCACTTCTTCATCTGACATCGGTCATTTCCTCCCTGATTTTTGCCTGCTGGACCTGCTTGGCAACTGTTGCTGCAGAGCCTCACACGGATTAGGGTATTCTCCATGAGGTGCCTCGTACAGGGTGCAGTTAGCGAATCGTGCAGAATACTGGAAGGACAACATGTCATGGCTGGTCCCCTAGCGTTCTCCCTCAAGGATTGGATCGAAGAGCATCGGCATCTTCTCAAACCACCCGTGGGAAATCAGGTGGTCTGGGAAAATACCGATACGATCGTGATGATCGTCGGAGGACCGAACAAGCGAAAAGACTTCCACATCAATCAGACCGAGGAGTTCTTCCATCAGCTGGAGGGCGACATGGTTCTGCGGGTCAAGGAAAATGGCGAGTACCGGGACATCGAGATCCGCGAGGGGGATGTGATGTTGCTGCCGCCCGGAATCCCGCACTCTCCTCAGAGAGGTGAGAACACCGTGGGAATGGTCGTCGAGAGAAAGCGTTCTCCAGAGATGGAGGATCAGTTTGTCGTTTTCTGTGATGAATGCGATGAGCAGGTATTCCACTCCCAGTTTCATCTGAACGACATCGTTCGCCAACTGAAGCCGTTGATGGAGAATTTCTGGTCCAGCGAGAAGCATCGAACCTGTTCCAGTTGTGGGGCAGTGGTTCAGCATGCTGCGATGAGCGAGTAATCGGTTCCTCGGTGAGGACTTCTCTGATGTCTACGGGGAGGGTTTCTGGGAGGTTTGCTTGGCGCTGAAGATCGATCTGCACACTCACATCCTGCCGAAACAGTGGCCAGATCTTGTCGAGAAGTATGGCTACGACGGCTTCGTCACCATCGAGCACCATGCTCCTTGTTGTGCCAAGTTGTGGAAGGATGGAAAGTTCTTCCGAGAAGTCGATGACCGCTGCTGGGATCCGGTCCGCCGGATCGAGGATTGCGATCGTCACGGTGTCGATGTGCAGGTGCTCTCCACCGTGCCCATCATGTTCAGCTACTGGGCAAAATCTCAAGATGCCCTCGATCTCTCCCGTTTCCTCAATGATCAGATCGCACAGGTGGTGAAGGATCGCCCCGACCGCTTCATCGGGCTGGGAACGGTGCCGCTTCAGGATCCAGAGCTGGCCATCCAGGAGCTGGAGCGCTGTGTTGAGGATCTCGGTTTCCCAGGAGTGCAAATCGGCACTCATTGCGGTGAGTGGAACCTGGATGCTCCGGAGTTGTTTCCCTTGTTCGAGCGAGCGCAGCAACTGGGAGCCTCGATCTTTGTACATCCGTGGGACATGCTTGGAGCGGATCGTCTCGGCAGTTACTTCTTACCCTGGTTGGTCGGAATGCCGGCGGAAACCAGTCTCGCCATCTGTTCGATGATCTTCGGCGGAGTGTTCGATCGCCTTCCCGAGTTGAAAATTTGCTTCGCCCATGGTGGAGGCTCTTTTCCCGGCACCTTGGCCCGGATCGAAAAGGGATACCACGCTCGACCGGATCTTTGCGGCGTTCATGGTTGTGGTGCGCCCCGTGAATACATCGATCGCTTCTATCTCGACACCCTGGTTCACGACCCACAAGCGCTGGAGTTTGTTATCGACCTCTTTGGAACCGATCACCTCGCTCTCGGCACCGATTATCCATTTCCACTGGGAGAGGATCACCCGGGCCTGATGATCGAGCAGATGAACTCACTGACCGTCGATCAGAAGAATCGCCTGGTCGGCGGGACCGCACTCGAGTTTCTGGGTCTGTCCGAATCTGGTTTCAGTCGCCGATCACCGGGAGGAAGTTGATGGGCACCGACACGCCGATGAATCTGCCGGATGCCATCCAGTGCGATCGGGATGATCCCCTGAGCCGCTTTCGCGATCGGTTTCACATTCCTACCGATGAAGCTGGAAAACCGTTGACCTATTTCTGTGGTAACTCGCTCGGATTGATGCCCAGAAGCGCCTTCGATGATGTGACCGCAGAACTGGAAGACTGGCGCGATCTTGCGGTGGAAGGGCATCTGAACGGGCGCCGTCCATGGCTGCCCTATCACGAGTCCTTCCGGCAACAGGGAGCCGACCTGGTCGGAGCCCTGCCGGTCGAGGTGGTCTTCATGAACACCCTGACCACCAATCTTCACCTGCTGATGGCGTCCTTCTACAGACCCGATTCTACTCGTTTCAAGATCCTTTCCGATGGGCCCGGATTTCCTTCCGATACCTACGCTCTCCAGTCGCAAATTCGCTGGCATGGCCATGATCCCGAAGAGGGAATGGTGGTGCTGAAGCCGCGAGATGGCGAGAACTGTCTGCGAGATGAAGATGTTCTGGAGGCGATCGATCAGCATCGTGATGAACTGGCGATGGTGATGTTCTCGGGAGTGAACTACTTCACCGGTCAGGCTCATGACATCAAAAACATCGGGGAGCGTTGTCAGAAACATGGGATCACCTTCGGGCTCGACCTGGCTCATGCCGCCGGCAATATCGATCTTCAGTTGCACGATCATGGGGTCGATTTTGCAGCGTGGTGCACCTACAAGTACATCAATTGCGGCCCAGGTTCGGTTGCGGGAGCGTTCGTTCATCAGCGCCATGCCGATGATCAGGAACGGGTACGACTCGCCGGATGGTGGGGCAATGATCCGGCCACTCGGTTCAGGATGGATGAAAACCCGCAGTTCATCGCACAACCTGGAGCGGAAGGATGGCAGGTCTCGAATCCTCCCATCTTCTCGATGGCGCCGCTCCACTCATCCCTGTCGATTTTTGCCGAGGCGGGGATCGGGGCTCTTCGAGAGCGGTCGAAGAAACTCACCGGTTATCTGGAGAGTTGTATCGACGCCATCGGCTCCGATCACTACCAGATCGTCACCCCGCGACAAGAGCATCGAAGGGGAGCGCAGATCTCGATCCGAGTGGTCGGAGATGCCAACGCCCTGCAGGAAGCTCTGCAGTCGGCGGGCATCATCACAGATTTCAGACCTCCCGATGTGGTCCGAGTGGCGCCCGCTCCTCTTTACAACAGTTTCGAGGAGATCCATCGCTTCGCCGCGGTGCTGGAGCAAGTAGCCAGCTCGTCGACCCCTCCCAGGGGGGGGTGAGATGTCTGCCCGATCCGTCGTGATCGTTGGTGGAGGACTGACTGGAGCGCTGGCCGCGCTCTCTCTGGCCCGTGATGGGCATCGGGTGCAACTCTACGAACGCAGGGGGGATATCCGGGAAGCGGAGGTGGTGCGAGGACGAAGCATCAATCTTGCGATTTCCACACGCGGTTTGACAGCCCTGGAGAGAGTCGGCCTCAAAGAAACAGCACTCGAGATCTCGGTTCCGATGCGTGGCAGACAGATGCACGACCCGTCGAGCCGGCTCTCCTTCCAGCGTTATTCCGGGAATGAAGATGACAAGATCTACAGCATTTCTCGCGGAGAGTTGAATCGGATTCTGCTCGCTGAAGCGGATCGCTCCGATCTGGTCACGTTGCACTTTCACCACCGCTGCATCGAGACCGACTCGGATCAGAGTAGCGTCACCTTCATCGACGATCGTTCCGGGGATCAGATCGTCGCCAGTGGAGACCTGATCATCGGGGCTGACGGGGCATTCTCTGCCGTACGCAGTTCATTGATGATCGGAGATCGTTTCGACTACCAGCAGGACTACTTGAGTCATGGTTACCTCGAGCTGTACATTCCGCCCGGTCCGGAAGGTGCATTTCGGATCGAGAAGAATGCACTTCACATCTGGCCGAGAAATACCTTCATGATGATCGCTCTACCCAACGATGATGGCTCCTTCACTGGAACCTGTTTCTGGCCGCTGGATGGGCAGTATTCCTTTGATCAACTGAAAGACCCGGATCAGGTACGGCGATTCTTTCAAAAGTGGTTTCCCGATGTGCCCGATCTGGTGCCCGATCTGGGGGAGCAGTTCCTGGCTGCCCAACCGTCGTCCCTGGTGACGGTTCGTTGTCGGCCGTGGGTGGTGGGCAACACGGTGTTGATCGGAGATGCAGCCCATGCCGTGGTGCCCTTCTATGGACAGGGGATGAATGCTGGTTTCGAGGACGTGAGAATCCTCTGCGAGTGCCTTGAAGCCCACCCCGGCAATCAAAAGGCCGCCCTGGTATCTTACGAGGAGTTGAGAATCGACAATGGCCATGCGATTGCTGGCCTTGCGCTGGACAATTTTCACGAGATGCAGGATCACGTCGCCAGTCGCTGGTTCTTGTGGACCAAGAAATTCTCGAATCTGCTGCAGAAGATCCTGCCAGGCTGGTACCGTCCTCTCTACTCGATGGTGTCCTTTTCCAACACGCCCTATACCGAGGCCATCGAGATTCATCGGAAGCAGCAACGAGTGCTCAAATACTCGTTGATCATCATTCTCGCCGCCCTGATTGGGGCGGTGTTCTGGATCGTGAGGAACAGATGACTCTCACCTACCACGACTATCTCCAGATCGGCAGCCTGCTCGACATCCAGGTGCCCAGGAGCGACCCGCCGGAACATGATGAAACACTTTTCATCATCATTCACCAGACTTACGAACTGTGGTTCAAGCAGTTCCTCCACGAGATGGATCGAGCAGAACAGTGCATGATCGATGGAGATCTGTGGGTTTGCGTGGCCACTCTCAAGAGAATGAGAATGGTGATGAAGACGCTGGTGCAACAGGTCGACATCCTGGAGACGATGACACCACTCTCTTTTGTCTCCTTCAGGGATCGTCTCGATACAGCCAGTGGATTTCAGTCGGTGCAGTTCAGGATCCTCGAATTCAGGCTGGGTCACAAACGAGCCCGGATGCTCGATGCCATCGCGGAAGATGTACCGTTGAGAGCAGTAGTGGAAGCGGCTTTCGCCGCTCCGACGCTGCAGGATCGTTTCCATCAGTTCCTGGTGGGAATCGGCTGCAACATCCCGCAGGAAGTCCTCGACCGAGATGTGACGGAACCGATCGGGCCCAACGAATTGGTGCAAGATGAGTTGCTGCGAGTGTACCGCGAGCGACCGGATGTGACGGTCATGCTCGAAATGCTCACCGATATCGATGAAGGGCTACAGGAGTGGCGATACCGCCACGTGAAGCTGGCAGAACGAACCATCGGAACCAAGATCGGCACCGGTGGTAGCGACGGTGTCGAGTTCCTCAAAAAATCTCTCTTTCGTCCGATGTTCCCTGACCTGTGGGCGATTCGCGCGAGGATGTGAGGCGCCGTGACCCTGATCGACATCTCTCCTGCACTCTCGCCTTCGATCGCGGTATTCCCGGGCGATTCTCCGCTGACTCGCGAGGTGCTGCTCGATCTCAGAAACGATGACAATCTGACCCTTTCGACGCTTCGTTCGACGGTTCACATCGGCAGCCATCTCGATGCTCCCAGTCATTACGATGCCGAAGGAGACACCATCGATGCGATCGACTTGCAGCGCTGCATCGGCCCCTGCGACGTGATGCGTATCGATGTCGAGCGAGGATCGGTGATCGAGGAATTGCCGCGAGATCCTCGCGAGGAACGATTAATTCTTGCCACCGGAACTCACCCGGATCCCCAACACTGGGGCGGAGACTTTGCCGGTATCGATCCAGGTATAATCGAGAAGCTGTCGGCCGCCGGAGTCCGTTTGCTCGGAGTCGATACTCCGAGCGTTGATGTGGCCAGCTCGAAGGATCTTCCCGCACACGATGCCTGTCGTCGTACCGGCATCTTGATTCTCGAAGGACTGGTTCTCGATGGCGTCGCAGATGGCATCTACGAGTTGATCGCCTTGCCGCTCAAACTGACCGGCTTCGACGCTTCTCCTGTGCGAGCGGTATTACGGGAACTGGAATGATGAGGGTGACGGCGATCCGTGTCACCGACACGCTGCTGTGTGCCTCGATCCCGCTGATCCTGATGCTGGAGATGGTGCTGCTGGCACTTCTGTCGCTCAATACCAATGAACTTCCGGCAAAGCCGTGGGCGTGGCCTGCGATGATCAGCTGTGGGTTACTGGCGATGCTCTTCAGCGGCTGGCAGATCCTCGGTTCCGAGCATCGCTCGACGCCGACGAAGCTGCTGGCGCTACTCGCCCTGGTGGCCCTCGTCACGCTGCTTGGCACCATCGGGTTCTTTGATCGTCTTTTACGCTGATGGGCCCACCACCGCAGGCGAAACTACGGCAGGCGTAGTCGGGTCGACTGTTGCGGCTGGATGAAGATGGTGGCGGTCGCCGGGCCGCTGTCGAGGTGGGTGCTGATCTCGTATTCACCTGGCGCCAGGGTCACACGGCAGGAACCGCGCGGTCCGGTCGCTCGATGGGTCCAGGCGCTCGGGAGGTCCGGAGCCGAGAGCGGTTCGATGGTGAAGGGGTGATTGGCGAGCACCTCGCCGTCGAGCCCGACCAGCGTCACCGTCACCTCGCCGCCCGGTTGCAGCAGCGCCTCGATGGGAATCGGGTGGTCGACCGGTCCGGTGGTGAAGAAGTAGGGTGTCCAGCCGCGCTGGTACACGACTCCCAGTCCGCCTTGACGAGGCCACCAGAACTCATCGGTGTTCTCGGTTCTCTTCAACGGTGACAACGATCCATCGTCGTCGATGCGATAGGCCGGTGCGGTCGCCGCTTCCGGGCGAGCGTACTCGTCTTCGGCCTTGCTGACCTGGATCAGCAATCGGCTGGCTCCATGGAACTGGAACTGTTCAGAGGTGGCACCCGAGACATCAAACTGCGCACGTGGTGCGAAGACGCCCTCCGGTTGGTAGAGAAATACCCAGCGATAACGACCAAAGGGGATCTCATCGATGGTGAAGCGCCCCGACGGGTCGGTGGTGAAGGAGAAGGGTCTGGCCCGAACAAACTGCCCTGCATCTCGGAGAGGGGATTCCCCTGTGGGCCGACCACCAACCCTTCGAGGGAACCGGTCTTCAACTCGATGACGATCTCGCTATCTTCGACCAGTTCCATCTCGACGGTGGTACCTTCGCCGTTTCCTTCACCGGAGGCCCAGATGAAGCGCCAGTTCCCCGGTCCGGGGAGTATCGTTTCGAAGCGGCCATCGTGCGCAACCGGTATCGAGGAGTCCGCCTGGGTCTCGCGACACCAGGTCTGGACGGTGCCCCCTTCGACCGGAATGCCGTTGCGGAGCACCTCGCCATAAACCTGGATCGCCGGACCGAGGTTGAAGATCACCTCGCGCTCCTCGCCTTCGCCGATCTCGACCTCGCGCCGCGCCAGCACCCTGGAGCCGGAGCGCAGGCTGATCAGGTGGCGACCCGCCAGTAATCCGCCGATGCGAAGGTTGGAATCGACCAGCGGTTGCGGTGACAGTTTGACCGCCGAACCCAGTTCACGTGGAGTGCGAGCTTGTAACATGCGGATATCGATCAACGGACGATCTGGCATTTCCAGATCGGGAGCTTCCACCGAGACCCAGATCACACTCTCGGGAGAGATCACCAGGAACAGATCTTCGGGATGAGCGTCAGTACTCGACTCTGCATCGGGCAGCATCTCGGGACCCCATTGCCAGCGACCCGTGGCAAACCCCAGGCCTCGCACGGTGATCAGTGCCGCGTTGCACTCTGGAATGTCGACGGCGAACTCGCCACCGGCACGGGTACGGGAGTGCCCCAGGGGTCGCGATCCCGACAGGTCGCGGAAGGCGACGGTCGCACCGGGCACGGCCAGGCCGGTCGAGACATCGATGACCTGGCCAGCGAATCGCATGCGAGGGCCGTCGATCACCAGCGGTGGGCCGACATCGGAGATGGGAGGTAGTGGGGTCGAGGTCTCGCCATCGATCTCGACAGCAGCGTGGCCATCGCCATCTGGTTTCAGTACTTCTGGACCCGGATCAGATGGGAAAAAGAAAATACTCAAGACCAGGATGATGAGACCCACCCCGATGAGTGACAGCGGTAGAACTTTGCCTTGCACGATCTTCACTCACCGACTCCTCAATCGCGCGGGGCGTATACCGTGACCTTCAACTCGACTGCGATGGGAGTCGGTAGGGCTGCCACCTCGACGGTGGTTCGGCACGGTCGTATCTCCCCGAAGTACTGCTCGTAGACCCGATTGAAGGAGCAGAAATCCTTCTTCATGTCGGTCAGGAAGACGGTCACATCGACCACTTCCTCCCAGCGAGCTCCGGCATCCTCGACCACATGGCGGACATTCTCGAAGCACGATCTGCACTGGGTCTCGATACAGTATTCTACGATGTTTCCCGCCGAATCGAGGGTAACCCCCGGAATCTCGCTGCTAGCACGAGATCTGGGCCCGACTCCGCTGAGGAAGATGTAATTTCCCGCCCGGCGGGCGTGGGGGTATGGGCCCACCGGCTCGGGGGCACGGTCGCTGATGGTGACATCATTCATCGGATGAACCGGGTCCTTTCGAATCGAATCGGATGCAGATATTGGTCGGTTCCTGGAAAAATTTCAGGGAGTCGCTGCCCCCTTCTCTTCCCAGTCCGCTTTCCTTGACGCCGCCAAAAACGGTGCGGAGATCTCGTTTCATCCAGCAATTGACCCACACGGTTCCCGCTTCAATCTTTTCGGAAACGCGCAGTGCTCGATCGACATCTCGAGTCCAGATGCTGGCCGCCAGTCCGTAGCGAACTCCGTTGGCGATCTCGATCGCCTCCGCTTCATCGTCGAACGGGATCACCGTGGCGACCGGTCCGAAGATCTCTTCTTGATTGGTACGAGTGGCTGGCCCGAGTCCGGTGACCACTGCCGGGGAGAGGAAGTAGCCCTCACTGCAACGCCCGTCGGGGGCGACCCGTTGACCGCCGCAGAGGATCTCGCCCCCCTCCTCTCGGGCCAGTTGCAGGCACGCCTCGACCTTCTCACGATGGGACGCAGAGACCAGGGATCCCAGCTGGGTCGAGTCATCGAGGGGGTCCCCGATGGTCATCTCCTGAGCCTTCTCGACCAGACGAGAGGTGAAGGATTGGAGGATGCTGCGCTCGACCAGGATTCGTGATCCGCACAGACAAATTTGTCCCTGATTTGAAAAGGCCGCAGCGGTGGCTCCCTCGACCGCTGCATCGAGGTCGGCATCGGCGAAGACCACCGTCGGGTTCTTGCCGCCCAGTTCGAGCAGGGTCTTCTTGAACAGCGGTGCGGCCTGGCTGGCGATGGCCGCTCCGGTCGCTGTACCTCCGGTGAAGGTGATGGCGGGGATCCCAGGATGGCCGACGATGGCGGCACCTGCCGCGGGGCCGAGTCCGTGGACGATGTTGAGGACTCCCGCAGGAAATCCCACCTCTTGCGCCACCTGTGCCAGCAGGTCGGCGGTGACCGGGGTCACCTCCGACGGCTTGGCGACGACGGTGCAGCCAGCCGCCAGCGCAGGAGCGATCTTCCAGGTGAACAGGTACAGCGGCAGGTTCCACGGCGAGATACATCCGGACACGCCGACTGGCTTACAGATGGTCACGTTCCACAGGTCTTCTCCCGCCATCCGGCTGCGATGGGCATCCTGATGCTGGAAGCGTGCGGCGCCGGCGAAGAATCTCAGGTTGGCGGCTGCTCGCGGAATGTCGATGGTGCGCGCTGCACCGATCGGCTTGCCGTTATCGACACTCTCTGCCCAGGCGAAATCATCGAGTCTCTGTTCGATGGCATCGGCGAGTTTCTCGAGCCAGGCCCCACGGTACTCGGCACTCTGGTCGGACCAGCCGGGAAGAGCCCGGGTTGCGGCGGCGGTCGCTCGATCCACCTCGACTGCGCCGCCTGCTGCGATGGTACCGAGGGATTCTCCAGTCGCCGGTTCGAAGTTGTCGAGGGTGGCTCCGTCGGCGGATGGAACCCGTTCTCCGTCGATGAAGTGCAGCACCTCGCAGATGTCGGAGCGATCCATCGTATCCCCTCTCGAAACTTCGAATGACTGATCGATCTGGTGGTCGATTCTAGATGACGTTGAGCCGTCCGCCATCCACCGGTAAGCAGACTCCGGTGATGTAAGCGGCTGCGGGGGAACAGAGAAATGCCACCGCCGAGCCGATCTCTTCGGCTCTGGCGAGGCGGGCCAGCGGAATCGACTGGATCCAGCTTTCTTTGACCTGTTCGGGGGTGGTTCCCTGGGTCTCGGCCCTTTTTGCCATCAGCCGGGTCAACCGGGCGGTGTCGGTGAATCCGGGCAGTACGCTGTTGATGGTGATGGCAGCCGGTCCCAGTTCCTTGGACAGCGTCTTGGCCCACGATGCCACCGCACCACGAGTGGTGTTGGAGACTCCCAGACCGGCGATCGGCTCACGCACCGAAGTCGAGATGATGTTGACGATGCGGCCGTAACCACTCTCCTTCATCCCCGGTACCAGCGCTTGCACCAGCCGGTGGTTGCACACCAGGTGGCGTTGCATGGCGACCAGGAACTGATCTGAATCGGCAGCGAAGAGCGGGCCGCCGGCAGGGCCACCCGAGTTGTTGATCAGGATCTGGAACGGCCCATGCTCCGAGATGTGAGAGTTCACTACCGACTCGAGTTGATCTGGCTGATCGAAGTCGGCGACGATTCTGCTGTGCCCCGAGCCGGGCAAGGTTTCCAGGGCGGCATCGAGATCGGTTTCGTTCCGGGCACAGAGGGTGACCTGCGCGCCGAGCTTCGCCAGCTGCTGGGCACTGGCGAGACCGATGCCCTGGCTACTACCACAGACCAGCGCCTTCTTGTCGTCGAGTTGAAGATCCATCGGTTATCCGTTCATTCTAGATTCAGGATCGGGTCACCCAGGGCACTCTCGATCGGTGTGATCCCCAGACCTGGCTGCTTCGAGGCGGCCATTCGACCATCGACTCGCTGTGGGGCGCCATCGGCGATGGGGACGGTGACATAGGAGTTGAAATCGGTGGCGGTCAGGAGCAGTTGTGGCGGTGTGCTGTGGGCCAGGTGCGAGATGGCGGCAGTGACGATGTCACCCCCCCAGGAGTCCTCGATGGTCATGGCGATTCCCATCTCGATGCATAGATCTCGAGCCTGGCGTGCTCGAGTCAGCCCGCCGAACTTCGAGATCTTGATGTTGACGGCATCCATCGCCAGGTCGCAGTGGGCTCTCATCAGAATTTCGATGCCATCGATCACCTCGTCGAGTACGAATGGATGGTCTGTACTGCGACGCACGGCCAGGCACTCCTGGTAACTCTCGCACGGTTGTTCGATGGTGACATCGAGATCCCTGACCGCTCTCACCACTCTCATCGCGGAATGCTGGCTCCAGCCCGTGTTGGCATCGGCGATGAGGAGGTCGGTCGGTTGCAGCATTTCACGGACCGTGTGGATTCGCTCGATATCCACATCGGGATCCCCACCCACCTTCAACTGGAAGCGAGTGTATCCTTGCTGGCGATATTGCTCGACCTTGTCGCGCATCGCCTGTGGATCTTCCTGTGAGATGGCGCGATAGAGAACGAAGTCCTCGCCGTGGCATCCTCCCAGCAGCGTACTCACCGGAACGCCACACGACTGCCCGAGAATGTCCCAGCAGGCGATGTCGATGGCAGACTTGACATAGGGGTGGCCCTTGAGGCAAGCATCCATCTTCTGGTTCAATTTCAGTAACTCGCGTGGGTCCTCACCGATCAGTTGTGGAGCCAGTTCGGCGATTCCGGTGCGGGCTCCCGCTGGATAGGCGGGCAGGTAAAAGGGGCCGAGGGGGCAGACCTCGCCGTGTCCGGTGATGCCCTCATCGGTCTCGACCCTCACCACGGTGCTGTCGAAGACTTCGACAGACTTTCCTCCCGACCAGCGGTAACTCCCCTCGACCAGCGGCAGGTCGACCTGGAACACCTGGATGCGACGGATCTTCAATGGTCCTCCAATAGGGTCGGGGGAAACCCCCCCAGGGGTGACCGATCCTGCTCCTGGCTTACCATGTCCCCGCTACTTTTGACAACCGATCGTCCTCAGATCCACCACGGGTCGTCTTTTCCTGCGGGTCGTCGTCGGGAGAAATGCGTTCTTGTGAGCCTGCGGTGGGCGTGTTGTCATCGGAGGGCTTGATTGCCAGGGAAAATGGAGAGGACCGGTGTGCAGATGGATCGAAGAACCTTTGTAGCCACGGGAATAGCAGCAGGGACCGCGCTGGCCCTGGGTCGATCGCCGTTGGCTTTTGCTGGCGGGAAAAACGACGAGATCCGGGTCGGAGTCGCGGGGATTCGCAGTCGCGGATGGTCCCATGTGATGGGGCTCAATCGTCTCGAAGGAGTGCGAGTCGTAGCCCTGTGCGATGTCGATAAGGGAGTGCTCGAGAGGCGCCAGCTGGAACTGGCCGAAAAAGGCATCCAGACCGACATCTATAGAGATTTCCGCGACATGATTGCACGGGAAGATATCGATGTCATCTCGATCGCCACTCCCAACCATTGGCATGCGTTGCAGACGGTGTGGGCCTGCGCTGCGGGAAAAGATGTGTACGTGGAGAAGCCGATCAGCCACAACGTCCGCGAAGGGCGGCTGATGGTCGAGGCCGCGAGTCGTCATGGCCGCATCGTGCAGACTGGTACCCAGTCACGTTCATCTTCAGCGATCCGCGATGCGATCGCCTGGATGCATCAAGGAAATATCGGCAAGCCGACCCTCGCCAGAGGGCTCTGCTACAAGCCACGCCAGTCGATCGGCAAGGTCGATGGGCCTCGCGATGTACCCAAGGGCATCGACTACGACCTGTGGGTCGGCCCGGCACCGATGAAACCCTTTGGTCGTCGTCAGTTGCATTACGACTGGCACTGGGATTTTGACACGGGCAATGGCGACCTCGGCAACCAGGGGATTCATCAGATGGATCTGTGTCGCTGGGCCCTGGGTCATGAAACGATGCCGCAGCGGGTGTTGGCCTACGGTGGTCGATACGGCTACGACGATGATGGAAACACACCCAACACTCTGGTGTCGATTCTCGATTATCCAGAAGCTCCGATCATCTTCGAGGTGCGGGGGCTGCCCAGCAATCTGCAAGCTCAGAAGGAGAACTGGGGCGGTAACATGGACCGATATCAGGGGATGTCGATCGGTGCGGCGATTCACTGTGAAGCGGGCACCCTGCTGCTGCCCAATTACTCGAGCGCCCGTGCCATCGATCGGACCGGCAAGACGATTCAGGAATGGCGAGGAGCACAGGACCACTTCCAGAATTTCATCGATGCGGTTCGATCTCGTGATGGATCGACGATCCACGGGACCATCGAGGGAGGGCACTTATCCAGTGCTCTGTGTCACCTGGGTAACATCTCCTACCTGCGCGGAGAGGTGGTCTCACCGAAGGAAGCCGCCAGCAGGATCACCTGGCCGACCACTTCTGCTGCGGATGTCGAACGGGTGGTGGCGCATCTGAAGGGCAATGGGGTCGACTTCGCAGCGACCGGGCTGGTCGCCGGCAAGTTGCTGGAGATCGAACCCGGCAGCGAGAAATTCAGTAACGATGCAGAGGCCAACGCCATGCTGTTTCGGCCGGGTCGGGCAGAATATCGCTTCCCCGAGGAAGCTTAGCCGGTGCAACAACCAACGGAGCATCGAACGGAGCATCAAACAGAGGATCGAATCGATCGGAGGCGAGTCCTGCAATGCCTCGCTGCCGGCGGTCTTCTCGCCACCACTGGCGGCGTGTTCGAGGAGTGGTTATCCGCGGATGAACCGGCCCCCCTCCCCGCCGCTCGATTTCGCTTTGGACTGGTCACCTACCTGTGGGGGCAGGATCTCTCACTGCCCCGGCTGATCGACAGTTGCAAATCCTCCGGCCTCGAGGGGGTCGAACTTCGCACGACCCATGCGCACGGGGTCGAGCCGGATCTGACTCCCCAGCAGAGGATCGAGGTGAAGCAACGCTTCGACGATTCGCCGGTGACCTGTGTCGGTATTGGCAGCAATGAAAAATTGCACCACCAAGATCCCGCCAGGTTGAAGGCTGCGATGGACGCCACTCGTGCCTTTCTCAAACTGAGTGCCGAGATCGGCGGTAGTGGAGTCAAGGTGAAGCCGGACCAGTGCCCGCAAGGGGAAGAACTGGGTCGCACCATCGAACGCATCGGTGGCGCCTTGCAACAACTCGGCAAGGAAGCGGCGGACATCGGTCAGCAGATTCGACTCGAGGTTCATGGCTCCTGTGCCAGGTTGCCGCTGATCGAACGGATCCTGGAAGTGGCGGATCATCCTGCAGTGGGGGTGTGCTGGAACAGCAATGACAGTGATCTGGCAGGAGACGGGCTCGAGCACAACTTCGCCAGGGTTCAGCAGAGGCTTGCAGATACCCTCCATGTCAGACGACTCGATGAGCAGCGTTATCCCTACAAGAAGTTGTTTGGGTTGTTACGACAGCAGCAATGGGATGGCTGGATGCTGCTGGAGGCTCACGATCGTCCGCCGGAGGCGCGGGTCGAGGCTCTACGGTCTCAGCGGGTTCAATTCGATGCGATGGTGAAACTGCCGTGACCGAAGGGTCTTCGCCAGAAGCATTCACTGCTCAGGGACAACCGCCGTCGAGGCAAATCTGATCCCCTGCAAGATTGCCACACTCGGGAAATGGAGCGGCAGGGGGAGTGGCGGAGTTGAACTGGTATCCCAGCAGTGCCACGGGATCGGCGATGTTCACCAGTTCATCATGATTGATATCGATGGCTGCCATGCAGGAACATGGTTCACCAAAGAAGAGGTGCTGAAGTAACTGGATCGGATCGGCGATGTTCAAGATGAGATCGACGTTCACATCGCCTCGAATGAAATCGCTATCGCACGAATCGGGTAATAGGTCGCCGTCTGTATCGGTCTCGGTACCGAGGAACAACTCCATCAGATCGCTGACACCATCCAAATCGCAGTCCGGCAGGATTCCTCCATGTCGCGTGAACATCATCTCCAGGTCGCTGACGCTCAGCAGGGAGTCTCCATCGAAGTCAAAGATCTCGCACCCGGGGGTAAAGTCACCCGCAGCGGCAATCAGGAACTGCGAGCAGTCTTCCAGGTCGACCGATCCATCGCGGTTGGCATCGCCCAGCAGATCGGAATGGTAGAGTTTCCAGGTGTGATTGGCGGGGAGATCGGTCAAATTCCTGCTGGAACCATCGGGGAAGGTGACAGTCAAGTGAGCCACGGTCTCTGCCGCTGCCAGACCGTGTTGAAAGATCATTTCACCTTCCGACCGGTAGTGCTGACCCGCACCTCGCTGGGAGGCGAAGAAGAGATTTCCCGCTTCATCTTTTAGCTCGACCCTGGATCCGACTGCGAAGTGATTGGGGAACGGAGCCACGGGATCGAGGCGAATGAAGTTTCCATTGCCTTCATCTGGATGGATGTAGAGGTGGAAGTAGCCCAGGCAATCTTGAGCAGCCAGGTCGATGTCTCCATCGAGGTCTACATCGAGAGGAACTGCACAGAAACTCTGGCCAGTGCCGGCAAGGTTCAGTTCCGAGGCGTTGTTGATCCAGTTCATCGGGCCGATCTGCTCGAAGAAACGATTGGGAGCCATGCTGTCGACCACGTACAGATCGAGGTCACCGTCGAGGCCATGGTCAAAGAAAAAGTTGGCCCAGCCCACTGCCCCTTCAGAGATGCCGTAATCGTCGGACGCATCGTAGAAACTGAAATCGCCTTGATTGATCAGAAGTGGATGGGCTTCGTTCACATTGGTGCAATACAGGTCCATCAAGCCATCCAGATTTACATCTGCGGTGCTGATGCCCATCGAACAGATGCTGACACCCGCTCCGAGGTCACTCTGGTCGAGGTAAAAAGGATCTGAGTTCTCCAGCATGTAGTTCTGTGGGTCGCCAACACAGCCCTTGTCATTGGAGAGATAGATGTCGAGATCTCCATCGAGGTCAAAATCTTGAAGCAATCCCTGGAAGGTCACGAGGATGTTAGTGATCGGCTCGAGCGGATTCACCGACTCCTCGAAGGTGCCATCTCCATTGTTGTAATAGAGATGCCCATGAGAGGATTCAGGCCCTCCCGCGGTCGAAGGAGCGGACCCCACGACGAGCAAGTCGAGCCAGTCGTCGCCATTGAGGTCAGCGAATGCTGCGCCTGAAGTATTGCCACTGGTCATCAGGCCGACCTCTTCGGTGGTGTCAGTGAACAGGAAGTCGCCGTCATTTCGGAGAAAGTAATCGTGCTGGCCCCAGCAAAGAATCAGCAGATCCAGGTCTCCATCACCATCTGGATCTCCGGTGGCCACCGCATTGGCAGTGGGCATCTCCGGTAAATTGACATCGGCAGTTCGGTCGATGAAGTATCCGTTACCATCATTCTCGTAAAATCGAACCAGTCCTGCCAGGCCAGTGATGACCAGATCGGCATCTCCATCCTGGTCGAGATCGATCGCGCCAAAGCCGGACCCGGCGTCGGGAACCGAGGTGATGTAAAACAGATCTAGCCCCCTGGTAGCCGCTTCATCGGTGAAAGGAATGCTCTGGGAACAGAGCACGCAAGGAAGCAGAATCACCATGAGCGCACTCCATGCGATCAGTGATGAAATGGAGTATCTGCAGTGCAAAATCCTCGACAATGAAGTCCTACCTTTCCCAGAGCCGCTGGGGATGGATGCCACTCAGAATGGGGCCATCTCATCTTCCAATTAAAGTTACGGATCGGGGAGCAAGCAACAGAATTATCGGAGCGAATCATGGGAGGAGGCTGGACGGGCAATTTTCCCGAAATTCGTGCCTGAAGCGAAGTGGCGAGGATTTAGGGGCATCCACTCTCGATGCAAGTCAGAGATTCGAGACCATTTCCGCAGTCGGGGAACGGAAAATGTGGATCTGGGCCGGAATTGAACAGGTACCCGAGGAGTGCCACGGGATCTGCGATATTCACCAGTTCATCGTCATTGACGTCGACGGCTGCGAAACAGGGACAAGGGGTACCGAAGAACAGATGCTGAAGCCACTCGATAGGATCGGCGACATCCAAGCAATTTATCGACATTGACATCGCCGTGGGTGAATTCGAGTGCACGGCTGTCGGGGAGGTGGGTGCCACATCCATTCTGGAACTGAACAGTCTGAGCAATGATATAAGTCACGGTTTTTCGTCGATTTGGAAAAAAATGTAGAAGTCGCTCGAGACAGGCGGCACGAGAGCGAGTTTTCGCCATCGGTTGGGGAGAGGTACCTCCTGACTCTCCCCGTGACACTCTGGTACCCTATCTTCTGGCTCACAGAAGGGCCCGAAATGGAGATCAGCCGAGTGAAAATACTCAACTCAAATTGGTTCCGATGCATGGCACTTGGCCTCGGCATCGCGAGC
>DUAN01000057.1 GCA_012960845.1 Planctomycetota bacterium | reverse complement strand
TGGTGATCCAGGTCGCCAGTTCCATCGATTCGTGGAGCCGACCCTGTTCTCTGCGTTCCAGTGCTCGAAGCCACAACACATCGATGGCCCACCCTCGAAAAGCACCCAGTGTTTGCTGCATCAACAAGACATCGGCGGGAACACCAGTGGCACGGGAAATGGGCAACGAAATTCCATCCTCTTCGAGCCCACGATCGAGCGGTACCGTGATCGCTGCTGCAGCAGCGAGCAGCAGTAGAAACAACAGCAGAGGAATCGCCTCGGAGCGATGGATCATCGATCCACTCCCAACCCGTGCTCCTTGCGGGAATTCATCCAGCTTCCCAGTAGCAGAGCCACTCCGGCCCAGATCAGACCAATCGTGGTGAACCCGGAGTAGACCTCCGACACCTTGACATTTTCTCCCGCAGCGACGCGGGAGCCCGTCACATGACGACTCCAATCTCCGAGGAAGCTGACGATCCACTCCCCTCCACTGGCCAGCAGATCGATGAGGATCCTCGAAGGTTCATGATCCCGAGCATCGGGATGGGACCCTCCATGGCTTTCATCGAAGGCACCGGTAAATCCTCCTCCGGCCGCTGCGATGAAGAAGCACAGCATCAACAGAGTGGCCACTGGCAAGCCGAGGAAGGTCGACACCATCAATCCCAGTGCAGCGACGAACCCGCAGCGGATCCACAACAACAACTGAGAGCGTAACAGCGATGAGAGCAAGGAACCCTCTCGAACCCTCAGTTGCAGAGCGTCCGATCCGCTCCAGTTCAACGAGGGGATGCGTATCCCTTCTGAAACGGCGCCCAGGAACTCCATCGTGATGACGACATCTGTCTTGCCGACAAATCCATCCGGAATCTCGATTTGACTCCTGATCGAGTTTCTGAGCACAACGTCTCGGGAACTTCCACCCAGGTGAAGGCGAATCCGGGCCCTCTCCGATCGATGATGGCGACCCAGCGACGGCCTGATCTCGAGCACTGCACCTTCGCTCAATCCAGCGGGATACTGAAAGTGGTACTCCATCGGAACTCCCTGGACCATCGAGCGCGACAAACGATCGAGACGCGATCGAGCAATGCGATACGCCTTGTCTCTTTCGAGCATTCCCCAGCCTGCTGGATCTTCCAGCATCTGGAGTGTCACGTAATTCTCCACATCCTCAGGAGTAACCTCGATGCTATCGGGGGACACCAGCGCCACTGCAGGTTCGTCGAACAGATCGGTAGAACTCGCCACCACCTGTCCGCAAAGGATCCAGAGCATTGCAGTGGCGGGTACCAGTAGCGTCAGGATGGCCCACAAACTTCCCAACCATTTTCCCGGTAAGAGTGCGCTCTTGCCGTAACGGTGGACCACTAGAACACGCATCCTGCCGGTCACGATCTCATCGGACAGACTTCCGCTGGTGATCCACATCGAGAGGAGCAGCAGTACAGAGGAGATCCATACCTGTCCATAGTCGAGGAGGGTTTGCAATTGCGCCGCTTCCTCGGATGACTCCTCGAGAATCGACGGTAACAGCGCAAGACCAAGAAACAGGCTGGCACCGCAAACAGGCAATACGCCGCGGCGCCATATTTCTGCCAGCAAGGTGCGGAAGACCGCGACCACGGCTCCACCCGGCAGTGGCGCACGGATCGCCAACTGGACCGCCAGCGCCATCATCGCCCATGCCAGAGTTGCCATCAGAAATGGCATCAGCGAAGATCCTTGGGCTGCCCCAGAAATGCCGGTAGTTTTCCACCGATCCCTGCTCCAGTGGTCTTCTCGCCACTTTCACGAGCCGCTTCCACCGTCTCCAGAAACTTGTCCTCGAGACTTCTGGTTCCCGGGCCCATCGACACGACCTCGATGCCAGATTTCTCGATCTGGCGGCGCGCCTCGGCAAGGATTTCATCACCCGGATTGGATGTGACCCACAGGGTTCGATCGTCACGAGCGAGAATCTCCTCGATCGACCCCGACGTCTGGACTTTTCCTCCATAGAGTATCGACACCCGATCGCAGACCTGTTCGACATCTGCCAGCAGATGACTGCTGATGAGAATTGTTTTCCCCCTCTGCCGTAGTTCTCCGATCCAGTCCTTCATCTCCCGGACTCCAAGTGGATCGAGTCCGTTGGTCGGCTCGTCCAGGATCAAGATCTCCGGATCATGGATCAGTGCCTGAGCGATTCCAATCCGCCGCTGCATCCCCTTGGAGTAATCGCCGATCTCTCGGTCTCCTGCACCTTGGAGCCCGACCATCTCCAGCAGATCTCCAATCCGTCCCTTGCGTTGAGAATGGGGAACCTTGGCAAGGCTCGCCGAGAGATCCAGCATCTCCCAGCCAGTGAGAAAGGGATAGAAAACCGAATCCTCGGGGAGGTATCCGATTCGATTCTTGATCTCTGCGGTTCCTGGTGGCTTTCCCAGCACCGAGACCTCTCCTTTGCTGGGAAAGAGCAACCCGAGCAAGATCTGGATGGTGGTCGACTTGCCCGATCCGTTGGGGCCCAGCAGTCCAAAGACCTCCCCTGAATAGATGGTCAGGTCCACCTCACGAAGAGCCTCGACCCGGGGTCGCAGCCAAAAATCACGGAAGACCTTGCGCAGTCCTCGTACCCGGATCACTTCGACTTCTTGTCGAATTTCCGACTCCTCGATGGCGATCATCGTCACTCCTCTTTCCCTGGGCTGCTGCTTTGAGAGTATACTCACAAGCCTGGATGTCCGGGAGAGTGCACTCCAAACATCCAACCGTCAAGATGCACCAGTAGAGAGGAGGCCGCCTGAATACCGTATCCGCCTGGTGGCGAATCTCCCTGGCGGCATTTCGAGAAGGGCTTCGCCCCTCCTTTCACGCAGCGATGCTGCTGGTAGGAATCGGATTGGTCGGAATTTCACCACTGCTGAGTGCATTTGCCCTCGGCGATGAGGATTTGCTGCTGGTCGACATCTCTCTCAGCACGATGCTTGCCTGCGGCCTGTTCCTGGGTGCCTTCACCGCAGCGTCCAGTCTTGGAGACGAGATTCGTCGCAAAACAGTGATGGTCCTGCTCAGCAAACCGGTCACTCGAACCACGGTGCTACTCGGCAAGTTCACGGGAATCGCGCTGGCACTCTCGATGGCCCAACTGTCGTGGATGGCCACCCTCGCACTGGCGATCCGTCATCGATCCATCCATTCCCAACTGGTCGAAGATCAGGCACCGGTCCTATGGGTCAGCATCGCTGCGGTGCTGATCTCGCTACTCCATGCGGCGTGGGCACACCGTAGGGGAGCCAGTTTCCCGGCGGTGTTATCGCGTAATTGCATGGTGACACTGGTGGCCGCTGCCATCGGGATGTGGTGCTGGGGACCAGACGGCTCATTCCGCTGGCCGACCTCCGAGTTCGATTCAAATATCCTCTGGGCGATGCTACTGGTCCACGAGGGAGTGCTGCTCCTGGCTGCGGTGGCGTTGACCGCTTCCACTCGACTACCGACGCCTGCGACCATCGCTCTGTCATTGGCGACCCTGTTCTCGAGTGTGGTGGTCGGTTCTCTCTTGAGGGGCTCTGGCTGGGCCCGCTGGGTTCCTGACCTGCAACGCTTGTGGGTCTCTGACGGATTGATTCGAGGGGGACAGTTGTCAGCTTCGACGGTGGCCTGGGCGAGCCTCTGGGCGGGAGTGACTCTCTGCTCGGTACTATGCCTCGGGGTCGCCCTGTTCGCCCGCCGTGATGTCAGTTGACGATCAGAAGGGCCGTCGGCCCGAAAGTGTCTTGAAACGTGCACTGGTAAATTTCCAGCCACCCCCCACCTGGCGCTCGGCTTGCCCGCGGATCTCGAGAACCCATACCGGTTTATCGGCGGGTTTATTGCGACGCTCAAACTCCACTGGAGCCAGAACAGTTGCGGTAGTGGCTTGCTCCTCTGGACCATCGAATTGCACCACCACCTGCTCCTCGAGAATCGATGCGTGCCAAAGAAAGGACCGATCCCGCCGATCGCGCTCCTTCAAGAAGATCCTCACCAGCGCTATCCGAAACGAACTCTTATCGAGCGAGTATTCAGATTCTTGAAAGTTCTCCGAGCAATGACGGAGTACATCTCCTGCATATTGAGAATTGAAACCGTCTCTCATATCCAAAATCGACTGGACCAGCTGCTCCTGCGGGCTGGAGGAGCCAGCAAAGAAGAGCACCGACACCATCAACAGGACGATTCCCAGCGCTACTCCCAGACGCAAGATGCGGCGAGGTAGATTATCCACCGATCTCATGCATTCGACGGCTTGCGTGGATTCCTTCATCGAGGGCATGCCCGACCGGCTTGAGCAGGATCGATTGTCGAAGAGCATGGCTGACCGCCTCGACTCCTCCTCCTCCTCGGATTACCGCCCTGAGATCAGCCTCGTCATCTCTCAGCAGGCACAATAACAATTTGCCCTCAGCAGAGAGCCGAACGCGATTGCATGCGGAGCAAAAGGGATCGCTGACAGGACTGATGAAACCGACGGTCCCGGTCCCACCGGAGAACTGATAGTTGCGACTTTCATCGGACGGGTGGGTCGCGGGCAATGGGATCAAGGGACCGATACTATCGGTGATCCTCTCCATCGTCTCCTCTGAAGAAACCACCCGAGAGAGTGCTAACTTGGATTCATCTCCATCCCCCAGTGGCATCAACTCGATAAATCTCACACCCCAGGGCCGAGTGAGAGTCTGTCGTGCAAGTTCCACAACATCGGTATCGTTGTCTCCCCGCACCACGACCGAATTGAGTTTGATGGGAGTCAGGCCCGCATCCTCAGCAGCTTCGATTCCGGTCATGATTTTCTGCACATCGGCAAATCTCATCACCTGGCGAATCCGTGCTTCGTCGAGGGTATCGATGTGGATATTGACTCGATCCAGTCCCGCATCCTTCAAGTCTCTCGCCATCCGTGGCAGCAAGATTCCATTGGTCGTCATCCCGATCTCGGCATCCGGACCCTCAGCGCGGATTCCAGCGACCACTTCGATCAGATCGCGCCTCAGAGTCGGCTCTCCCCCGGTGATCCTGAACTTGCGAAATCCACAAGAGACTGCGGCTCTGGCCACCAGAGAGATCTCATCTGCAGTCAGCAGGTCCTCATCTGGAACAAACCTGAGACCTTCCAACGGCATGCAGTAGGAGCAGCGTAGATTGCAACGGTCCATCACCGATATGCGGAGGTAATCAATAATTCTTCCGTGGCCATCACGCGGCATTCCAGCTCCCTTGGGTCGATGGGGTATTCAGCCTCATGATTCGTCGAATCTACTCAGCTGGCCCTGGATCAGTCGGGATCGTCGATCCGTCACTGGTCCTTCAACTCTGCTGATCCAGCCAACTTTGGACCTGCTCGTGGAGATTACCCAACTTCTTTCGTAACGCCTCGAGTTCACGTCGGCTTGGTGTTCCCTTGCGCTGGGCGCCATTCTTCGAATTCTCCTTGAGCCACTCCTGACGACTTTGGCGATTGATTCCAAATTCTCTTCGCCAGTTAGTCACACTGGGAGTACTCACTCCAAACCTGTCTGCAGTCCTCGCGACTCCCTCACGGATCGAGAACTCTGCGACCTCTTTTCTGAAGGTTGGGGAGAACTGTCGTCCCGTAGTAACTCGTTGGCTTTTCGGCAGTGGTTTTTTTGCAATCTTCACCCTCATCCCCCCGATCGCCGCCACTTTCGTCTCCCGAGAAACTCCATATAGTTTGCGCCAATTGGTCACGCTTGGAGTCGAGACTGCAAACTTGTCTGCAGCGGTGACGATCCCGTTTTTCACCGAGAATTGGACCACCTTGCGGCGGAATACTTCCGAGTACTGGGGTCGACTCGGCGAGACTTTTTTCTTGGCGACTTTCTTGGCAGCGGATCGAGACTGTTGTTTCTTCACTCGCCGCGGATTCGTCGCCTTGGAACTCTTCATGGATGGCCGTCCATTCTTCAATAACGTGGTAGAGACGCCGATCCGGAACCATTATCGGACCAAGAAACATCGTCCTCGCCAATATCCGCCATTTCAACCGCCATTTCCACACTATCCATACCTTTTTCGTACTATTTATTAGTCCGAAGAAGATGAGCGAATTGCCGTACATTCCGCACTTCTACTCTGGACGAATTAGGCCACTTCTATATCATCTGACTTTCGGTGGCTCCCCGTGAACAGAATTGTAAGAAGGGCAGATTTCCAGGTGTCGTCAGACCGTTTCTTCTCTGAATCATCTCCTGTCGGGGATCTGGGAGCTGAAGGTGAAAGCCTCGATCGCCAGTCTCGCCTACGAAATTTGGCCCTCGTGATCGAGGGGAAGAACCCCGACCTCCAGTACGATCTGAAGCACCTCGAGTGGATGGTCCGGCAGGGTGTCGTGACCCAAGGATCTGCGCTTTCCGCTGCTGAAATTTCCGCTCTTTCTCTCGACCTCGATCGAGTTCAGCAGCAACTGATGACCTATCTTGCCGGAGATCTGGATCGGAACAGTTTTCACAACTGGGCCTGCACCCTGATCAAGATCTCTGTCACGCTGGAACTGGCAAAGGAACAGCCAGAGGGCCAGAAAATCGATTCAGCCCTGGGGTTGCTCGCCTTGCTCCTCGACGACGACTTTGCCTCTCCAGACAGTTCGAAGCGACTCTGTCGGCTACTGTTCGATCGGCTTCAATACCGACGCACGGTCCCCTGTCGTAGAGCCGTCTCCGAGATGCTGAGGGAACTGGGAGTGGCCCATCTGACCGTGATGGCGAGAGAACCGGATGCTGTTCTGCCGCGCTGGGTCGATATCGCCCTGCTGCCCCGTCGGAAGAACTCCGGCGAAGCCCCTCATCCGGGCAAGTCTGGCTGGTTCCAACCGCTCTCGATCAGTACCGCCAGGCTGTGGAGCCAGATCGCGCCTGACGATCGCTGGGCCAGTCCCGAAAATGATCGAATTCCGGCGCTGATTTGCCGCGAACCGTGGCTGGAACCCGAGTTGGAAGGCTTGCAAATTTTTCTCGATCCAGGAGGATTGGCGGAGGCTGTGGTCGAAACTGAAGGTCTCCAGTCGCTAGATATGAGAAAAGCGGTGGCCGGATTCAGAGCATTGCATCAATTGAATCGGTGTTACCTCGATGGAATTCCCGTACACTCCCGCAAGGAGGACTTATGAAAACCCAATCTCCAGACGAGCACGCCGGCAACGGCGATGATTTGTCAGAACTTCAGCAACAAATCGAACGCCTCGAATCGCAACTGATCGATGAGCGTGAGAAGCACAACAGTGAGATGAAAAGAGGGCTGGATGCCTTCCAGAAGTTGCAAAAGGGAAGTGCTGGCGAGAAAAAAGATCGACACCTGATCTCGATCGATGGTCATGAGTTATCACCCCACCAGCGTGTTGCTATCTTTGTCGATGTTCAAAACATGTACTATGCCGCAAGAAATATCTTCCAGTCCAAACTTGAGTTCTCCAAGTTGCTGCGTCACCTATTAAGAGGACGAGTGCTGGCCAGGGCGATGGCATATATTGTTGAGCGCCCGGGAATGAACCAGGATAAGTTCATCGAAGTCCTGCGCCGTAACGGATATGAAGTGAGAAAGCGAATCGTTGGTGAGCGAAATGACTCCACCAATCGAGGCGACTGGAACATCGGAATCACACTCGATGTGCTCTCTCTCGCCTCCAAGATCGACGTCGCAATTCTTGTCACTGGCGACGGGGATTTCGTACCCCTGGTCGACCGACTTGCGATGGAGGGTGTGAGAGTCGAGATCGCTTCTTTCCGTGAAACGACATCCTCGGAGTTGTTCCATGCCGCAGATCAGATGCACTTCCTCGATGAACGGGTTCTTCTCCACGGAACTCACTTCCAGCCTTCCGAGGACGAAGATGAGGAGGAAGAGGAACACGAGAAAGAGCTGGTCCCTCCTCGATCACGAAAGCCTCTGCGTCGCGCTCGCGGCCCCGTGGAAGAGGACTTCGATGACGAGGACGACGAGGATTGACGGAGACGGCCTCCCCGATTCTCCCGGGGATGGCTCTCTGATCTCCAGTTACCAGTTCGAGTTGCCATCCCGGCTGATCGCACAAGAACCGGCACCGGAACGATCCGCATCTCGCTGCCTCTTCTGCTCGCAAAATTCGGCCGATGTAGTCGAAGCCCCATTTCACACCCTCGTCGATCGCCTGGTCGGAGATGAGATCCTGGTGGTCAATGACACCCGGGTTCTGCCCGCACGGATTCGTTGCCGCCGTCAAAGTGGTGGAGCAATTGAAGCATTTCTGTTGAGACCTCTGGGGCAAGGCAGATGGCAATCATGGCTCTCCCCCTCCCGAAGAATCCAAGCAGGCGAGATTCTCGAGACGAGTGGTCCTCCGCTGAAAGTGATCGAGCGGCGAGGTTCGGGCTGGATCGTGGAACTCGGCTCCGAGCAAGTGCTCGAACAAATCGGAGAAGTCCCTCTTCCGCCCTACATCGAGAGAGACGAGCAGGATCAGCGCCTGCAAAATCTTGATCCACAACGCTATCAGACCATCTTCGCCCGTCAGCCAGGTGCCGTTGCCGCTCCCACTGCAGGTCTCCATTTCGATGACCTACTCAGATCTAGACTGGAGGAGAAGGGTGTCCAGATCGTTCCGATCACTCTTCATGTTGGGCCCGGCACCTTCAAGCCGATCGAGGTCGATCAGATCCACCAGCACAGGGTCGATCCCGAGTGGTACTTCGTCAGCGAGGAGAGCCGCAGCGCACTGGCGATGGCAAGAGCCGATGGCCGCAAGATCATCGCAGTCGGTACCACCAGCCTTCGGGTTCTCGAGAGCATCGGCAAAATTGAAGAGGGCCCGGAAATCGAGGCGGAAACAGCTCTGACCATCTTGCCAGGGCATCCGTTCGAACATGTCGATGGATTGATCACTAATTTCCATCTTCCTCGTTCATCCTTGCTGGTACTGGTCTGCTCCTTCCTCGGGCACCTCCGCACACTCTCCTACTACCAGCGAGCGATCGACCTCGAAATGCGTTTTTACTCCTATGGGGATTGCATGGCCATCTTGCCCGATGAGCAAACTCGATGATCCAATGCTGGGCATGCAGGGCTCCACTAGCAGCGGATCAAATCACCAGGGACGGAATCATCCGAGGACGAACCGAGGATTCAGGCGGCCCCTATCGGATCTACAACTGTCCATCTTGCCGCAAGCAGAATCGCATCGAGAAGTTGACCAATGGTGCGACATACTGCTCTCCGGCCAAGGAGATCTCCCTGATCGACTGGCTCTTCGGTTGGATAGAACCGCTCGCCCCTGAAGACTTCCTCGAGATCCAGAGATGGCACCACCAGTACGGTGATGAGCGGCGGGCTGTATTCGAAGGTGACGGAGACCAGAGATACTCTCATTCTCTGTGGAGTCGCATCGGTCAGTGGCTGAAGTGGATCAGGCCTCCCGACACCGCTGGTTCTGATTCACCCGACAAGGAAGTTCCGGATGGCACCGAGCAAGACCCGGCAATCGGCGCACGTCACCAAAACCCATCGCGAAAGGCTCTTCCCCATCCTTATCGCATCCTCGAACTTCCAGTGAACGCTACCGCAGAACAGATCCGCGGCCGATTCAAGCAGTTGATCCGAGCCAACCATCCCGACAAGTTACAGCACGCCGATCCTGCCCAGGTAGAGCAGGCGAGCCGCAAACTCCAGCACTTGATCGAGGCCTTCGATGAACTGAAAAAAAAGGGCGAGTTGTAATCCGATGGAATCGCTCAGGTAGCACCGGGCATCCAGTTCAAGGCCTGGGTGATCAAGGTCACCAGCAGGACCACCAGCACCCCCACCAGATTCAACACCACACCACAGCGGATCATCGTTCGGATCTGCACCTTGCCGGTCGAAAACACGATGGCATTGGGTGCGGTCGCCACCGGTAGCATGAAGGCACAGGAAACCGAGAGTACTGCTGGCAGCATCATGTGAATCGGTGCGATTCCTCCCTCAAGAGCTGCTTCCTTCAGAATCGGCATCAAAACGTGCATCGATGCGGTGTTGGAGGTGACCTCGGTGAGAAATGTCGTCGCCATCGAGATCGTCACCACGATTCCCGCGAAGGGGAGATCGACCCACTGGGCCATCCACTTGCCGAAGTGACTGGAGAGTTCACTCTGTTGAAAAGCACCTCCGATGGCAAATCCTCCGCCGAACAGTAGCAGCATGCCCCACGGAACCTCCTTTGCCTGATCCCAGTCCAGTAACGGTGCTCCCCCCCTCTTCCCGGGGATCAAGAACAGCGAAATGCCAGCCACCAGTGCCACGAAAGAATCGTTGAGATACTCGTGGGCAGATCCCTCAGCCATGCCCATCCAACCTCCCACCACGCCGCTCCAACCCGAAAAACCCGCTCCCCCTCGGGTCATCCAGAGCAGTGCAGTGCAGATGAAGACCACCAGCACCCTGGCTTCAGCCGATGACATCTTGCCGAGAGATCTTCTCTCTTCTAGAAGTGATTCCCTGCCACTTGTGGAAGTCCCGGGGGCCAGAGGAAGCAGGAATCTCGTCATCAAGAACCCGATGATCGGTATGAAGATGATCACCATGGGCAGTCCGAACTGAAGCCAGTGAAGGAAGTCGATGTTCACTGGCGGAATCAATTCCTCGGCATTCTTGGTAAAGATCAGGTTAGGAGGAGTACCGATGAGCGTACCGATTCCTCCGACGTTAGCGCCATATGCCGTGCAAAGGAGCAAGCAGGTCGTGAATACTGCTCCCCCACTTTTCATTTCTTTCGCTGTTCTCCTGGCCACGGAGATGGCGATCGGCATCAGCATCAGTGTCGTCGAAGTGTTGGAGATCCACATCGAGAGCATCGCCGATGTGATCAGAAACCCGAACGCCAGGCGACGAGGGGATGTGCCGACCGTGGTCAGGGTCGCCAGCGCAATTCGCCGATGGAGCCCGGAACATTCGACCGCTTTCGCCAGAAAAAAACCACCCAGCAACAGCAAGATCAAATGATGGGAGTAATACTTGGCCGCCACCGAAGCCTTACAAACTCCCATCAACGGCAGTAGAACTGCAGGGAGTAACGAGGCCGCAGGGATCGGGATCGCTTCGGTGACCCACCAGGTGACGGTCCATACCGTCACCAGAAGAGTTCCACGAGCCGCTTCAGAAAACTCCGCTGGAGCCGCCATGTAGGCCGCAATGGCCAGGACCGGCCCCAGCAGGATGGCACCGATCCTGACCCTCCGATTCTCTCCAGCTCCGCTATTCTGGTGGCTCAAGCGTCCCTCCCCTCAGGATGATCCTGTCGAGAACCAGCATGGTTATTCGATTCCAGCCGACTGAAAACCCATCCGTTCCTCGTCATGGTGTCGCCGTGGTAACATCGACGACACGAAACCCCAAGGAAACTCTTCAAGAACTTTTCTGGAGCCTGATCATGAACTGGCCTGTGGTCCCTTCTCGACTCTTACAGCGCTCGAAGCTTCCGCGAATTCGGGGCCACTCATCACTCGTCAGGTCTCGCAGATTTCTTTCGCTGCCGATGCTGATCGTAGCCCTGCTGATTCTCACGGGCTGCTCAGCAACCTTGCTGCGCCCTCATGCGATCTCGGTCTCCGAGTTATCTCGAGAAAAAGATGTGATCCACTTCATGATCACCATCGAAGACTCAACACAGGAGCAGGACTTTTTTCGCTGGTCACAGGATCACATCCTGGAGAATAATTTCCAGTTCGAGAATCCCGATCATGAAGGGATCCCCCTCTACGAACTTCACTACCACTTCAGAAAAAGAGGCAATCGGTTTCGTAGCCAACGCATCGCCTATCTGATGTGGAGAAGATCAGAGACATCCCCTCACCAGTTCGATCACAAGTTGACCTATATCGGTTCAGGAATGCCGCTGCTGAGGAACTGGAGATCATGGTGAGTCGAATCGCTGATACTCCTGCTGCTGGGACCGTCTCCAGGGCACTTCAGACCTTCTTGGTCACGATACTTCTTCTCGGTCAATGTGGCTGTGGACTCCTCTACAAGCATCGCGTGGAGACTGCGGTCGGCACCCTCTGGACCAATGGCAATCTTCAACTCGCTCGCAAATATCAAGAGGATCTGCGCTGGATGAAGGAAGGACTACAGCAGGTTCTCCCCAAAAACTCTGAAGGAATAGGTTCCACTTCGATTCTTCTGGTCCAGAACGATGACGATCATATCATTCACGAGGACCAGATCAGAACCGCAGGCTGGTATAACCATACCTTTTCACTGATTCAATTCACTCCGACTCCTCCGGTAGAAAAATTGCTCCTGCAGAACCAACCCGATCCGAAGGAGCACTGCACTCTTCTCCACGAACTCGCTCATCACTTCACATCTGACGACCAGAGGATTCGATCGACCTGGTGGTTGGCCGAGGCTATCGCCTGTTCTCTGGAAATCTCATACCTCGATCCGAAGGGGCAGTTCCAGGTCCCGCCCCTTCACCCGATGCAATATCAGATCGCGAGAAGCGCTCTTTCTGATCTGGGCAGGGCAAACTTCACCCAACTGGCTCGGCAGATCATCTCGGAGAACTGGCACGGCTTCTACCGAGACGACGGCGATCTGGCCAGGCGGTACGCCATCTCCTGGGCGCTCTTCTGGACGCTGCAAGGTCAACAGCAAGGAACACTGGAACAACGCCTGGATGCAGTATTGAAACTGGAAGACGGACAGATCATCGAGCAGATTCCGGCGGTCATCCAAGCGATCACTCCATCCCTTCAGACTCAACTGCAGCAACACCTTGAACAGGATCATCACCGTCGCTGGGTCATCGATCAGGCGCTTGGCGGGTACCGTATCCATGGGCAGAGATTGCTCGAAGCGATCGATCTGGAACTGGCGTCCGCCGATCCTGAAGGCCAGGCATGGGCCTGGTCCAGTGCGACACGACTCATCCTGCGCCCCCGATCCAGGCTCAACAGAGTCACTCGCAATGACTGGCTCCAGCGAATCGAACAACAACTCGTATCCGGCTCACTCGAAGTCAAGCTGGCGATCTGTACCGATTTCCCCGATTATCGCATGGCTCAAAACCTGTACCCTCGACTCATCGATTTGCTGGAGAGTTCCGACGGAAACCTCAGGAGTGCGGCTGCCACGGCGCTCTCCCGTGTCAGTTCGCATCCCACCATCATCAATCCCCACTTCTGGAAATTCGCTCCCGAGTCAAAGCGAGCAGTGGAAGTTTCCGACTGGCGAAGTTGGCAGCAGAATCGGTGACCTCTGCCACCTAGCCAGACGCCATCCGGTCCACCAACCGGTCCGCCATCCGGTCCATCATGTGAGTCTCTTGACACCCTCCCCACGACCGTCGATGCTGGTCATGATGAACAAAACTGGATGGTCGCAACACTTGTCGGGAGATCCATGATGCAGATCGAAGTCCTGCTCTTTGCCTCACTGAAAGATCTCGCTCAGGCCGATCGCATCGCTGTCGAATTGCCGGAAGAAGCTTCGGTCAGCGACCTGGTCGAGGCGATCAGCGAGCAGTTCCCACCCCTTGCCGACCGTCTTCCCAACACCCGGGTAGCGGTCGATGATCGCTTCTGCTCCCCCGATGATCGCATCTCCGCTGGCTCCGAGGTGGCGTTGATTCCTCCGGTCAGCGGCGGATAAAGATGCCTGATCCGCAGGAATGCCACCTGGCCCAGCTGGTATATGAGCCGATCCCGGTCGAGAAATACACCCGCTGGCTGGGCGAGCCCGGCTGCGGTGCGGTACTCCTCTTCTGCGGAAATGTCCGTGATACCAACCGAGGGCAATCGGTGATCCGCATCGATTACCATGCCCACGAATCGATGGCACGAAAACAACTCACCCGTATCACCGCATCGTTGGTCGAAGCGGGAGCTCAACGTGCGTTGGCGATCCACCGGCTCGGCACCCTGGAAGTTGGCGAGACCAGTATCTTGCTGGGGGTTTCACTGGCCCATCGAAGGGACGGTTTTGGACTCCTCGAACAGGGGATGGAGCGGGTCAAAGCAGACGTCCCCATCTGGAAGCATGAACAGTATCAGGATGGAACAGTGGCCTGGATCGAAGGTTCTTGACCTGTACTAGACCGGGTAATCTCGTAACCGGGCTCCGGTGTAGATCTGTCTCGGACGGTGAATACGATCATCGGGATCCTGTCGCATCTCGGTCCAGTGAGCGATCCAACCGGGCAACCTCCCCAGGGCAAACATCACGGTGAACATATCGTTCGGGATGCCGATGGCGCGGTACATGATGCCCGAGTAGAAATCGACATTTGGATACAGGTTCCTGTCGATGAAGTACGAATCGTTGAGTGCCACTTCTTCCAGTTTCCTGGCGATCTCAAGCAGCGGATCCTGAACACCGAGATGGTCCAGCAGCCGATCACATGCTTCCTTGATGATCTTGGCCCGGGGGTCGTAGTTCTTGTATACACGATGCCCGAAGCCCATCAGACGCACGGAAGAGTTCTTGTCCTTGGCCAGTTTGACGAAGCGCGACACATCCCCATCATTCTCGTGGATGATTGCCAGTTGCTCGAGGACAGCCTGGTTTGCGCCGCCATGTCGAGATCCCCAGAGTGCCGTGATCCCCGCAGCAATGCACGCATAGAGGTTTGTCATGGCGCTCCCTGCCATCCGAACCGTGGCCGTGGAACAGTTCTGCTCATGATCTGCATGAAGGATCAGCAACAAGTTGAGAGCACGTTCCACTTCTGGATCCACATGGTAAGGCTCTGCCGGGACCCGGAACATCATGTGAAGAAAGTTACCGCAGTAAGAGAGCGAGTTGTCCGGATAGACAAATGGCTGACCTATCGACTTCTTGAATGAGAAAGCAGCCAGCGTTCTGACCTTGGACAACAGCCTGCAAACGGTCAGATCGATGTTGTCGTCTTGCTCGGGATCATCGTTTTCAGTGTAGAAGGTCGAAAGTCCCAACACCATCGCAGAAAGGATCGCCATCGGATGCGCAGAGGACGGGAACCCCTCGTAAAAGTGACGCATATCCTCATGGATCATCGAATGATGACGAAGGCTCTGGCGGAACCGCTCGTACTCCTCTGGATTGGGGAGTTCTCCGTGAATCAGCAGGTATGAAGTCTCGACAAAGTTCGAGTTCGCTGCCAGCTGTTCGATGGGATATCCACGGTACCTGAGGATCCCCTCTTCTCCATTGATGAAGCAGATAGAACTTCGGGTCATCCCTGTATTCACGTAGCCAGGATCGAGAGTGATGTACCCACTCGTTTTCCGAAGGGTACTGATATCGATCCCTTTTTCTCCCTCGGACCCGGTGATCACCGGAAGTTCAACCTCTTGGCCATCGAGTTTGAGAATCGCTTTTTCGCTCGTCGTCTGCCCATCCATCGGGAGTTACATCCATCCATTCAACTGACCATCCGTGGACCAGCTGAGACTTCATGAGCCTTCTGCCTCCTGGATCGACCCGATCCGGAGTCGCAACAGTCTGTCTATCCGAAGGACCCACGAGGCTTCGCGGTCCACACCTCAGACGAAACCTGGGGAGATCACACCGAGAGGCCCTGTGGGTCCGGAGTGGATCATCGTTGCAAATTCAGTCGGTAGCAAGGGGTTCCACTGCGCTCCCTCAACGACGCTTCAGGAGTTCCCTGGTTCCGATCCTGCTGCAGTGCTCCGATCGAGGTCATCCAGTTGCCAACCAGACAGCGAACGAGCGATGGGAACTCTTCGGCCCATCCCGAATGCCCGCGGTGAGACCCGCAAGATGGGAGCGGATTGGCGGCGCTTGTGCTCACTCGATTCGATCAGACCGATCACTCTGCGAACCATCTCGGCATCGTGACCTTGCTGCTGAATCTGCCCCCCCGACTGGCGTCCCTCGACCCACGCTTCGAGCACTTCATCGAGCTGCTGGTAGGGAGGAAGGGTGTCCTCATCTCGCTGCCGGGGGGCCAGTTCAGCGGATGGAGCCTTGTCGATCGTCTCCTGCGGTACCCTTCCTCTAAAACGCTCCAGCTGGGCGATCGCATAGACCTCGCGCTTTCGAACATCTCCCAGTGGGGCCAGCCCTCCACACATATCTCCATAGAGAGTGCAATATCCCACCGATAGTTCCGACTTGTTTCCGGTCGCCAGCACCATCGCTCCCTGGCGGTTGGCCACGGTCATCAACACCGTGCCACGGATCCTCGCCTGCAAGTTCTCCTGCGCCACTCCCCACTCCCCCTCGCCAAGCAATGGCTCCATCACGGAGCGGAGGGCCCGATAAGAGGAATTGACGGAAATCTCTTGCAGATCGATGCCGAGGTTCTGCGCCAGCTCCCGCGAATCCTCGAGGCTTCCTCTGGAGGAGTAGGGTCCGGGCATGGCAATTCCCAGCACCTGATCAGCACCGAGCGCTTCGACCGCTAGCAATGCGGTGACCGCCGAATCGATCCCACCGGAGAGTCCCAGCACCGCCCGATCGATGTGACACTTGTGGAAGTAATCACGGATGCCCAGCACCAACGCACTGGCGATCTCCTCCATCCGATCGAGATCGACCTCAACGGAAGGATTCTGCCCGACCACACCGACCTGTTCCTCAAACGAGATGAACTGCTCGAAGGATCGATCGGGGTGAGCCATCATGCTGGCACCGTCAAAGATCAGTTCTGTATTTCCGCCGACCAGGTTTGCCAGGACGATCGGAACTCCATAGCGAGCCGCCTGGTCTCGAAATAGATCCCGGCGGACGCCGCTCTTTCCTCGACGAAAGGGGCTGGCAGAAGGGCACAGGATGATCTCTGCTCCGGCATCGATCAATTCTTGCCCTGGGTCGCGGCGGTAACTGATCTGTCCCGGTACTTCACCGGTCCAGAGGTCCTCACAGATGGCGATGCCGACAGCATGACCAGCGATCGAATGGACCTGTACCGGGCCCCCCGGCTCGAAGGTACGAGACTCGTCAAAAACATCGTAGGTGGGTAGCAAGACCTTGTCGGAATGTGCCACCACGGCACCATTCTCGATGATGGCGGTACTGTTATGAACCGGCCGGGCAGCACCCACATCACTGCGGCGCAGCGTCCCCACGACCACCGGAGGTTGCCCCTTCAACCGCTTCGCCACGGTGTCGGTGGCGCGTTCGACCGCAGCCACGAAATCTTCTCTCGTGACCAGATCGAGCGGCGGATAGCCACAGATCGCCAGTTCCGGAAAGAGCACCAGTTGCGCCCCGGCCGCGGAGGCACTCTCCACGGCAGTGACGATCCGGTCGCAGTTGCCGACCAGATCTCCCACGGTAGTGTTGATCTGTCCGATGGCGATGCGCACGACCCGTTTATCCCATCATCCGAAAACCACCGTCGACATAGATGACTTCCCCGGTGATTCCGCTGGCCAGAGGAGAGAGAAGGAAAGTCGCTGCATTTCCCACCTCTTCGGTGGTCACTCCTCGACCGAGTGCGGCTCTCTTCTCGACCTCATCGAAGATATCGGAAAACCCACTGATTCCCCGGGCTGCAAGAGTCTGGATCGGTCCGGCGCTGATGGCGTTGACCCGAATGTCCCGTTCTCCGAGATCCATCGCCAGATATCTCATGCTCGCCTCGAGACTCGCCTTGGCCACTCCCATGACGTTGTATCCGCGCATCGCCCGCTGCGACCCGAGAAAACTGAGGGTGATCATCGAGGACCCCGGTCCCATCCGGCTGGCGGCCTCTCGAGCCAGTCGGGTGAAGGACCATGCACTGATATCATGAGCCTTCAGCCAACCTTCATGACTGGTGTCGATGTAGGAGCCCTCCAGATCCTCCTTGTCGGCGAATCCAATCGAGTGCACGAGGAAGTCGAGCCCGCCCCACTTCTCATCGACAGCAGCGAACAGGGACTCGATCTGACGGTCATCGCTGACATCACAGGGCAGTAGCAGTTCCGCATCGACGGTCTCTACCAGGGGCCGCACGCGGCGCTCGAGCCGATCTCCCTGGTAGGTGAAACCGAGTCGAGCGCCACCCTGATGAAGCACCTGGGCGATGCCCCAGGCGATGCTGCGATCGTTTGCGACGCCCAGGATCAATCCCCTACGCCCTGAGACACAATCGGCAAAGGCCATCGGGCCCCCTTTCTGGATCACCCTGATCCTACCCCTTGGAGCCATCTGAGGGGAGCGATCCGCTCCATCTCGGGTCCGATGGAAAACTGCCCCCAGCGACTTCCAAAGAAGTCGCTGGGGGCAGCAAAGAAACCGATTCTAGCCGCAGAACACACCGGTCTCACACCGATCTCACACCGATCTACAGTTGAGACCCTCTTGCCGCCGGTTCCTTCTTCTCCTGCGAAGAATCCGCGGCTTCGGAAACCTGCTCCGAGAAGGTGTACATGCGCAATCCCCCCTCTACGATGGAAGTGCGCGATGCTTGCCATCCGAAGTACTTCCGGAACAGTTCAGATTCAGGAATATTCTCCGGATCAAACAGAAACAGCATATTTTCGTCGGAAGCAAGATCGGGAGCGATCAGTGGAAGAAGTCCCAGCAGCGGACGAAGAAGGTCTGCTGCCTGGCTCAAGTTCTCGCCGACATTGGACATGCTGATACCATTACCCTGGGTCGCCTTCACCTTGGCAAAAGCGGCCGCAGTTCTTTTATCGGAACCAAAGGGAGCTCCTCCCTCCCCATCGATGAGGCGCAGCGCCGCCTGGACCTCCTCGGCCGCAGTGGAAAAGATCAACCAGTCTCCTTCGACACACCAGCTGGGCAGAACCGACGGACCTTCACCGGCAAACTCGGGTGGCACATCTCCAAGAGGATCAAAACTCCACAGGTCGCGACCCATGAACTCATCCTTCTGCAGAGCGGCTCCCATCATCTCGGGTCGTCCGATCGATTCCATCAACTTGTCAAAGGCTCTGCGATTCGCAAGTTTCAGCCCGATCACGAAGGGGAAACTGGGAGCTCCCCCTCCCATCATCATCGCCATCGGATCGAAGGCGGGCTCCCCCGTTTTCCGCGGAGGTGTGAAGACACAGAAGGTTCCTTCGATGGAGTCGATCAATTCCATCACATCGATGCCAGTGGTCATCTTGGCCATCTGGAGGCCAGCCTCCATCTCCGCGGCAATCTCTTCAGGATCGCTACCTTGGAGCATGGCACCGATGGAGATGCCGATGTCAAAGATGTTTGAAAGGTCATACTTCATCAGGGAGAGGCCAATTGTACCTTCCGGGACAAATGCTGGAATGGTGATATCGGAGTTGGCTTGCGGAATCAGACCGGTGATTCCCGGACGCCCTTCCAGTCCCACAACGATATCGTTCCCGACCCCACCCTCCTCGATGTAACCAGAACTGGCCATGCCGCTGATGGCTTCGAGACCGAGGGCTGCGATGATCTTGGAGGGCTTCATCTCGGAAAAGGTAGGTGAAGGATCCTGCCCAGGTAAAGGATGCAGATCCCCATCCTCCGACGGCTCGCCAAATCCTGGTTCCGAACCTCCGAGTGCCATGTCCAGCATCGGGAGCAGGTTCCACAAGGCATCCATGTTGAAGAATCCGTGAGAGGTTCCTCTCTTCAGATGGGTTTGAGCCAGTTTGTAGATCCGGGTCGAGTTGAACCTCTCCCCGACAGCGGTATCTCCCTCGGCGAGGTACTCTTCGAGCCCATTCTTGCTGGTGCCGATCAGATGGTGATCCTCGAATTGGCCGATATAGAGACCGACACCCGGCATCGCCTCGATGCCGGAAAACTCGACATCTCCGATGCTGAACTTTCTCTTCGAAGCAGGCGGCCCCCCCCCCGCTTCGATCATCGTCTGTATCTTTGTCAGCATCTCCTGGTGGACCACGCCGAACTCCGCCGGGCCGTGGAAGTCGACGATCATGTCGGGCATCGGCATTCCCATATCCATCCGATAGCCGACTCCCAGCACGAACTCACCGGTCATCTGTTCTCCCAAGTTGGAAAGATGTTCCCAGATCATGGTGAGGTCATCCGTCATCTCGGGCTGATCCTCGAGACCACCGCTGACCAGTTCACCGATCCCCGAGATCAATCTCTCGGCGATCGCCTGGACACTCGGCTCCTTGAAGAACCTGGCGTAGTCAGTATCTTGCCCCTGCTCTCGCTCCGCTTGCCAGTCATCGACGGTCCAGACCACCACCGAGTACTTTCCCAGTCGATCCCCGCCGGCATCTGCTGGAGAGGATCCTGTGGTCAGCAAGAGGGACGCAAACAACATTCCATAGATGAACTTGGATACCATTTCGGTATCTCCTTCCGCGGAGTTTCCCGCATCAGTTACCGGAGTTTGCGGGTCAATCTCCGGGTTGGTTTTTTCTCGGTGGCGGCAAGTAACGCACACCCGTATTCGGTTGGCTCTCGTCAAAGAGAAACGCTTCCCTACGATCTATGAAAAACTTGACCTGATCGAGAGGAATTGCAAAATTTAATCCCTCAGACTGAAGGATTTTCATGTTTGTGACCCCGATCACCTCTCCCGCTTCATTGAAGAGTGCCCCACCTGAATTTCCGGGATTGATCGGTGTGGTGGTCTGGATGTAAACCTGACCCTCGAAGGACCGGTAAGGATCGGAGATGATGCCCTCGCTGACGGTTCTCTCGAATCCCCGAGGTGTGCCGACGGCAAACACCTTCTGGCTCCGTTCGAAGGAGCCGGTCGCGGCGAACTTGACCGGTTTCAACTGCAGATTCTTGGCATCCGGGATGCGTAGTAGAGCCAGATCGAGGAACGGATTGAGAGCGACGATCTCGACATTTTCAATCTGCTCCTTACGAGCACCTCCCTCGGCATCATCGAGATAGAGGGTCAATTGAAGATCTCGTTCGCCTTCGACCACATGAACATTGGTGATCACCAAGCCGTCATCATTGATGATGAATCCGCTACCGAGGCCACCTCCGGCCATCACCCGGACCACTGAACCACGGGCGCGATTTTCCGCTTCCTGCAGTGGCAAGGGGATCCCAGGTCCGACCTGATAGACACTCTGGGAATCGGAAGATTCGACCACTTCACCCGAATCGGTGAGCACCCGTCTAGAAATCACCGAATTGAGTGGGATCTGGATGATGGTCGGACCGATATCGACAAACATCTTCTCATCGTCCTGTTTGATGACGGTACCTGAGAGGTGATTTCCTCCGACCAGTTCGATCCGTTCGCGCTGGACCTTGGAGACGGGTCCATCCACAGAAGAAGGCGGAGACTGCACCGCAACGAGGGAAGTGAGCAGGACGAGGATCCAGCAAATCATGTGGTTTCTCCTCTAAATGTAATCCCTCAGGGGTTCTACTCATCACCGATAGTGACTACCATTCCGTGATCTGACATATTGATCTGCTGCGAGATGTTCTGCAAGGATCTACATGTCAACCCGGGAGTATTTCTGGACGCCAATCAGGAGGATTATCATGGCCCAAGTTGAACCGATGACCCGATCGTGGCTCCAGATTTGCCTGGTTCTGGCCACCCTCTGGACACTTCCCTCCACTACTCTGGCTGCCGATGGGAGTTTTGGATTTTCCGATCTCCAGGTCTTCCGCCTCTCCTCCGCTGGAGGGCCATGGCACTCCGCAGATCTCGATGGCGATGGCGACATCGACCTGGTGGTGTGGGACGGCAACCGGGGAGAGTTGATCCAGTTGCTGCGCGATCCACAGGTGACTGGATTTACCCATCATGAAGGTGGCAACACCCTCGTCGATCCCGATGGCTGGAGTCGAGCTTCGATTCCCGTTCGCGCCTCGGTCGAGGCGATTGGATCCGGCGATGTCGATGGGGATGGTCAGCTGGATCTGATCCTCTGCTGTCCCGATGCGAACCGGATCGAAATTCGCTGGGGATCTACAGATCCCGATCGGTTCCGATCCGATTTCCGGATTCGACTTCGCGAGATTGCACGCGGCGACCGAACTATCGACATCGAGGAGGGAGAGAAGGGACAGACGGTGATCCGCATCCTATCGAAGGAGGGTGTTCATGAGATTCGAAATCTGACTCGCTCAGGTGTACCCGAGATCGAAACGTTACCAGGAACCGCAATCAATCCGATCTCCTTGCATCGCGCAGACATCGATGGGGATGGAATGACCGACTTGCTGACGGTCAGCAGTGCTTCCGCAGATCGACTGCATCCACTGCGGGTGCGCCCGGGATCTGCCGATGGGTGGAGTTCCGAGATCCTGCTGGAAGCGGAAGATTCTCGATTACTGGGGCTCGCCACGACCATCGATGGAAGCCTGCTGATGATGGCGGACAAACATCGCCCGGTGCTGCGGGGTCTTCGCATGGAAAGGGGCAGAGGAAGTCAAATTCTTCCCGCTCCCGAAGTCTTCCCACTCTCCCCCAAGGGAATCGGAGCCGGCTCTCTGTCAGTCGGAGACATCGACGGCGATGGCGATCCGGATGTAGTGATCTCCGATGCACAGTCATCGGTGCTGAGACCCTTCTGGAACCGGAATGGGCAACTCACGCCAGGCTCCTCCTCCGCCACGCTCAAGAAACCGAAATCGCTGCTGATCCATCATCAGGAGGTGATCATCACCAGCCCCGAGGAAGGAGGAGCCGGCAAGTCCATCGTCGACCAGAGCGGTTTTTCCTTCCCGTCACTGCTCGAGGGAGAGCAGATCTCGACACTGATCGCAATCGCCTCTGCCGGGGAACAGTTCCCGCTGGTCAGCCTCCATCGTGGGGATGAAAAGACTCGCACTTACCAGTTGATCCAGTGGCCACTGGAGAGCGATGTCTCGACCACTTTCGAGTCCGATCGGGAACCAAGTGCCCTGCACCTCTTTCCCGGGCCGAACGGCACTCAGATCACCGTGGTAGAGATCCCATTCGAAACTCCCAGGTTTTTTCGCCTCCAATCCGATCGGTTTGATTCGATTCAGATCCCTGCGACCGTCGAATCGGGTGGCAACGTTCAGAGAGGTTCCGCTGACCAGTTGCTGATCGCCCGGGAAGGGCGCTGTCGCATCATCTCGATCGATGGACTGAAAGCACAGGTAGAGCAGCAGATCGATGCTCCCGGAGGCTCCGCCAAGCTGGTAGCTGCAGTCCCGATCCGGCTGGTCGATGATCGTGCCCAACTGGCTCTCATCGACGCCGGTCAAGGATTGATTCATCTGGCTGACGAATCAGCGGTGTATGCTTCGATCGAAGGGCCTTTCCAGAAGGTCAAGCAAGCGACTGCCGCAGATCTGGATGGAGATGGATTCGACGAGATCCTGATGCTGACCGATCGAGCCCTGCTGGTGGTTCGACCCTCCGATCCGGACTGGATCCCCAGCGAAGTCTTCTCTCGCAGGAGTGACCACGAAAATAGCCGCTCGACTGCAATGGCCAGTGGAGATCTCGATGGTGACGGAGTCGACGACCTGATCGTGGTGGATGGGGTCCGAGCTGAACTGGAAATTCTCGCCGGAGGAGACGATCTCTTCAGCAGCGTGCTCCGTTTCCCGGTCTTCGAAAAGAAACTATTTCGAGGCGGAGGACGAGGCATCGAGCCGCGCCGCGTGATGGTCGAGGATTTCGACGGAGATGGGCTGCAAGATGTGGCCATTCTGGTCCACGACCGCCTGATCATCTATCGACAAGACTCGAACGAGGGAGCCGATTGAGGATGGAAGATTCCACTCTCCCCCCGACCTGGATGCTCGAGGGAAACCTCGCCGAGGTTGGCGGGATCACCCGGTCACGACTTCGAATATGTAATCGAACAGGCACCATCCTCGAACGGGGAGATCTGGACGGCCAACCCGATGTGGTTTGGCCTGAAGGAGTCATCGTCTGTCCAGGATTCATCGATATTCATGTCCATTGCCGCGACGATCCCGGTGGATCTCAGAGACACAAGGAGGACTACCGAAGCGCCAGTGAAGCGGCGATTCACGGCGGGGTCGTACTGCTGGGAGATATGCCCAACAACCCCGATCCACCCTCCGATGCTGCATCCTATCAACGGAAACGACTTCTCGCCGATGAGAAATCGTTGGTCGATGTGGTGCTTTACGGCCTGCTCTCAAGGGGCGGAACCCCGTTCCGCAATGACATCCCCTGGAAGTGTTACTTCGGCCCCAGCGTGGGAGATATCGACTCGTGGGGAGATTCTTCTGTCGCCGAGGTGCTCGAACCCTTCCGTGGCCAACTGGTGATGTTCCATGCCGAGGATCCTGCCATCCTGCAGCGTCACGCAGATCGCCCGACCCACGAGCAACGAAGACCTCCCGAGGCGGAGGTCGAGGCAATCCGTTCGATCCTGACCATCTGCAAGGCGCTGGAAATCCACCCACACATCGCGCACCTTTCCACTGCAGACGGCCTCGCACTGATCGAACAGGCTCGAGAAGAAGGTCAGAGCGTCAGCACCGAGGTCGCCCCTCACCACCTCTCTTTCGATGAAGAGAATCGTCACCAATTCGACCGCTCGGACTGGCTTCAGATGAATCCACCCCTGCGCAGTCCACGAGATCGCCATGCACTTCTGGAGGGGCTCATCTGTGGTTCCATCGACTGCATCGCCACCGATCACGCTCCCCACTCCAGAGAAGAAAATGCCCGCGGAGTCTCGGGAGTTCCGCTGCTCGACACCTTCGGTGGATTCCTGTGTCAACTGGCCAAAGAGGGAGTCTCCTGGCCAGTGCTCATCGAGCGAGCGTCAGTAACCCCAGCTCGAATCTTTTCCAATTTCTTTCCGGGAACGATGGGTGATCTCAAACCGGGATCGGTCGCCTCCCTATCGATCCTCGATGTTCGGCAACCATGGGAGGTGAAGGGAAGCGAGATCCGTAGCCGCGCCGGCTGGTCTCCCTACGAGGGTCGCCTGTTACCTGGAAAGGTCATCGAAACCGTACTGCGAGGAGTTCGTTGGGATGCGACCACGATCGAAATAATTGCTCAGGATCGTGATTCATGCGATTGACCGGGGAATTCATCGAGCGGAAGAGCGACCGAGGAGACCACTTGCGTCAGGGCCTGTAACGAGTATGGCTTCTGGATGAAGGCCTGAAATGGCCCCGATTGCTGAATCAGTTCACTCCCATAACCACTGGATAGAATCAGTGGTAGATGGCTCCACTTCTGGTGGAGTTCACGCCCCACCTCAAGTCCATTCCGACCCGGCATCTCCATGTCGATGATCACCACATGATACCTTCCGTTGGCACGTTTCACCGCCTCGACCCCGAGATCTCCATCATCTACAGAGTCGACCCGATAACCGGAACGCTCCAGCATTCGCACCACGATCTTCCTCACCATCGGATCGTCATCGATCACCAGCGCGCGGCGCCCTTTTCCCGAACTGACCTGGATCTGTTCAGAAGTGGGTTCAACCTGCTCCACCCACTCACAGGTGGGGAGCAATGCTCTGAAACAAGTGCCCACTCCCTGTTCAGATTCCAGTTCCAACACTCCACCATGGGCACGAACAATACCCAGCACCGCTGCCAGGCCCAGCCCCCGCCCGGTGAACTTGGTCGAATAGAAGGGTTCAAAACAGCGCGATTGAGACTCCTCAGACATCCCCGTTCCACGGTCCTCGACCTCAAAAACGACGTACTCCCCATCCTCCAACTCGGGGCCAGCTCCTATCGATGGGTCCAGTTCATCTGCCGTGATAGTCTTAAGATAGGTCTTCACTTCCACCGCATGATGGCTCTGAATCGAAGCTTCCGTAGCGTTGATGACCAGATTCATCACCACCTGCTGAATTTGAGTCTCATTACATCGAATGCTGCCTGAACCCGCATTCAGAGAGTAATTCACCACGATGGTTTTCGGTGTCGATAGTCGAACCAGGGAAGTGATCTCCTCGACCAGTTTGTCGAACTCGACTACCTTCTCGCTCTGCCTTCCCTTCCCGGCATAGGCAAGCATCTGGCTCGTCAAATCAGAGGCCTTCATCGCACCGACCTCGATCTCCTTCACCTGATCCCGAATCTGTTCCGGCAGTATTTCCTCATGAAGAATGAGACTTGCATTTCCTGACACTGCCTGCAAAAGATTATTGAAGTCGTGTGCGATTCCTCCCGCCAGCACTCCCAGACTTTCGAGCTTTTGTGCCTCCTGGAATCGAGTCTCCAGTACTTTTTTCTCCAATTCACTCCTGGATTGCCGTTGTTTGAATAGCAGCAACAATGCAAAGGTAGCGGCCAGAGTCATCATCCAGACCACCAGGGTCAGGTAATGATTTCGAAGATTCCTTGAAGAGGATTCTTCCTGTTGAGCACGAACGGTTCTCTCGATGAGCCTGGTGCTCTCAAGGACTCTCTTGTAGATGGTATCGAATTCGATATCACTATCACTACCTGCCTTGCTCTTTTCCAGGGGAGCGTCGAGACGATTGTTGGCAGCTGTCTGGAGATCGATCAGAGTTTCCTGCAGAACCAAGGTGTGATCGAGAATGCTGACACCAGAAACGACCGAGTCCATCACTCCTCCACCCTTCTCGGGAAGTGCAGTTTTAAACTCCAGGGCTGCAGCATGAGCATCTGCGAATCGACTCTTCACTTCTGATAGGGTCTGGGTCTTGTCCCCCGAGATCAGTTCCTCTGTCCACAGGTGGGCTTCCGCTACATTTTCACGGATGCTGGAGAGTTTCGCGGTGATTTCCGCATAATCGTGGCCCTCGATGAGCCACTGCTGATGGAAGTAAAGCAGTGGGCCCAGTGAAGCGATCGCCAGAAGAACAAAGAAGATCGCCAGCCCCTGGAACGATTTGATCATCCTTGTTCCCTCCCGCATGCACCCCTTGACGATTCCCCTGAACGGTTCTGGCCAGTGGCCGACAAGAGAAGGATATCATGCTGCAAGAAAAAACAGCAGGCGGTCTTCAAGACCACCTGCTGCAAACTCCTTGAAATCGAGGCTGGCTCGATTCAGGGACAAGCATCGTAGGAAATGCAACTCAGCGAGTCGGTCGTCGGATCCAGCCCACAGATCTCCCCCGGAGCCGGCAAGGACGAGGAACCGAACAGGTATCCGAGCAATGCCACCGGATCGGAGATGTCGATGACCCCATCGTCATTGCAATCCGTGGTCGAGAGACAGGTCGGATCTGGCTGTCCACTGAACAGGAATCCGAGGGCTCTCACCACATCTGCAATGTTCACCATCCCATCCGTATTGGTGTCACCTCTGCGGAAAAACGTCGATTCACAACTGTCAGGAATACCATTGCCATCCGAATCGGCAGCGGACCCATTGGCGATATCACAACTGTCGGGTGAATTGTTTGAATTACAGTCCGGCGTGGTCCCGGCATCGATCTCGCAGTCGTCGATGGAGCCATTCCCATTGCAGTCATCGGCAATGCCCAGATCGATCTCGCAGCTATCGAGCAGCGTATTGCTGTTGCAATCTTCGGCAGTGCCCGCTGCCAGTTGACAAATATCGGGGACATTGTCGAAGTCACAGTCCAGCAGCAGGCCATTCTGAATTTCACAGACATCGTGAACACCACTGCCATCGCAGTCGTTGGTCGCCAGCTGACAGATGTCGGGAACACCGTCCCCGTCGCAATCCTCAGCACCCGCATCGATGTCGCAGGAATCCTCGACACCATTGGAATCGCAATCCGTGGTGGGAGTCTGGCAGGAATCCGGAATCAAATCTCCATCGCAATCGACTTCGATTCCAGCAGCGATGTCGCAGCTGTCTGGTTCACCGTTGTTGTTGCAATCGGTGGTGTTACCGATGGCGCACTCGCAGGAGTCCACGATGTAGTTGCCGTTGAGATCGAGGCTCGCGATGTTGGCCGGAACAATCTTGAAGATCTCTCCTCCGGACCAGTCGCAGATGTATACCTCGCCATATGCATCCTGTCCGAATCCAGCAATCCCGGTGATGCTCTGGGAGCCAGGAGGATCCAGTTCGGAGGTACGGGAGGTATACTCGGATACGCTCGATCCAGTCCACCGGAAGGACCAGATCTGGTTGGAACACCAGTCTCCGTAGAAGTACAGGCCCTGCATGTCGGGCATTGCACAGCCGCTGTAAACATTGCCCCCGGTGATGGAGCAACCACTTCCATGATTGTAGACCTGCTTGGGTTCGGTCAGTGAAGCGGCGTTACAGGTGCAACCGGACAAGCCCGTGCAGGTATTCCCCTCCATGCAGCGCCAGCCGTAATTCTCCCCGCCGACCGAGGCGGCGGACTGGATGTTGATCTCTTCCCAGTTGTATTGTCCGACATCTGCGATGTAGAAATCACCGGTGAGCCGGTCGAAGGAAAATCTCCACGGATTTCTCATGCCCGTCGCCCAGATCTCATCGAGAGGAGATCCAGGGCCAGCAAATGGATTATCGGCAGGAATCGAGTAGGGCGTTCCCCCATCGACATCGATCCGAAGAATCTTGCCGAGGCGCGTGTTGTTGTTCTGTCCATTCCCCTGGGGATCATTGGCACTTCCCCCATCACCAAGGCCGATATACAGGTAACCGTCGACCGGGCTGAACTCGATCATCCCGCCGTTGTGATTCGAGTAGGGCTGGTTCTGGGTCAGCACGATCTGAGCACTGGATGGATTCGCCACGTTGGGATTGTTGGTGGAGACCGAGTAGCGAGCGACCGTCGTGTTCGATGAGTTGTTGGTGTAGTAAACGTAGAAGTACCCATTGCTGGCGTAATCAGGGTGAAATGCCAATCCCAGCAATCCTCGCTCATCCGCTCCTGAAGTCCCTCCGCCGACGATCGAATTGATGTCGAGAAAGGGTGTCGAGATCATCTGAGCACTGGTCATGTCATAGATTCGAATCGTTCCCTGCTGTTGGACGATGAACAGTCGTTCGAAATCTGCAGTGGGAGCGGTCACCAGAACCGGACGGCTGATACCACTGGCCACCCTTCGAGTGGAGAGCGGAGTCCCACCGGCATCGCAAAGATCCGGAAGAAATAGCACAAGCAGGATCACAAGCGGGTAAAATTTCATACGAAACATCTCAATCGCCTCTTGGTCTCTCATGGCCCGGGCCAGTCTCATCGACACGGGCAAATAGCAGGAGTACTCCTAAAAGTGTACCCCACTCCGTCCCGGAATACTCCGGCGAATGGCGAAACTACTCGACCTCAATCGACTCCAGAGTGCAGGATTCCGGCCCAGAGAGGCCATCACTGCTGTCGAGAGATCTGGACCAGCCTGGCATGAATTTGATCGATCACATCATGAGGGGTCGAAGTCCCGGCGGTGATCCCGACATGTTCCACCCCGACAAACCAGCCCGGCTCCAGTTGCTCATCGTTTTCGACATGGTAAGCGGGAACCTCTTTTTCGCGGCACACATTGAGCAACTTGTGGGTATTCGACGAGTTGGTTCCACCCACCACGATCATCACATCGACCTGCTCGGACAGTTCATCGACAGCATTTTGACGATCCTTGGTTGGCTTACAGACGGTATCGATGAACTCGATGTCGATGTCGGGAAAGCGCAGACCGATCTGAAGCAGGATCTCGATCGCCTGACGAATCCGGTAGGTGGTCTGGCAGACCACTCCAATCCGTTCTCGCCCCTCCAGCAGGTGCAGATCATCGAGGTCGCCGATGACGGTAAAATCGACCAGATCGCCGACGATCCCCTTCACCTCGACATGCTCTCGCTGGCCGATCACTACCGGGTGCCACCCCTCCTTGACCAGCCTCCGCACCGCCTGATGGACCCTCAACACCAGTGGGCAGGTGGCGTCGTACACGATGTGGCCCTGATCACTGAGTTTCTTCTTGAGGCTGGCGGGTGCTCCGTGAGCGGTGATCATGACGTTTCTGGTGGTGATCTCGTCATCGCTGGAACTGACCATCTTCACCCCAGCATCATGTAATCTCTGAACCGTCTGTGGGTTATGAACCAGTTGGCCAACGATGGTCAGATCGATGGAGATCTCGGGGGAAAGAGCCGCATCTATTGCGTCTCGCACCCCGAAGCAGGTGCCCAGCGCTCGTGCCCGGGTAATCCTCATGTCCAGATCTCCAATCCCACCGCTACCCCCTCTATTTTACCCTGATCTGAGGCCACTTTCGAGACGAAGCGACCACTGAGATGAACTCCAATCTGAACCCTGTTTCGGTTGCATCCGGTGGCAGGATCGGGTGCCATCGGGATTCGACATCATCGAGAGCTGGGCGACGAGCCCCAGAAGCGAGGGGTGGAAGCCAGCCACCCTGGAGAGGGACAGCCTTTGTCCGTGGAACAACCCGTATCTCGAGGCTCCAGTTCCCAAGGCTCCAGTTCCCAAGGCTCCAGTTCCCAAGGCTCCAGTTCCCAAGGCTCCAGTTCCCAAGGCTCCAGTTCCCAAGGCTCCAGTTCCCAAGGCTCCAGTTCCCAAGGCGCCCGCACCTCCCAAGGCCCCCGCACCGTCCGCGCCCCACGCGGCAAAGAACTCAGTTGCCAGTCGTGGCTGATCGAAGCTCCCTTGCGGATGCTGATGAATAACCTCGATCCCGAGGTCGCCGAAGATCCCGATCATCTGGTCGTGTACGGCGGTTCTGGAAAAGCAGCCCGGACATGGGAATGTTTCGACGCCATCGTCTCGACCCTGAGATCGATGCGGCCCGACGAGACCTTGCTGATCCAGAGTGGGAAGCCGGTTGCGGTGGCGCGAACTCACGCCGATGCACCCAGAGTTCTGATCGCCAACTCGAATCTGGTACCACGCTGGGGCACCATCGAAGAATTCCGCCGACTGGAGGCGGAAGGGCTGACGATGTATGGCCAGATGACCGCCGGCTCGTGGATCTACATCGGAACTCAAGGAATCCTCCAGGGCACCTACGAGACCTTTGTCGAGGCGGGGCGCCAGCACTTCGGTGGCGATCTTGCCGGGCGCTGGATCCTCACGGCAGGGCTGGGAGGAATGGGCGGGGCGCAGCCACTGGCCGCCTCGATGGCAGGGGCGGTCTCACTGACCATCGAGGTCGACCCCGAGCGGATCAAGAAACGGCTGAAAACCGGTTATCTCGACGAGTCATTCCTCGATCTGGATGCCGCTCTGGAACGAATCAATCAGTTGTGCTCAGCGAAAGAGGCCCGATCGGTCGGCCTGCTGGGCAACGCTGCCGTCCTGCTCCCGGAGATCCTGCGCCGCGGCATCGTGCCCGACATGGTCACCGATCAAACCAGTGCTCATGATGCGCTGTGTGGATATGTCCCCGACCAGAAACCTCTCGACGAGATCTTGCTGCTGCGCGATACCGATCCAGATCAATACCTCGAGCTCTCGATGGATGCGATGTACCGCCATTGTGAAGCGATCGTCGGCTTGCAACGAGCCGGCTCGATCGCTTTCGACTACGGCAACAACCTCAGAGGCCAGGCTCAAGACGCCGGTTTCGAGCACGCATTTGACTACCCCGGCTTTGTCCCTGCTTATGTCCGCCCGCTCTTTTGCCAGGGCAAGGGTCCCTTCCGCTGGGTCGCTCTCAGCGGAGATCCGGCAGACATCCACCGTACCGATGAGGCGATCCTCGAACTGTTTCCCGAAGACCAGCACCTCTGTCACTGGATCCGCACCGCTCAGGAACGAGTCCAGTTCCAGGGGCTTCCGGCGCGGATCTGCTGGCTCGGATACGGCGAAAGAGCCAAGTTCGGCCTGCGTATCAATCAGCTGGTCGCCAACGGCGAGATCTCCGCTCCCATCGTCATCGGTCGAGACCACCTCGACTGTGGTTCCGTCGCCTCGCCAAACCGGGAGACCGAAGCGATGCTCGATGGTTCCGATGCCATCGCCGATTGGCCACTGCTGAACCTGATGCTGAATACCGCCAGTGGTGCCACCTGGGTCTCACTCCATCACGGAGGAGGGGTCGGGATCGGCAACTCGATTCATGCCGGTATGGTAGTCGTCGCCGATGGAACAGAAGAGGCTGCAGCGCGCCTCGAACGAGTGCTGACCAACGACCCCGGCTCGGGGATCTGGCGTCATGTCGATGCGGGCTATCAACAGGCTTCCGAATTTGCCGATGAACATTCTGTATGGATTCCGATGCGAGGAGGTCGACCCCGATGAAGACCTCCGTCGACTTGCTGATCGAGAATGTCGGAAGACTACTTCCCGGTCACGAAGCAGCCATCATGGGAGTCTCCGTAGCAGTGGACGCAGGACAGATTCAGGCGATCGGACCGGCGGAGAAACTCGCCGGTCTTTTCGATGGTAGCCAGACACTCGATGGCACTGGGAAGTTGTTGACCGCAGGGTTTGTCGATTCACACACCCACCTGGTTTTCGGAGGAGAACGCTCGGGCGAGTTCGTCCAGCGCTGTGCAGGAGCCGACTACGAACATATTGCCAGCGAGGGTGGAGGGATTCGGGCGTCTGTCCGGATGACTCGCGCCGCTGACCTTCAGCAACTGGTCGATTCAGCCAGACCAAGGCTACAGAGAATGATGGAATCAGGCTCCACCACCATCGAAATCAAGAGCGGATATGGGCTCGATCTGGAGAGCGAACTGAAGATGCTCCGGGCCATCCGCCAGTTGTCCGAGGAATTTCCGATCGAAATCGTCGCCACCTTCATGGGAGCCCACGAGATCCCCGACGAATGGCAGCACGATCGGGCCGAATATATCCGTATCATCTGTCAGCAGATGATCCCTCAGGTCGCCCGCGAAGGATTGGCCGAGTTCTGCGATGTCTTCTGCGAAAGAGGCGTGTTTGACACTCAGGAGAGCACCCAGATCCTTCAAGCGGGTCTGGAAAATGGCCTCAAACCGAAGATTCACGCCGACGAACTGGCCGCCTCGGGTGGATCACTGGTCGCCGCCCAGGTCGGTGCCATCAGTGCCGACCACCTGATGGAAGTCACCACGGAGGGCATCGAGGCGCTGAAAAGCGCGGGAGTCGTCCCCACCCTCCTTCCCGGGACCACTTTCTATCTGCGGAAATCAGGTTACGCTCCGGCTCGGTCCCTGATCGACGCGGGGCTCGAGATTGCGATTGCGACCGACCGGAATCCTGGGTCTTGCACCATCGAAAGCATGCTTTTCATCGCAGGCCTGTCGGTGATGCACATGGGCCTGACCCCGACAGAAGCGATCATCGCCGCCACTCGAGGTGGGGCTCATGCACTGGGTCGTGAGGCACGGTGTGGAACGATTGAAACGGGAAAAAGAGCCGATCTGGTCCTCTGGGATGTACCCGATGAGGAAGTACTAATTCACGAATTTGCTAACCAAGTTCCTCGCATAGTTTGCGCTGCAGGACGAATCGTGTTCGATTCGCACATTGCCAGTATTGAAAGATCCGACCTGACGTCGGACCAGGGGGTTTGAACCAGATGTCCAAGTTCACCGATCGACTCACCCAGACCATGAATGAACAATCCTGGGGCGAGTACGAGGAAGCGTGGCTCGACGCCATCGAGAGCGAAGATGTTCGCTTTCCCGAATATTTGCTAGCGACCAATCAGGCGATCACCGCAGGCCATGGAGAACGAGCAGGTCAGATGCTCGAACTACTCCTGCAATCGGGTCACACCGATGAGTTGTCCCCCGAAAAGAAAGTGGAGTTCCACGAGGTACTTGCGTGCAGCCTTCCACGAAACAAGGACGCTCGCGGGTGGTTGCTCGAGATTTACAAGTCCCAGTTCGGGCACATCGATGGATTCAACAACTGTGTCGAAACCTCTGGCCTGATGGATGGAACCCGGCCCGGCGACATCATCCCTCTCTTCAAGAGGATGGTCCATTATCAACCGGGCTCCTATGTCAAACATCGCTCCGGCTGGGGTGTCGGCGTTGTGACGGAACTGGACCCGGCGATCGGCACCGCCACTGTAGACTTCGAGAAAAAGAAAGGGCACTCCGTAAAGCTGGAGGCGCTTCCTCAAATCTGCGATCCTCTCGACGCCGATCACTACCTTGTGATGGCTTGGAAGCGACCGGAAGACCTACGCTCGCTGGCGGACCAAGAGCCAGCGGAACTGATCAAACTGGTGCTGAGGACCACCAGCAAGCCGATCCCCCTCTCGAGGATCAAGGACGCGCTGAGCGGAGTTGCGGTCCCCGCCTCCTCCTGGAGCAAGTGGTGGACTCGTGCCAAAACCGCCATCAAGAAGGACTCGCTGATCGGTCAGTCCGGTGGCAAGAACAACGAGTTATATCTTCTCGATGGGCCAGAGGCTCTGACCGCCAGCATCGATCGTCGCTTTGCCCATCTGAGTCCCGACGACCGACTCAAGGTCATTCGCGAGTGCCTCTCCGAATTACGAGAAGACGAGCACCAACTACTCGTTCCCCAGTTCAAGTTACTGCGTCGCGACATCTTGCGTGGCGACCTGGTACCTGCACAGCAGATTTCCGCTCTGCTCTTGCTCACAGATCACGCTCCCGATGGAGACGAGGTGATGGCCATCGGTGCCCTCATCATGAAGGCGCGCCATCCGTCAGACCTGCTCAACTTGCTCGGGCGCGAAGAAGACCAGAAGGAAACCCTTGCAGTGATCCGTGGACTGGACCCTGATCGCTGGGATTCCCTGCTCGTAGAATTGTTACTGAAATCGGACGATTCACTTCGCGAGTTGATCATCCAGATCTACGAAGATGCCAACCAGTTACACCTGGTCGACCAGATCGGTTCCAGCGTACTCCGCAGCCCGGGGAAGTCGCCTCTGCTATTCCTCCATCTGGTTCGCAGATCTGCTTCCGCGGATCTCCGATACTTTCCCTGTCTCGAGGGAGTCTCCTCGCCCGACCTGTTCCGCCAGGCGGCGGCCAGTTTTGATCGACTCTCTCTCGAAAACGAGGGGAGCAAGGACCCCGGAATCGCCACTTCGGTGAAGCGCTATCGGCAGCAGTTATCGGTCAAGCCTTTTGCGCTGCTCACAAGGGTCCTGGAACGCGGCGCCCTGACTGACGCACGAGAGATCTACATGCAATTGGCGGGTTCCCGCTCCATCAGTGCATCCAACCTGGAGAAGGCCAAGGCGATCATCCTCCGCAAGTTCCCCAAGGTTCTGGCCGGCCAAGCCAGTCGCGGCAGTGCTATGGCCCAACAAAGGGTGATCTACTCGACCCAGTTCGGCATAGACAAGGTTCAGGGTGAACTGACTGAAATTCGCAACGAGAAGCTACCGGCGATCTTCAAGGCCATCGGAGATGCGGCTGCACTGGGTGACCTGAGCGAAAATGCCGAGTTCACATCGGCGATCGAGGAGCGAGAAAACCTCAACCGCAGGGTCATGGAACTACAGGGAGATCTCGACCGAGTTCGCCTCATCGACCCCGAGGAGGCCAGCACCGATCAGGTCGGGCTCGGTAGTAAGATCAAGTTTCATAACATTTCGACCGACTCGACATACGAGTACTGCCTGCTAGGACCGTGGGATGGGGGCCCAGATAATGGAGTGCTCTCCTACCTCTCACCACTGGGCAAGGCGATGCTACAGAAGAAAGAGGGCGAAGAGTTCGATGTCGAACTGCCGGCCGGTGTGCACAAGGTCAAGGTTCTTGAAATCAGTCGAGGTCAGGTTCCACAGGAGCAGTAGAAGCTGCGGTGGAACTGGCTTCCGGCGAATTGGAAGCCCCCATCAACTGCTCGAGGAATACCGTGGCGAAGGCACCGGAAGGTAAACTGAAGGAGACCAGCAGACTCTGCTCCTCCTCCTCCCAGGCGACCTGAGGCTGCCCGACCTGGATCCTTAATGGTCGCCGTGTACCATCGAGTTTCATGCCACGAACATGAGAGAGCCAGGAACCTGGACGCAGTCCCTCTGCGATCAACACGGCACTCTCGATCCGCCCTGCTTCCCCTTCAGGCAACTTCATCTTCTTGCCGAAGATCGGACCCGTAGGAGAGATCTCCCCGGCCCTGGCGCGTTGCTGGTCTTCGAGCCAGCCCGCCTCCTCCATCGAGACATGAAATCGCGACCTTTGTCCCTCCCACTGGCAAATATCTCCGGCCCATGGCAACCAGTACCCATCCTGCGACCGTTCGATCCGTTCCATCAGAACCCAGTTGAACAGTTCTGCTTGATAGGCGGAGTAGTACATCCTCCGCAAGGCATGAGGGATCCTACGAGCCGCCGCACGAAGATTTCCGGGGTGAGTTTTGAGGGAGGTGAGAAGAGCGGCCTCGGTGGTTCTTCCGGGAGGGAGCAGTCGCCTCGCAGCATCGATATCCCCCGCCGCATATGCGCTTCGATAATCCTCTTCGACCCCCTCGCGTGGAGCCAGCAGCAGTTCCAGTGCTTCTGCAATCTGTCTTCTCAACAGTGCCGCTCCGACGCGTGCGCCATCACCGTGCATGCCGAATCGTTGTGGGCCATAAAAATTCGGCAACCCCCCGACCGAGATCTCCTCGATCCTTTGGCTGGCACTCTCGAGTGCCCCCTTCTCCACCTCACGGATCCGGATCTCGAACTGATTGCCGGCCAGATGCCCGGTTCGAATCTTGTTCTTGTGGCGAGACACCGAGAGCACTCGGATCCACGGGGCATCGATGGAGACCACATCTCGATCGGTCAGGATCGGCACCGAAAAGGTCTGGGTGGTGATCGCTCGCTTGTCCTTGAAGCCGGCAAACCCGATCAGTTCCCGCTTCACACCCAGAGTCCTGGCGATGTGATCGCGCGCCTGAATGGTCGTGCGATTACTCTTCTCGATGGTCAGATACAGGTGCTCGCCAGCGCCGCACGGGGTGTAGAGAGGCATCTCCGTGACCTTGAAATCCTCCCAGCGCTGGCGGATCACTCCGCCGGTCACCGAGATTTCCTGGCTCAACATGGGCGGCTGGTAACCGCTCTCCCTGCGGCACTGGAGAACCTCCGCTGGATCGACATCGAGGATTTCCAGATCATCATCTTCGGGGACTTCAGAGAGGGATTCACTCGTCTCGGACTGATTCATCGGTTTCAGGTCTCCTGTCCCTAGAGGGACGGCAATGGCCGGGGGGGTCCATCTCCATCGGAGAAGACCGAAGACTCCACCACCACGGCTGGGATCCCCGAAACGATCGTACCCGGACCCACGTCCGAGGTGATAACGGATCCGGGGAGAACTACTGCTGCTCGACCGACGAAACACCCCGCCAGCACCCTGGAGCCCGCACCGAGGAACACCTGATCGCCGATCCTCGACAGGTCATCGAGAGATGCTCCCGCCTCCAGCACACAGGCATCTCCGCAACGAGCGCCGATTCCCAGACGAACGCCAGGTAGCAGCAGTGAAGCGGTACCCAGCGATGCTCCCGATTCGACGCTGCAGCCCTGGTCGATCACGACCGCCTGACCCATCCTCACATCGGCCCCGATCCGGGCCTCGGGAGAGATGATTCCGACCACCTCTGCCGCCAACTCCTGGCAGCATCGAAGCGCTTCCCACCGTTCTGCAGGGCGCGAGAAGGCGAAACAGACCGCCGTCGCCTGCTGGTCGAGGATGGTCGCCAGTTGGTCGAAGGATCCGACGACCTGGTGACGCTGAAGGCCACTCTCCTCGTCCCACATGACGGGGCTGTCCGATCCACTCCAGGGGATCACACCGATCAAATCCATCGATGAATGCTGCAGCAAGGCCAGGACCCTGCGCAACTCGATCCCGTAACCCAGGACCAATACCTTTGGCTGAACCATCTGATCTCTTCCTCGCTGCTCGGATGGGCCGATGAACCGCCGATAAAAGCGCAATCCACCACCCACCGAGTCTCTTCCTGTACAGATGATACAAGTGACCGCTCAGGTCGGCACCCGCTTGTTGCCCGGTAATCTCCAATTGTCGGAGTCACTGGAGAGTTTCGTGCAGAGGGTGCTTCTCCCCTCCCCTCGGAGGGGCCGAGACGCTAGGATACGCTCTTCTGGGGCCGCTCCAGCGCTCCTAACCTGCGGAACAGGAGCCCCTCATGTCGACTTCCCCGAGCCGCCAACTGGAGACCTTCGCCAATCCTCAGCCGGGACGTGATTACATCATCCAGTTC
>DUAN01000056.1 GCA_012960845.1 Planctomycetota bacterium | reverse complement strand
GTCTCGTTACTGAACTGAGGCGCCTGTGCGCTGAGACCAGAGCAGTTGAAGGCGAGAATCATCGAAATGGAGACGATGTACTTCATGAGAACTCCCAGTAGAACAGGTAGACCAAGACCTTCATGCTAGCCGACGAGTTCGATCATCGAAACGACCTGCAAATACTTCATTCGAAGGTGATCCAACTGTACCCACCCGCACTCACAGTGACATCCAGGTCGATGGTTCCATCTCGTCGCAGCTCGATAGCTTGCGGACTTCCATCCTCGACCCGGAGAATCGCACTCTCGACCAGGCCGGTGTAATAAAGTGGAATTCGAAGTTCCTTCGTTGTCGTTTCATCGAGTGGATTGAAGAGCATCAAGAGCCCCTTCTCCTCGGCAGTAGGGTTCACCATCAACCAGTAGTCGAGGTCTCTGGCATCTGCCCTTCGAAGATGAATCAAATCGCCTTCGAGTACCTGACGATGTTTCTTGAACCAGTCGACACTGTCCTTGACCATCGTTCGCGTTTCAGGGGTATCGAATAATCTAGGACCTCGATAGCAAGCTTGCACACCAGCGCCGAGATTACTCATCATGATCCTCTGGTAGTGATCGATATGCTGAGAGAGCGGTTCAATCGTCGCTGCTGCGCCCCCTCCGTGATACTGAGTCAAGGGGACGAACATCCATCCCATCGATCCGTTCTTGGTCCAGGTTCCATCGTAGATATTCTGACGGGTGTGGATCACCTGCTGATCCCTGGGAAGACTCCAGTTGACTTCCCTGTAGCCCATTGCGCACTTGCTAGAACCGGTCAGGTAGTAGTAGTCGGGAACATTGAGGTATACGCCGTTGGCCCGGCACCACTTGTAGAAGTCCGTGATAATCCTCCACTGAACCCAACGTGAGTCCTTCTCGCCCTTCTGCAGTGGAAGTCTCTCGGTGACATCGATATCGCCGGGGTACGAGCCGTCATGTTCGAGCAACCTCATCCCTGTTTTTTCGTAGAACTGATACAACTTCCGGAAGTACTCCTGCCCCCAGTCGCTGGCGAGGGCGGGGGATGAACCATGGGTTGGAGATGTTCCCTCTGGCGAGACGATGTCGTTGCCACCGCCGATGGATCGGCTCGATAGCAGCGAATAGCCACCGATCTCGACCCCTTTTGAACGGGCGTAATCGGCGTATCCTTTCATCTTTTCGATGTACTCATCGCTCTCGTTCTCGATCTGAAAACCGCTACCAAATGTCATGATGACCATCTCGAATCCTACTTCAGCGCATTGATCGATGGCCAGTTTGATTCGATCCCAATCGGCATATCTTGCGTGCATCATCAGGGGGTTTTCGGTGGTCCACGGAGAGATGATGCGATACATGCGCCTTCGAGCGAGTCCTTTTCGCTCCCGGTCACTGCCATCTAAAGGGAGTACGAAGGCACGAAATGAAACGAACTGCTCCCCGGGATCAAGATCCTGATCGGGGCCGACCGTCGGCTGGACCTTCAAGAGACAGGGCGTATTTCGTAGATAATTGACCTGCGAACTGAACATGGGATCGGATTCCCAGTGGACCGAATAGCGAGCCACCGTCTCGGGATCCATGCCAGAAAATGCGTAGTCAGTCTCGACCAGTAGATCCGGTGGCGGATAGTGGACCGATCGATCTTCCACCCGCGATGTGTGTTCCACCGCAGCGATGATCTCACTGGTGAAGCGATCGATGGTGATCTTCTGAGCGGTTCGATTGTGTACGTTCAGCCATTTGCTGAAACATGGGATGCCGTCATACAGTTCATAGTGAATCGAGATCATCACGGACTCGTCGTTACCATCATCGATCCCAGAACTTCTCGGTGCGATCAGATCAAATCGAAGAGAAACACCGCGCGGAGGCCACTGCACATCCGGGGCATGGTGGCGGACCTGTTTCCATTCAATTCGTTGTACTGGAGTACCGATTTCAAAACGTAGAAATTGAAAAGCAGTAGGGTCGGACTCCATGTCATCGATCCACTCTTCACGAAGAAATGCATGGTTCGGCTGTCCGATCAGGCCCCCGACATCAAACGAGTCGCCGTCGATGACGACCTGGGCTTCCGGGCGTACGGATCGCAGCACCGATTCTCCGGTGACCAAATTATCGATGGCTACCGTGGCCAGGTTTGGAGCGATACGAAAAGTGCGCCGCACCAGGCCATTCGAGAGGACGATCTCGTCAGCACTGTTGCCACGGAAAACCCCGGCACGATACGGAGTCGGATCGATCAACCAGTCAGTGCGCTCTTCAAGAGTTAGACGAGGTTCTGCTGGTAAATCTGAAATCAGTTCTCGAGAGTCCAGTGCTGGAAGCATCAGGACCAGGAGACAGGTGATGCTGTGGATCATCTCAGGACCTCCCCCAGATTTTCTGTAGCAGCGAATGAAGCTCAGGGTCGTGTTGTTTCAGTTCTGGTCTCACGAAAGGGAAGAAATCGTTGGTACCTACGAAAGCCTCGGTTCCCTCGGCAAAGTACTCCTTGTGATCAGTGAGCGAGTAATGGCGACGAAGACGCCCATTCATGTGAAGCACTTCTTCATATTTCTTCGATTCAACTGCGGAGTGAAACGCAGCCAGGATCTCCGGGTCCTTGAAAGTGATGATCTGGTCGTGCCATGCATGTGCCATCTCATGAAGCATGACCCACGGCTGGACATTGGATTTCTTGAGATTCACATAGGAGCGAGCCTGAGGGATGTGAACCACCTTGTGCAAGTAGAGTGAGTGACCACCCTTCTTGAGCCAGTTGAGATCTGGGTGGTACTGGAGGCCGCGGATTCCGGGGCGATCAAGGTCGATCACGATCTTCACCCGCCGTAACTCCTCGATTCGTTTGGGTGGCAGCACCCAGACCAGGTCCCGAAGTTGCATCTCGATGAGAGAAAGCGCTTGGTCGGAGAGGATCGGATCCTGGTCGAGCAGCTTTTTTTCGACTCGGACCGTCCAACCTTCGACAATTCGGTCGATATGGCTCGGTTCCGAGGTCTGGGCCATCAGCAGTAGTAGTAGGCAGGTTTTCATACTCCTCGTTTCATGGCGTCATCTTTCACAGGTTCGGAGCCGACTCCAGCACTGATTCAGGTTGAAGGTATGGCATTGACCGGGCCTCACCTCGGCGTACCTTGGCACCATGCAAAACCCTGGAATTACGCGGCGGAATCAGACTCCGACCGGTATCCAGAGGCCCATCTGAAGGAGGAACAAGATGTCACTGATCCCCACATCGATGCAGGATCGTATCTCGCTGCTGGTGCTGCTCTCGGCACTATTGTTGCCACTGTCACTGGCGCCTGGTTGGCTCGATGCCACCACAACTGATCTGACCACCCCGATCGTTTCTCCGGACGGCTGGGTGCAGCTTTTTGATGGTGAATCCACCGCAGCATGGCGGGGCTACCGTAAAGATGTTTTTCCCAACCACGGTTGGCAGGTCGAGGATGGTTGGCTGCAAGTGATGGAAGGTGGCGGTGGCGGAGATATCGTCACAGTGCATCAGTACGACGACTTCGAGCTGGAGATGGAGTGGAAGGCACAAGCGGGCGCCAACAGCGGCATCATGTACCTGGCCAATGAGAACAATGGAGCATCCTATTTTTCCGCACCGGAGTACCAGGTTTTTGGTGATGAGGATCTGACATCGGACAACAATGTTTCCAGTGGCGCTCTGTACGCACTGTACTCACCAAGAAATAAGACACTGAATCCACCGGGTGAGGTAAATCATGCTCGCATCGTCCACTGCGATGGAAATGTCGAGCACTGGGTCAATGGCGTGTTGGTTCTTCGCGCCAAGATCGGTTCGGTCGACTGGAACAAGAGGGTGGCCGCCAGCAAGTTCAACGCCTGGCAGGACTTTGGCACCGTCAAGAAGGGACACATCGTCCTCCAGGATCATGGCAACGATGTGTGGTTTCGATCGATACGAGTGCGAGAGATCCCCAACTCCCACCGCTGGCGCTACGATGGCGACTTCGTACAGATGTTCAACGGATACGATATGGCCGGGTGGTCTGCTCATCTGAAAAACGAAGCCAAGATGGAAGATGTCTGGTCGGTGGCCGATGGAGTTCTTTCCTGCAAGGGCAATCCTGCCGGTTACATCTACACCGATCAGAAGTACCAGAACTTTGTTCTGGAAGTGGATTGGCGCTGGGATCCTGTCACACAGAAGGGTGGCAACTCAGGGGTTCTGTTTCGGCAGATCGGCGAGCACAAGGTGTGGCCCAAGAGTATCGAGGCCCAGTTGCAGTCAGGAAGTGCCGGAGATTTCTGGTGCATCGGTGAATTTCCGATGAAAACCGATCCGGAACGGACTCGCGGTAGAAATACCAAGCACACGGGGATGAACGAGAATGAGATAGGAAAATGGAACCACTACGAGATTCACTGCAACGGTGGCGACGTGGTTCTGATGGTCAACGGCAAGGTGGTCAATAGCGCCAGCGACTGTGCGGAAGTCGCAGGCTCGATTTGTCTTCAGTCGGAAGGCACTCCGATTCAGTTCAAGAACATTCGCCTGTTTTCGATGCCAGGAACTCCGCAGGATGCAACGGGTCAGTGATTCGTAGTGTGCTGATCTTCTTCTTGCTGCTCACGCAGGTCGGGTGCCACGGTACCTACCTGCGTGAACAGCGTTCAGGAGTTGAACTGATCGTTCTGGGGATTGCCCAGGATGGAGGGGTTCCTCATCTGGGCTGTCAGAAACCATGTTGTGTTTCTGCACGCAGGGATGGAATCCGTCTCGGGCCCGCCTGTCTTGCACTGGTGGATCACTCTTCTGGAAAAACGGTGCTGATCGAGGCCACTCCGACGATCGAGGAGCAGTTGTCGTTGCTTCGCGATCTGACAGGTCGAGCCAATGAAGGTCGTCGCCCGATCGATACCCTGCTGCTGACCCATGCTCATATCGGACACTACACCGGGTTGATTCAGTTGGGTCGTGAGGTGGCATCGGCCGATGCGGTGCGAGTGCATTGCACATCCAGGATGGCCAGTTTCCTCCGAGAAAATGGTCCCTGGAGCCAACTGGTACAACTGGATCAGATCGACCTTCAGGTGGTCGAGAAGGGACAGCCAGTCGAGATATTTCCCGGGGTGACGGCCACCGCACATGGTGTTCAGCATCGGGATGAGTTCTCCGACACGGTCGCTTGGCGCATCGAAGGGCCCAAACGGACGGTTGTCTTCTGCCCCGATATCGATGGGTGGCAAGATGGGGCACTCGATCTGCTGATCGAAGGTGCGGACCTCTGTTATCTCGATGCGACCTTCTACGATGGCAGAGAACTTCCAGGTAGAGATTTGTCGGAGATCCCTCATCCTCCGATGGTGGTCACGATGGAGCATCTTGCAGGAGAGGCACTCGACACGCCCGAGCGATTCCGTTTCATCCACCTCAACCACACCAATCCGGCACTTCGAGATGGGCCGGTCCGCGCTGAGGTCAAAAGGAAGGGATTTTCGGTTGCGGAGGTGGGGGAAAGTTATTTTCTCGACTGAGTCGAGTCAGTGGCCCGGATCGCAAAAGACATCATAGTGAGCCACCTGCATCAGATCGCCTCGACCCAGAACAGGCCCTCGGTAGTTCAAATCGTCGATGACCCGGTGCACCTGATAATCGAGGGAATTGAGAAAGTCGAAGAGCAGTTCGCGCTGAGGTAGTGGGGTCAGTTTGAAAACTTCAGCTTTGATGAATGGCCTGGTCTTCTCGATCAATGGGTGCATCGATCGAATAATCTGCGCATCGAAGCCCTCCGCATCGACCTTGATGAAGCGGAGTTTTCCGATCAGGTCTGGATGATGTTGCTCGAGATACCTCGGGAGGTTTTTACCCTCCACCTTCAGCTTGAATGCATGGCCGTGGCGCCACTTGCTGATACCGACATGCAGCCCACCGTTGCAGTAGCCTTCATCGGAGTACTCGAAATCAAACTCACCGTCCTCGGGTGTGGCTGCAAATTTCAACGGGATGATCGTTCCACGTTCCCGGTTGAGACCTGCGTTGATCTCCAGCACACGGTACACGTGGGGGTTGGGTTCCAGTGCAAGAACGCAACCATCCGGACCGGTGGCCAGCGCCATCGGTAGTGCGGTATCGCCGGTATGTGCGCCGATATCGATCGCCACATCCCCAGGATTGAGAAATGATCTCAGTTCGTTGATCTCATCCTGGCGCACCAGCTTGGTGCTTTCTGCGGGGTGCAGCCACTGCGCGTATTGAATCTTGCCATCGATGGGCAAGTGGTACTCGATCACGGTGTGGGAGTACTCCTTGAGTTTCGGCTTGAAGCCGAGCATGTAGATCAACTCACGAGGTTTCATGGTCTTTAATAATCTCCAGCGGTATCGAATCCGGGAGTCGTCTACCTGTTATTTTCGCCGGGCTCACCTGTTGAGAGGTAATCCGTCCGCATCGCGAAAACTGCCGGTGATCAGAGTGACCATGTTCACCATCGTCCAGATACCCATTCCGCCGATGTAAACATCATCAATAGTCCAGTAAAGATCTTCCCGGTATAGAAGCGGTGCATACCGAGCGTCCCAAGAAAGTAACAAAGTAGTGCAGCAGGAACAAAGTCCTTGTCACTATTTGGCATGGTGTTCATTATTGCTCTCCATTCAATCGTTGACCGGGATAG
>DUAN01000055.1:823-1172 GCA_012960845.1 Planctomycetota bacterium | reverse complement strand
AATCTTACCTTTAACGTGGTCTGATATGTCCATGGGAGACACCTATTATGCTACCTTCCTTCCCCTGCTTTTTTTCTATTCATTCATATTTTATTGCTCGGTGCCATTGGAAGTAGTTTGTTTTAATGACTGTAAAACTCAAAAGCATTAAATCATATTTAAAAATGATAGCCTGCTCTTAACATCCAACTATGGCTTTGGCGAATAAAACGACTTTACGCAATCTAGAATCATTCTCTTTGAAAGTTTCGGTCATTATCGCAAACTGTTGTTACTTTCTTAACTTATAAAGCACATCATGGTATATTGAATAACTTTTCTGTAATATATAAAAAAATATTGCAAACCG
>DUAN01000055.1:0-644 GCA_012960845.1 Planctomycetota bacterium | reverse complement strand
AAGGACTACGAAAGTCTATTGTGGAAACTTGCTCACGAAAAAGTATCAATCTATGTTTACCGAAAGCAATGGTATATTATGATCCATACTCGGTGCAATTTCTTAACTTCAGATAACAAGTGTGGAATTTATGAAGACAGGCCATACCTCTGCAAAGAACATAGCGTAGAAAACTGTGAATACACAGGCGATGACTATGGATTTAGCGATCACTTCAAAAGTTATGATGACCTTCTTGAGCACATTAAAGAGAACACTAACTTTCGGTTTAAGCTAGATCCTACTGGCGTGCGTCCAAACTGCGTGTGAGGAGTTTTATGTGGATTATCTTTTGCTTTCTTAAACGTTCTTTCGCCGGCTTATAAATCTTTCTCTATGATTTTTTTGTCGTAGAATCCTCGTCAGGTTTTTTATCTTTTTTAACGCTCTTTTCTTTTTTATCCACCATTTTTTTCTTAGTCTGTGCTACCTTCTTTTTCTCCCCATCAGATTTTTTACCTGTTGTTTTAGCTATAGATTCCTTGGCATCTTTTTTCGGTTTTTTTTCTTTTTCCTCGACTGCTGCCTTTTTAGCAGTCACCCCCACCTTTTTCTTCCCCTTGTCCGGCTGTTTTACAGGCGATCCACCCTCCCGGTCTACCAAC
>DUAN01000054.1 GCA_012960845.1 Planctomycetota bacterium | reverse complement strand
GGGCCGTTTTTTGTCGATTCCAGGAGCATGGAAGTGGTAGCAAGAGAACGGGAAGTGTTTATTTTCCCCGTACGAGACGCGGAAGATCCTCGAGTTTGTAACCTGCATCGAGAGCTTTCAGTAGTTTCTTGGCGAGTCCTTTTGGCAGTGTCTTGTGTTCAGGGATGATCTGAACGTGGTCTCCTTTGCGGTATTTGGTGTGAGATCCTTTTCCACCGGCAGAATCCTCAACATAGCCTTGCCGGGTATAGAGTTTCTTCATCTGTATTGTGCTGCAACTAAATGCAAGGCTGAGACCGCTCCTGTAGATCGGTCGACGACCTGGGGGCACGATGAATTTGATGTTAGATGCATGGGTAAATTTGGACCGCATCATGTGCGATGCGATTCCCCAGTCATCACAAACCCCCGTGGGAGTCACGAGGCACTCCTGCATGGTGGCCTGCAGTTCGTTCTCTTTTGCGAGAAAGTCTGCTTCCAGGAACTCTATCTTTCCCGAAGGATGACGCTTGAGGAAATCTTGAGCCCTTCGATATCCTGGAGAAGCGCAGCGAAACTGAGCATGGAGGTAATTTTCGCATGCGGTCCTGAGGTGACTTCCTAGTGTGTCCTTGTAGGGTTGATCTCTTAATCTCCGGAATGAATCGGCGTTTGCGAGAGCTTCTTCCAGGCAAAGATCAGAACCAAAGTACTTTCTGTAGATATGTTCCTTGTAGGGCAGATACACACTCTTATGTAGTGCTACATGCATCCTGAATCCAAAACACTCCACCTTGTGGTGATAATGCTCGTGGAGAAAGTAGAGAGTTGCAGAAGCAATGAGTAGTCTTCCGAGCTGCTCCCAGGGTGGCCCCTCCTTGAAAAAATCATGGTGTACTCTCCGCAATAACTGCCACGTTTGTCGGATGATGCAATCCTGCCTCATGTAGATTCCCCATGAGTGTCCGTAATAATGTATCGGCTGATACCAGGCGCAGACGTCCCACTCGAGTGATTGAACATCCTCGTGACCTGAATCCTCATGTGTTCTTATATAATCATTCCCGTGATTGATCCTCTTCTTGATCTCTCGGATCAGTTCAAGTAGTTCCTCATGTTGAGGGTCGAGTTTCTCCAGAAATTGACCAGTGGTTTTTTTTGTCGGCAGCAAGATCTGTTTGGGGATTTCGATGACGACATCTTCTTCACCGACCTCTGTAGGGTAGGGAGATTCGTTGACACGAAGGGCGTTTTCCCTCTCGAGAAACTGAATCAACTTCTGATCGTCCATGAAGTGTTCCTGTCCTGCAATTAGACCCTGGGTCGTATATTGTTGTGAGTTGCCACTATCGACCAGGGGCTGTTGCAAGCCAACCCCTGGCCGTTTTTTCAGGGATCGGTGGCAATGATGGGAACGGCGCGTGGGCTGGTATCGTCACACCTGTGGAGGAAGCCTATCATGAACCGATGGAGGCCCTTGCTGATCGCCCTGTCCCTCTCCTCGACACTCCTGGTGCCGGGTGCTTTGACGGTACTGTTGGCCCAGGAGGCCGCTCAGGAACCCGCTCCGAAGCAGTTCAAGTTCTCGTTGCTGGGAAAGCCACTGCCGGAGTTGAAACTCGAGGAGGGCGATCGCTGGTTCCACGCCACCAAGGGTCTCTCTGACGCTGCAGCACCTCTTGCTGTATTGCGGCGCGGCAAACCGCAGCTGGTCGCCTATACGATTCCTGGCTGAGAGAGTTGTGCTCCGGCATTGCCCAGCCTGGTCAGGTGGCAGCAAGAAGTGGGACCCGAGTTCTTATCGATGCTGACCGTCTTCAGTTACTCGTCCAGGCAACCGGAACTGGTCCAGAAATACATCGACAAGAACCATGTGACCTTCCCCATCCTGTCGGAGCAGGCCAGCAACCTCGAGCGTCACGGAGTGAAGGGCTTTCCAGCGGCCTTCTTCCTCGATGCCACGGGCAAGGTGATCTGGCAGGGGATCCTGCCCCGTGCTTCCGAGTCGAATGACTATCAGCGCCCCTGGCTCGACGGTCTGTTGCGTCAGGCAGGAGTCGAACCGCCGCCGATTCCCATCCGCTGGCTCGATTTTGACGAGGGAGTCGAGGAAGCGCAGTGGACCTCGGAGACTCGATTGATTTTCGTCGAGGCGAACCGATGCGATCAGTCGGTACGAATCGAACGCTTGCTGACACGAGATGAAGAGATCGCAGGACTGCTCAACGATTTCATCCGGGTCAAGATCGATGGTCGAGCTCAACTGGAGATCGTCAAGAAGTACCGAGCCAGCTGGCCCGGAGATCTGCTCATCATCGATGCCAGCGACCAGGTGCTCTATCGATTCTGGGATCACTACAAGGACATCCCTGCACTCAAGAAGGCGCTCTACGACCATGCCAACTGATACCGATGGTGCCCGCTAGGGGCAGGCAGCGCTGGTGGTCGGGCAGTCGAGAGCGTTGCCGAGCGGATCGGCTCCGCAGGTCGGGTAGGGAGCACCCGGAGGGGTAGAAGCGGGCACAAACAGTGCATTCAATCCGTAGACCATATCTGCGATGTTGAAACTACCATCATCATTGATATCGCAACTCTCGATGCAATTGGGAGAGACCCCGCCTGGCACGAACAGTGCATTGAGCCCGTACACGATGTCCGCGACATTGAAACTGCCGTCCTCGTTGCCATCCCCACGGATGAATCGAATCACCGTTCCCGCGGAAGCGTTGTGATAGATCAGGGAATAGGGTGGCACTCCAGGGATTTCGCGATGCTGGTAGGTGATATCGAGGCCGAAGGATGTGTTGTTGAAGGCGGGATACAGCGTGCCCCGGATGGTCGGATAGATGTAGGCGTGTTGGCCGAGTGTGGTCGGTTGCAACTGCTCGACGAACTCGAACTCTGGAGATGTGTCGAGTTTTTGTGCCAGCACCAGTGCGCCTTCGTTGGCGAGATCCCGGTACACGGCATGGACCGTGCCGGAGGTCTCGTCACAGCCGATGTTGAAGATCTTGTAGCTGGCGATGTTGGTGAACTGGTCGCTGCTGGCATCGAATAGAGATGTCTCGTCACTCCAGCCGTTGATCTCGTCCCACCTGCGGTAGCGGAAACTCCACAGCGGCGAGCTGGAGGCGGCGTCGACGACATAGGCACAGTGGACACTTCCGAACCCATCGCTGGAGAGCCAGCCGAAGTAGTCGTTGGTACCGTTGGTGTTCCCCAGCACGAACGAGTCCAGTTGCCAGGCACCGATCGGATCGTAGATCCGGTGCTCGTACTGCCCCTCGCCGATGTTGCGGTAGAAGGTACAGTGAATGCGGCCACCCGTATCGACCGCCAGTCTCGTATTCTGGGCGCTGGCCGAGGGACTGATCGCCCCCAGGTCGGTGAAGGAGTCATCGGCGGCATAGGGTTGATCACTGCGCAGCAGGTGCTCGACCCAGCTGGAGGGGTGGTGGCCCGAGATCCACACCGTGTTGTTGCCATCGATGACGATGTCCATCGCCGAGGTGCGGGCATTGAGTGGGGCACCGGTGATGGTGCTGATCTCGACGATGTCGGAACGGTCGCCGGTGGCGGGATCGAAGCGGCGGTAAAACTGGCGAAAGTATGACGGGTAGGTGTATCGACCCCACAGTACGTGAAGGATCCCCTGGTCGTCGATGGCCACCGAGCACTGGCTGGCGGGATCGGGATCGAACAGGCCACTGTCATCGTCGTTGAGATTGGGCGGCTGGGTCGACCAGGTGGCGCCTCCATCCGAGGAACTCTGAACAATCAGAGTCATCTCGTCGGCGGTATTTCGTTCGAGCGAGACACAGTGAAGTACGCCATCGCCATCGCGAACCATGTTGTGAGAGGTATTCGATCCCGACGAGGCCATCTCATCGCTGTGCAGGAGCACCTGAGCCGAGGACGTCACGCTGCAGCAGAGCAGCACAAGCGATGCGAGGATGCCGACGACGGATCTCCTCGGATGCTGGTAGTGGTTCATCATCGCGCTTTTCATCAGGGACAGGCCAGATAGAGGGCGCAGTCAAAAGCGTCATCGGTCGGATCGACGCCGCATTCGAGAGCGCCCGGCGCCGGTGGATTGTCCGACCCCGGCACAAACAGTGCGTTGAGCAGGTAAACCGCATCGGCGACGTTGTTTCCGCCGTCGTCATTGACATCGGCGCTGTCGTAACAATCGGGCTGGGGCGATCCAGGCACGAACAGGGCGTTGAGCAGGCGGATGGCATCGGCGATGTTGACACCGCCATCGACGTTGACATCGCCACGGCGGAACAGTTCCGGTGGTGGACCGCTACTGGCTCCGAGAGCAGTGAGGTAGAGTCCCATCAGGATGCCCTGCTCGCCGCTGTAGCCCCCGAATTCCCACGACTGCGCGATCACCTCGCCAAATGGGTCGTCGGTTTCGTAGAAGTTACCGGTGCTGTAGCCGATGCCCGATTGGACCCAGATGGAACCGCTCGAGGCTCCCGCCAGGTCCGGCGTGAGGGGATCTGCGGTGACCAGCCGATCGGTCCAGTCGCTGGCCGCCTGGTCCTGGTTGTATGCGGCATCCATTCCGGTCAGATCGAGCGTGGCATAGGAACCACCGATCAAGTCGAGTAACGAATCATCGCCATCGACCACTCCCAGTCCGATGCCGTCATAATTCGCGAGTGCGGTCTGGCCACAGAATCCCCACACATCGCCCCCTTCGATGTACACATCGATGCCGTTGGCGATCAAGTCCGCCAGCAGCTGACCTTCTGCAGTGTTCAAGCAATGGTGATCTGGATAGGTTCCAGTGGCGACCCAGACCCGCTCGAGGGTTGGCGTATCGAGTAGACAATCACAACCGAGGATGTCCGTCATCATTGCCGGGGCGAGTCCGTTGAGCACCAGCGCATCGGCGATGGCGAGTGCCGAGTCGATCTGACCATTACTCCCTTCAGCGGCCCACACCAGATCGATGGCATTGATCAGGGCCCAGATGGCATTTCCATCGATGACACAACAGGGAGTGACCGAGTCGTCCCAGCAGCGAAGCTGGTACTGGTAGGAAGCGGGTCCGCCGGGAAGGACATCGGTCCACTGCTGATCACCTCCAGGCAAGGTCTCAGCGAGCTGTCCATCGCGATACACATCGATGCTGGTGAAGTTGTTGCCGTTGAGGTCCCAACTGAGAGTCACTTCGTTGCCACTGGTGGCGGCGGTGAAGTTGATGGGAGGGGTGAGCTGACAGGGAGGGCCACTACGATGGTGGATGGCCCATGCCTCGAGATCGCCAAACTCGCCTCCAGAATAGTCCGCCGCGATCAGGCGCCAGTTTCCATCGATGGGGAAGCCGGCAAAATCGGCGAGGGTGCCGGGCCCCTGAGGTTGCATGCGGATGTTGAGTGGAATCTGGTCCTCATCGAAGGGGATTCCCTGGTCATCAAAGATGGTGTGAATGTGATTCACATCGCTGGGAGACCCGGCGATGTACTGTTTCAAGGTCACCATCGTGGCCGATGGGTGCGTCAGGTCGATCCCCACCTCTCGAGTCCAGGTGTGAGTGATATGCACCTCGATATCGATGTCCTGAATCGTGTAATTGTCGGTGATGTTGATCACCGAGGTGACTCCCGTCGGGGTGCTGTTGGGAATCGCCAGTGGCGTGTCGAGACTGCCGTAGATCTCGAATCCATGAGGGACCTCAACTCGGTCGGTGAAATCGAAGCAGGCGCCGTCAGAGACCACGATCAGATAGTTGTAGACTCCCTGGCAAAGATTGTTGTCGGTCCAGCTGGTCGCAGCGGGGTCGGCGATGTCCTGGTAGAAGACACCGTCACGCCAGATCTGAAAAGTGTCGGTGTAGGGACCGTTGTTGGTGAAATCCAGGGTGATATCGGGCCCGGTCGAGGTCGCCACCAGCGTATCCGGTGCGGTGAGACCACACGGCTCCAGTTCGAGGACACCGTAGGTGGCAACAGTGTTGGTGGCTTCATTGATGTCGTTCCACAGGTAGGGGGAAGCCTCCAGGGTGTGCCCCATATCCTCGTTGTTGGAGTTGTTGGGCTCCCCGGCATTCCAGTTGCTGTAGATCAGTGGTTCGCCGTTGCTCCACTCGAAGACTCCCTCGACTGCGATGTCGTTGAGACCCAGCCACAAGCGCCGTGCGGAACCGCCATAGTTGCTGAAGTTGTCGCTGATGAAATCCATCTCCGCCTGGTCCGCGACGGCCACCAGGTTGCCGCCCCAGCTGTTGGCGAGAGTTTCTGCAGTGGTCCAGTCGCTGGCATCCAGCAACAGGTAGTGATGGTCATCCAGCGGACTGGAGATACTGGTCAGGATGGCCGGATCCTGCGCCTGCAACGGAGTGATCCAGATGGTGATGACCAGTAAAGAGACCACGGGATTGAGAAACTTCATAACTCCTCCGGAGGGCTGGAGAGATCGAAAATTGTCGGTTCAGAGCCAACTACTATTTTCCCCTTCATCGAACTGGATACAAGGATGGGAAATAAGGGCCGCAGGGCGCCGGATAACCGCTGCAGGAGGCGGCTGAGAGGGTATTGGCCGGTGATCTCGCAGCGCATCCGTGACTGCGGAAGTGCATTTTTGCGGCGGCTGGGACGAGGAAGTGGAACGGCTCGGAGTGGGCTTCGAGTCGACTCAGATCGAGTCGGGCCTGCTCCAACGGATCCACTTCGAGCAGGCCGTGGACCCCTTCCGATCGATCGAAAGGGGTCCGCGGCGTCTCCTGACCCGAGAATCAGGGGCAGAGGTTGAAGGA
>DUAN01000053.1 GCA_012960845.1 Planctomycetota bacterium | reverse complement strand
CGGACCGTGGATTGGCAACGTCTCGACCATCGGCGATCGTTTCCAGGTTCGTGCATGGCTGGTACTGGTCGATGAAAATGGTGACCAGGTGAGATTGCTCAATGGGTTTACCTTCTCCCAGCAGGTGACCCTGGGTGCAGGGGGCAATGGCATCTCTTACACCACTACCGGAGTTGCTCAGATGCCAGGATCCCCTGGTGTGACCGGTGACGATACGATCTTGTCAGACTTCTAGCGGGAAATGAATTTGAATCGAGGGAGCCGACGGAAGTGATTCTGTCGGCTCCCGTTCTATTGAAATGAATCGGCGATGGATCTCCAGTTCGGCACCTACCCTGCGGACCTCGATCATCTGATCGAAGAACTGCAGGAGATGGCGATCTGGACCACCGATGAGAAGATCATCACCACCCGCAAAATCCAGCGATCGCACTGGTCGGTGGGTGAGCAACTCGATCACCTGTTGACGGCAGCGCTGTTGAACCTGAAGGCGATCCGGATACTCGTTCTGGGACGGGGTCAGACTCCCTCCGAGGGGCTCACCGCGGGCGGCAAGGCATGTCTCGATGTCGGGATGATTCCGCTGGGATCGGCTGTGGCTCCAGAATACGTACAGCCGACCGCTGGGCGTGGGGTCGCGGAACTGGAATCGTTACGGCTCAAGGTCTTGCAGATGTGTGGTGATCTGGTCGGGGATGCTTCACGGCTCGACGATCGTGGCCAGGTACTCACTCACTTCGCAGTGGGCGAGATGGGGGCCAGGCAGTGGCTGCGATTTGCCCTGGTGCACAGTCGCCATCATGTGGCCATCGTGAAGAGAATTCTCGAACCAACAGGGGAGCGTTCACCATGATGTGTTTACCGGTCACGAGTCATGTACTGTTTTCCACGGTAGGATCTGTCCGTGATTGAGTTCTTGCTACTATTGCCATTACTGGGAGCCGGGCAAGATTCGACTTCATCGGATGATCCGCAGAATCTACGCCTCGAGCCGATCGTCATCCGCGCCCGTCAGGCAGATGCCCGCCAGGAATCCCGAGATCGCCTTCGACTGTTCGATCGGCACGACCGATCGACCGTTGCGCCTGGAACCCTCGGAGATCTGCTCGATCAGGTTCCCGGTATTCACCTGCAGAAAACAGCCCGCGGTCAGTTTTCTCCTTACCTCCGGGGAATGACCGGATTTCGTACGCTGGTTCTGGTCGATGGGATTCGTCTCAACAATGCCATCTATCGATCGGGGCCGAATCAATACCTGGGCCTGGTCGATCCACTGGCCCTGACCCGCACCGAGGTGGTCTTTGGCCCCGGTTCAGTGCTGCACGGAAGCGATGCCGCCGGGGGGACCATCTTGCTGGAGGGACACAGCGTCGAGCCCTCCTCCCACGAGCAAGATCAGACCATCGTGACCCACAGATTTGCCAGCGCTGAGAACTCATCGATCAGCAGGGTCGATCAGATCATGATCCGAGAAAAGACTGCGATTCGCTTCGGAGCCAGTTACAAGGATCACGGTGATTATATTGCGGGGCGAGGGGAAGGTCTTCAGTCAGGCAGCGGATACAGGGAGTGGAGTGGGGATCTCTCACTCACCCATGAGATCCATGATGACCTCGACCTGGTGATCGGGATCCAGTCCCATCGGCAACTCGATGTCCCTCGTACACACTCGACCATCTACGGTAGTCAGTGGAATGGCCTGGTTCATGGCAGTGACCTGAAGCGTGACATCGATGGGGAACGAGACCTGATCTACAGCCGCTTCATCTGGCGTCATGATGACGGAGCTCAGTCGCAGTGGACCCTCTCCAGCCAGCGGATCTCGGAGCAGGAGGATCGAATCCGAGCCAGCGGATTGCGCAAGGTTCAGGGGCTCTCCGACGAGACCCTGGGGATCACCTACCACTGGACGGGTGAATCTCCCTGGGGAGAGATCAGCAGTGGATTGGAAATTTATCGCGATCGCGTCGATTCATATCGCAGTGAATACGCACTCGATGGATCGCTGTCATCGGTGGCGCCGCGAGGAGCGGTGGCGGATGATTCTCGATACGATCGATTTGGTATCTACCTGCAGGACACCATTGCCCTCGATCCGGTGACCCGCCTGGTCATCGGAGGAAGATGGGCCAGTGCCGAAGTGGATGCCGCCGTGGTCGATCCCGACCCGTTCGATTCTCAGGTGATCGGGCCGATCGAGGATCGCTGGTCCGCTGTCGTGGGAACGGCTCACGCAGTCCATCAGTACTCGGATGAGATGCAACTGCACGGCGGGCTGTCCCAGGCGTTCCGGGCGCCCAATCTCTCCGACCTGACTCGGTTCGACATCGCAGCCAGTGGTGAAACCGAGATCCCGACGCCCGGACTCGATCCGGAGCACTTTCTCACTGCAGAGTTTGGCTTTGATTACTCGCAGGAAGAGTGGGCAATCGAGGGGGTGTTGTGGCACAGTTGGCTCGATTCTCTGGTGGTTCGTTATCCCACCGGCGATCTCGATTCCGAAGGGAATGCGATCGTGACCAAGGAAAATGCCGGTGCCGGCACAGCCAGTGGGTTTGATCTGAGAATGAAGAGTGATTTTGCCAGGCACTGGCGCGGGCAATTTTCCTGTTCCTGGATTACCGGGGAAGTGGAGACGCCGGTGGCCCCCGGTGTCGAGCAGGTTCAGCCGTTGTCGCGACTGGCTCCTGCGATGGCGAGGATTGCATTGAGTTACCTTCCGTCCGATGATGTCACGCTGGAGGCCGCCATCACGATGGCCAGCAAGCAGACTCGCCTGTCGAGCAGAGATCTGGCCGATATCCAGAGGATCCCTCCGGGAGGGACTCCAGGGTATGCGGTGGTCGCCCTGCAAGGGCGCTGGCAAGCCACCTCCAGTACTCATCTGTATCTGGGGCTGACCAATCTAGCGGATGTCGATTATCGACTGCACGGATCTGGAAGTAATGAGGCAGGAGTGAGCATGGAGACCGGGATGGAGATTCGATTCTGATGCCCCGTACCATCTCCCGAATCTGGCCACTACTCACCTCGATCACATTGCATGGTGTGATGGCGGGGGTGTTATCGGGGGTGATGATCTCGATTCCACCGCAGCAACCCCGGCCAAGCAAGGAAGTCCCGGTTCCCATCATTCGCTGGGAGCCGCGCCCTCCTGGCCCGACTCCGCCGCCGATGGCGGATCCACTTCTCGATGAGATCACCGAAACCGTGAGTGAAGCAGCAGCGGAGCCTGTGGCGCTGGAACCAATCGCCGATCCTCTGTCCGAACCTCGTCCCGAAGATTCCGATGATCTGGACGATGCCGATGACATCGTGGTGCCATCCCCGGTGCTGGTTGCCGTTGCGACAGTTCCTCAGGATATCGACGAGGTGGAAGCTCCAGAGTCGGTGAAGCCGTTGGTGGAGATCTCTCCGCAGGTTCGGATCGAGCTGTTCGAACCCGCCACGGTGGAGATGGAGTGGCAACCGATCTATCCGCGCGAGTGCATCCGAAAAGGACAGCAGGGAGAAGTGATACTGATGGTGCAGGTGTCTGCCGATGGAGATGTGTTGTCGGTCGAGGTCCAGCAAAGCAGCGGCCATCGCCTGCTCGATCGTGCAGCGGTCAAGAGTGTCGAGAGTTTACGCTTTGTCCCGGCGACCAGAGACGGTGTTCCAGTCTCCTCGACCCTGGAACTACCACTGCTCTACCAGCTGGAAACTTGATCGAACACCAATACAGCGGACCAATCCTGCGAAGGGACGATTCTACTCGGCCTTCTTTGGATACCGGGGAGCACCACCGAGGTAGGGGAACCGATCAAAGTCGGGTCCCGTTCCCGTCACACGAGGATCAGCAGTCCTCTTCAATTCGGCAAACAACTGGTTCTTCAAGCGTCGTAGAGGGTCGGAGTATTCGGGGTCTGCTGCGACATTGACCAGTTGATGTGGATCGATGGAGAGGTCGTACAACTCCTCGGCGGGGCGCTTGCCAAAGCTGAGTTGATAGTAGCGGCGGTGTTCTTCATCTCGATCCTGGTGCTCGACGATGTAACTCTTGGTCGGGCCGTTATCACAGTCGGCGAGCCAGGCACCTGGAATCGACGATTTCTGATGGCGAGGAGTGCCGGCGGGCCAACGATCCGGCAGGAAGTTGTGCAGGTATAGATACCGATGAGTACGCAGTGCTCGGGTTGGATAGCCTCCAAGATCGGGAGCTTCCTGGCCAGGAACATGTCTCTCCTTGCCGTGCAGGACGAACCCTCGATCAGCGTGTTCCTCGCCCCCGAGCAGCGCGAGCAAGCTACGACCGGAAACCTCGTTCGGGATCGCAACACCAGCGGCTTCGAAATATGTGGGAGCGAGATCGATCAAACTGACGAAATCGTTCACCACCGTTCCAGCCGCGATCCTCTCTGGCCAGCGAATCGCCAGCGGCACTCGAGCTCCGCTGTCGTAGTTGTTGCTCTTGCAGCGAGGAAAGGGCATGCCGTGATCCCCGGTCATCACGATGATGGTATTGTCGAGTTGACCATTGGCCTCGAGAGTGGCGATTGCCGCTGCGACCACTCGATCGAAGCGCTGCACCTCCAGGTAATAATCCGCAACATCGCCGCGCACCTCGGCACTGTCTGGAAGGTGGCCGAACAACTCGATCTTCGACAGGTCCATACCGCTGCGCTCGCCGGAACCTTCGATGAAGCCTCGGTGTGGATCGTGGCTTCCGAGCCAGAAGCACCAGGGTTTTCCATCTGGAACCGTCTCTATGAAGTCTGCCAGAGCCTGGGGGTCGGGAGATGCGATGGGAGTACCTGCAGGGTGGCGGCCAGCGGTCTCGGTTTTTCCGGGACCCCAGCCCTTGCTCTTTGAACCGGTCACGTATCCTGCATCCTCGAGAATTTCTGGATAAGTCCTGAACTTGTCGGGCAGAACACTCCACAAGTTGGCCGCACCCTCGAGCCTCCAGTGCCACTGACCAGTCAAGATGGCGCCCCTCGACGGCGTGCAGGAGGGCGAAGAAACATACGCGTGATGAAAGAGCGCTCCTTCTCTGGCGAGGCGATCAAAGGTAGGAGTTTTCACCACTGGATCGACATAGGCACCGGCATGAGGCCAACCCCAGTCATCGGCGATGGCGAAAAGAATGTTGGGCGGCGGTTTTTCGGAGGGGAGTTGCGCTTCGAGAAAACTGACGAGTGAACTCATCAGCAAGATGAAGGTGAGCAGAATTAACTTCAAGACTGGTCCCCAGTTTCGGGGGGTTGCCACAGTTCAATTCGATTTCCCTCTGGATCCGTGACCCAGCAGAAATGGCCATACTCGCTATCTTCGACCTTGTCGTCCACATCACATCCTGCACTCCGGAGTTGTTGCAACATTGCATCTCTATTGGCGATCCTGAAGTTCACCATGAATTGATTCTCGCGGGCACCGAAGTAATCGGTTTGCTGATCGAAGGCACTCCACAGGCCTCCTTTGACACTGGGGTGACCTTCATCTCCTCCTGGAAGGATGGCTCCGAACCACGCCTCCTCGATGTCAAGCCCCAGATGAAGTTGATACCAGTGGGAAAGAGTTTTGCGGTCCTTCGAGCGAACGAAAACACCACCGATGCCGAGTACCTTTTCCACGAGCGCTCCTCCTTCATTCATCCGCTCAATCCGGCAAGTCCGGATCGAGCAGATGGAGACAACACTTCTTGTATTTCCTGCCGCTACCGCAAGGGCAAGGGTCATTGCGGCCGATTTTCGAGGCCACCCTTTCGATGGGGGCGACTGTATCACGGAGATCGCGAAGAAAACCATCCTTCATGGCGATCACCATGGCTCCATGAGCTTCTCCCCCGGCCAACCTTCCTCTACGCTGCATGTCTGCCAGGAAATCCCCGATCAATTGGGGGATCATCGGTTGACCATCATCTGGGATCGCCAGAGATTTCAGACCGCCGAGAAATCCCTGCCGGATGTCCTCCTCCTCGAGTTCTTGTGGGGCGATCTGTCGAATCGAGCAGGCATGGGTTAAAAACGTGGTCAAGATCTGCATCGCAAAGGGCGCCACAACTTTATTGACCCGATCTCCAGCATCATCGATGAGGAAATCAGAAACCCAGTTCTCGATCTGTTCGCTGATCCAATGATCACTCATCCGGTTGGCCCCTTCCACCGCCCAGCATCCCCCAGGTGACCAGCGTATGCCAGTCTCCATCGGGAGTGGCTCCCTCTATCTGGAAGATCTACCTTCCAGTATATTGCCACGAGTCGAGAAAGTTCGAGTAACGGTGCAGGAGTAACGGTGCAGGAGAACGATGTAGGAGAGATGGTGTAGGAGAGATGGTGTAGGAGAATGGTGTAGGAGAATGGTGTAGGAGAACGGTGTAGGAGAACGGTGGCCCTCCCCCAAACCTTGCATCCGATGAGCACCCGATCTGAACCCTTGAAAGGGAGATAAGGATGAATATTCGAATCCAATTGTTGGTCCTCTTCGTAGCATTGTGGATTCCAATCTGCGGCTCTTCACTGTGTTCAGCTCAGTTCTCACTACTGGGCGCACAGCAAGCGGACTCGCCGGATTCGAAGGCCAAAACTGCAGATGTTTACGATGAGAAAGCCAATGCCACGGACGATATTGCCGCAGCGGTGGATCGAGCAGCGAAGAATCACAAGCGAGTGCTAGTGGTCTACGGCGGAAACTGGTGTGGTTGGTGCGTGAAACTCGATGAGTTTTTCAAGAAGGATCGCTCGGTGGCCAGAACACTTCGTTACGAGTACGAGGTAGTAAAGGTCGACATTGGGAAGTTCGACAAGAACATGGAACTG
>DUAN01000052.1 GCA_012960845.1 Planctomycetota bacterium | reverse complement strand
TTCTTCTGGCGTGCCACCCACTCGAGCATGAGCTTCACCCCGGCTGGCTCGTTCAAGTTGCCGTGGATCAGAATGGCGCTGCCAAGCTTGGGCTGCTGTCCCTTGGCCAGCCAGGCATCGCTGCCGACGGTCACCAGATGCAGACCTTCGACGATCTGCATCAGCTCCGGGCTGGACACCAACCCGGGAAACCGGAAGAAGACCGACGGCGTGATCCCCTGCCCCAAGAGCAGTTTCTCGAGCCCCAGGATCTCAGCCAACGGATCGATGCCTGTTTCGCGCATGAAATTGTGTGCGAGATCGAGATGGGAATCGTAGGGATGCGACAGCGTGTGGTTGACCCAGGTGACCTGCAGGCGGCCGGCGACCGTCTCGTCCCGCAGCCATGCAAAGGCCTCGGGATGCTTCTTCATCCATCTCCCCGAGACCGCCAACGCGACCGGCAACGCCGCGGTGCCATGCACTTCCGAGGCATGCTCCAAGGTCTCAAACAGCTCTTGGTTGAAGCCTTTCTTGGACGACGGACAGAGATCGACCGTGAGGAAATATCCCGTAACCGGCGTCAGCGACCGGACAATCCCGGCGTCCTGCACCAAGTGCTCGCTCTCCCGCTCCACATCCAATGCACGGCGATAGGGCGTACCGGAGAGCAGGGCCTCAACGTTTCCGGGATCGGCATCGCATTCCAACACCGAGGCCTTTTCGAGGCGGGTGCGTAGCGTGTGCGGATCCACGGTCAGCCGGTAGTCCACATCGCCCTGTCGATACGCCCGGATCGCCACGCTCTGGCGATCAGCGCCTCGACACCCCTCAAAGACCGGCTGGTATCGCTCGATGGCAGCGGGTGAGCTCACCGGATCCTGGGCTGCCACCGGGGTGGGCAAAAAAGCCAAAGGCCAAAAGATGGCAAATCCGAGGACGTACGATCGGGGACGGCGGAGGTGGCGCATAGGCTCCTAACCTGCTCGCTCCGGATCGGGTGGGTTGGGCCCGCGCTTCGCGTGCACCTGAGTGGAGCGGATAGGGAGAATAAGCCCCGGATTCGCTCGGCCCGAGAGTATCGGAGCGGATAGGAAATTCAAAGCCCCTTTTTCCGTCCGGTGAGAGACATTTTGTCAAGTAGAGGCGAGAGGGGAGTCGGATGGCGGCCCGCAAGCGAAGGAGCGTTCCGTCACGCGGCTCCCCATAGG
>DUAN01000051.1 GCA_012960845.1 Planctomycetota bacterium | reverse complement strand
AAACCTCCCGAATCCGGATCGTCGTACAGGATCCGGCCCGTGCCACCCGCATCGATCGGTTCCTGCCCTTCCACGACAAGATGGTACTGCTCGAAAATCAGGCATTCGAACACTGGTTGCTGATCGGCCTGCGACTCGATCGAACCGATCAACGCCAGTTCACGGCACTGATCCCCAGCGAATACCGGTCGATCGAACTGGAACTGAAAAAGGATAGGGCCGAAAAAATCGGTTCCGTCGAGACCACCCGATGGAGCGTGCTGTGTCATGAGTTCGAGGCCAAGCTCTGGATCGGCCCTGGGGGCACCATCGAACAGTACCGCCAGGGAGAACTGGAGATCCGGCGGATTCAGCGAGATCCACCGGATTCGACAAAACCGGACGCGACCGATCGACCCACTCCAGCCAACGGTGTCGAGAAGGGGCCAGAGAATAAAACGGGCCAGAAGCCTGACCAGGATCGAATCTGACCATCCGAGATCCTGGCGGCGGGGCTCACTTCCAGATCGATTGCCGGATCGCCTCGATGAAGTTCCTCAATCTCGACAGCGTCTGTTTCCGCTCGGTCGTCGGCTCCCAGTCGAAATTCGCCACGAAATCGTGGATGTGTCGCGGCTTTCCGAGAGCCTCATAGAGCACCGTGCTCTCGAGGCGGCTGTATTTTACCAACACATTGAAGAGCAGAGCCACATTCTTGGCAGCGGCAGGCTGTCGATGGGGATACGGCACTTTTCCGACGGCGCTCCACTGGCTCCACCGCTGCGGAAGGACCTCGTCGATGAGACGACGCCAGCGCTTGTAATCAAAATTCTTGCCGCGACCGAGAAGTTCGAAGGTAGCTGCCAGGGGATGCTCGAACACCCGATCGGCACGTTCCGGATCGCGCAACAGGCCCGATTTCTTTCCACGCGCCTTGGCACTGGCCACCAGTAACAGATCACGGCAAGCCTGCACCTCCTCGAGCACCTCGGCATACCAGCGGGAGATTTCCAGTTGCTGTCGCCTCGCCTCCTGCGGGTCATCGATGCAGAGAAATCCTTGCCAGGACCAGATCTCTCCTCGAGCAATTCCTGGCCACAGCGATTCCAGAGGAGAGCGCTGAGATTCTCGTAACAAATTCGGATCCCACTCGATACTCATCGCCAGACAGCCGGCAAACCACGAGTCGGAGACCAGCGCCCGGTTCCACCACACCGATTCGCCCTCGGTGATCTCATATCCACCATCGAGGGTCCGGTCCTGATGAGACAACTTGACCAGCAGGCGCATGCCGACCGGCAGTGGAGTGGTTCCCGAGATCACCAGTCGGGCCGGAAATTGCCCCCGCTCCTCTCGCACCAGGATCACCCAATCCAGTTGAACCGGTGCATCGGCGAGCGGAATTTGAGCGGTACAGTCGAGAATCCACTGACCAGGGGGGAGTTCGACCGGGATCTGGCTGCCATTCGACGAGATCCACCGCAACCCCTCTCCAGCCACCTCGAGCCCGCCGTCAGCCCCGGTCACCACTGTCCCTGCGTCGGTTACCAGCGGCAACTCGGTGCCCTCTGGCAACAGTTCTCCGGCGGCAGACAGTCCACGGACCCAGCACTGGAAAGGGAGCACCATCGGCTCAGGGTCGATCGGTGGATCGACCGGTGGGTCGATGTGAACCGGTGGTGGAAGGATGGGGTGTGAATCCACTTCCGACCCGGTGACAGGTGGAGGGTCGACTCGATCCGGTGATGGGATCACGGTGGGCGCAGGTCGGGGATCGATGAGCAGCCAGGCGACGAAGGGGATCGCCAGTACCAGTAGCCACAACTTACGATCGCTGGGATCCAACAACGGTGGCCACCTTCCCTACTGCTGCTGCAGTTGTTGGAGGAACTGATCGCAAAAGTTCACCAGATCGGGTCCATCGGAGGAAGCCAGCGAGAATACCCAGTCATCGATCCGTGCTCGCCGATCCCCGTCCACTTCTTTCTCGCCGAGGTAGATGGTGACCTGTGGCTCAGCCCCGGTCAATCCGAACAACTCCGCCTTCAACAGATACTGCTGTGGGCCCGGTGCGGTCGGATCCTCTGGAGCCCAGCTTGTTGCGACCAGCTGGGAGAGAGTGCGGGCGATCCAGCGCACATCCGGCTGCGGCAGATCGACCTGTTCCTTCCCCTGACAGCGCCACGTCTGGTTGGGCTGAGCCAGCAGAGCTTCCCCGGCAGCGGTGGTGATGCGAAAGCGCAGTAACTCTCCAACTGGCATCGAGGTGACCCGAGGATCCCTCAACGAGAAGGGAGCGTTGACCAGTTGATCGATGTCATCGACTCTCACCTGGGCCACCGATTCCTGGCGTAGATTCCAGGCATAGCGAACTCCCGATCCCTCTGGCACCTCGGCGCCAAACATCATCTCCTCCGGATCCCCATCTTCGGTCACCAGCACCACTCGCAACAGTGGACGATCGAATCCCCACAACTGCAGCGAGGACCGATCGATCGGCTGGCGGTCGGTGACCCTCAATTGACGCAGCCGCTCGCTCCATCGTTCCACAAGTGCCGCATCTGCTGGCACTGCAGTGCGATCCCCGCCCCAGCGCATTCTCCACCCACCGGCAGAATCGACCTCGAGATCGACCTTGCCATGAGCGCCGTCCGTCAGCGACAGGGCGCGAATCCTAGGTTGATCGATGCGAACCAGGTAGGGGCTGACCAGCAGCGACTCGTCGAACTCGATCAGTTCCTGCGCCATCACTCCCGCAGCGACCAGCGGAGAGTCACGACCGGAGCAGCGAACCGCAACGGTTTGCGAGATCTTCGAGGTATACCGTGCCCCGACCTCGACCGTCTTGACCGAGCCATCTTTCAGTTGAACCGTCAGTTTCGCTCTCGGTGCCTCGAGCCCGAGCGGTTTCTCAAAAGGGGGATCGATGTAATCCACGGCTGCCCACTGAGCGATACGAGTGAGCCATTGCTCCACTCCATCCGGATTCGCATCGGCGGTGAAGGGAGCCACCAGTTGCCAGTGCACCCCTGCTCGTACCAGTTCGAGCGATGGCTGACCGGGACGTTCCAGCAAGACACGCTCGACTCTGCCGGGCGAAGCCCCGCAGACCGCATCGTCTCTCAATTCATCGAGATCAAAATCTCGCAGAGCATCGCGGATCTCTGCTGCAATCAGCACCGGGCGGTCGCCGACTCGAGCATGGACTCGCGGTAACGAGGGATGATCCGAACCCAGTTCGAGGCGATACTCACGAGAAGGACTCTCCACCGTGACGACGATGTGGGGAGTTTCGAGCCCCGACTCTTTCAGATCGTCCGGCCCTTCTCCGCGTATCTCCAGATCGCGGAGCAGAAGGAGCAAATCCTCGATGGAAGCGTAGCGTCCGCGATCCCTCACCGGAGCCGTGATGTCCCAGCCCACGGCAGACTTCTCGATGCGGATCGTCTGCTCTCCTCGAGCGATCTCGAGCGAGACCACCGCAGGAATGGCAAAGGAGAAGGGGCGAGCATCCCCGACCACGTAACTGGGGCGGGCATCGCGCACCGCTCGATACGACAGCGGAGTGATCACCACGGCGATCAGTGCCAGTAACAGCGTGGTCCGCCAGTTCATCGGTCCCTCCTTCGGGCCCAGGCCACCAACAAACCGCCGATCAAGGCGCAGCCAGGCAACACCGCAAAGGAGGTCCAGAAGAAGGACCGGCGCAGTCTCTCATCGAGTTCGATGCGAAAAGAGAGTGGTTCCCTCCCCGCTCCCGCCGGCAACAGATCGCGTCCGGCAGCCCAGTCGCAGCAGGCCAGCAGAAACCTTCTCGCGTCTCCGGTCCACAGGTTGGACAGCGTCGTGTTCCAGTTCCCCACCACCACCAGTCGGCCCTCGCCCACCGGTGCCGCCGCTGCCAGAATCTGCGGTCCGGGAAGTTCCTCCACATCTCTGCGAGCAGAGATCCGGTCGCGCTCCAACCAGGCGGAAGCACCGGTCGAGAGCAAGGCGGTGGCAGGCTGGGTCACCTCGAGTACGCGACTCGGAGTCCAGCGGGCGGCAAACCTCTCACCGATCATCGGTGCCGTGATCGGATGGAACCGATCGAGTCGTTCTCCCACCACCGAAAATGACGATTGGACCGCTCGATTGGGCACCGCCGTGACCTGCGCGGCGAGGCCAGGGAGCACCGAGATTCCAACGTCAGCCATCAATTCCTCGAGACCGGTTTCTCCGCTGGCCGGAAGCAGTAGTAGCACCCCGCCTCCATCCGCCAGGAATCTCTCGACCTCTCTCCGAACCGAAGCCGACAAGGCATCGAAGCGCTGGACTCCACCACCCAGGATCACCAGCAGATCGGCTTCCTCATCGATGGTCTCGATGACGGCCAAGGAGTGACCCGCCACTCGAGCCCCCCTCTGTTGCAGATCCCTCACCATCGCGACCAGGCTCGGCCCCCGCGAGGAGTTCAGTGGCGGTTCACCACTGCCCTGGCTGATGCGTATCTCGGTAGCCTGATCGGTGGCGACCTGTCGCAAGGCCGCCTCGACCGCTTCTCGAACACGATCGACGACGATGCGAGCCACCGCCTCCGGTTCCATCAGCGTCGGCTCCCGGATGATGGCGAGTTCCTCCACATCGAGAGCCAGTCGCCGCTCCCCACAGAAGAAGTGGATCTTGTTGATCGCATCCGCCTCGAGGCCACGGGCATTGCGCAGCAACTCCCAGCGATCCGCCTGGCGATTCACATCGACCTGAATCGGTGGCGACAAGGCATCGGGAGCGGTTCGACTCAGTTCACCGATCCAGCGTAGCGCCTGGAGCAGAACCCGAGCTCTCACTCGACCCGCTGCGGTGGGCGGTAGATCGACCGGAATCACCACATCGACCGATCGAGGCAGAGCGTCCAGCAGAGCCCGATCGGATGGTGTCACCGACATCTGAGCTTCATGGCTCCAGTCGCTACGGATGGAGTCGTGAAAAGACCAGAGGTTGATGGCCCAGACGATCCACATCAGCAGAAAGATCTGCAGCGGGACCTGGAACCTGGTGCGGAAACGACGTGTTCGGATGAAGTCGATCACCAGCGCCTCCTCTCCAGCACCTTGGTGGCGATGAAAAGCACCAGGATGGTGAAGGAAACCCACCAGATCGGCACCCTCAGATCGACGATTCCTCGAGTCATCTCTGCACCGATGTGATGCACAGCACTGAAGTGCTCGATCCAACGAAGTTGCAAGTCTCCCGGCTCGTAGAGAAATCGAAGCCACTCGACCAGAAACAGCACCAGGTTGATCGCCATGGCCAATCCCGCAGAGGCCAGTGGGTGAGAGGTCAAGCAGGAGGCGAGAATCCCCGCTGCACAGAATCCAGCTCCGACCAGGGCGATGCCAAGATGCGCTGACAGCAAGACGCCGAAGTCGACCTGCCCAACACCATCGAGCAGAAGCCACATCGGCAGCATGCAAAGCCACAGGAACATGAAGAAGATCCAGGTCGAGATCCACTTGGCGGTGATCACCGTGGCATCGGCGATCCCGGTAGTCACCAGCATCTCGAGTGAACCCGTGCGGCGCTCTTCCGCCAGGGTTCGCATCGAGATGAGTGGTGGGAAGATCAGCATCATGAACCAGAAAACATAGCCACTGTAGATCGCCGGGACCAGTTGCTGAAGATCTCCCCCGACCGACAACAGCGACAGGTGAAAGGTCATCCCCATCACCAGCAGGAACACGAAGGTGATGGTCCACGCCACCGGCGAGACGAAGAGGGTCAGTAGTTCCCTCCTGGCGAGGGATGCCACCCGCATCATGATTCCCCTCCCGGATGGGTCAGTTGCAGGAATAGTGATTCCAGAGTGGCTGGATCGGTACTCAGTTCGGAGAGAACCCATTCTTTCTGGCGCGCCAGTTCTCCAATCGACCGTCGCAGATCACGATCCCCTTGAAGGATCCACCCCGACCCGTCGGTCACGACCTCGCTCACGCCAGCGAGAGTTGCGAGTCCCACAGCGACGTCGTCGGATCCATCGACCACCTCGACCCGGGTGGTACCGGATATTTCCAGACGCCGGGTCCACGCTGCTCGATCTTCATCGAGACAGATCTTACCCGCGGAAATCATGCACACTCGATCACAGATCTGTTCCACCTCCCCCAGCACATGACTGGAGAGGATGATGGTGTGCTGATGACGAAGGCGATCGACCAGTTCTCGAAACAGCGCTACTTGCCTTGGATCGAGGCCACGAGTCGGCTCGTCGAGCAGCAACACCGGTGGATCTCCCAGCAGTGCATCGGCCAGGCCGATCCGCTGACGATACCCCTGCGACAGGGTTCCGATGCCGCGGCGACTCGCATCCACAGCATCGACGTCTTCCAGAACTCGCTGGATCTCGGCTGAAATCTGCGACCCGGAGATTCCCTTGAGGCGCGCTCTCGAGTGGAGGAACTCGCAAACTCGCAACTCACCGGGCAAGGGTAATTGCTCGAGTAATGCCCCGACCTTGCGGCAAGCGAGTCGTGGTTCTCGCAGTAGATCGACCCCGCAAACCATCACCTTCTCGGTTCCCGGGTCGGGCAAGAGCCAGCTGGTCAGCACCCGCAGGGTGGTGGTTTTTCCCGCACCATTGGGTCCCAGGAAACCGGTCACCGAGCCGGACGGGACCTGGAAACTGATGGAATCCAGGGCCTTGCGGCTACCGTAACTTCTAGAGAGATTTTCAACCTCGATCATCGGTGCTGATCAACTCCTGCGGGGGCCACTAGTGACATTGTCGGAAGTGGGCAGGATAACAGGAAATCGTCCCGAGCAATCGATTGCCTGGAGCAGAACCGGGGGATTTTTGGGTGGGATTCGCGAGGGAACTAGTACTGCCGACGCTCCCGTGACGAGGGGATCCCCTCCGCCTCACGGTACTTGGTGACGGTTCGTCGAGAGATCCGTACCCCCTTCTCGGCGAGTTCCTTGACGATCTGGGCATCGCTGAGTGGTTTGCGAGAATCCTCACCCTTGACCATGTCCTGGATGCGGGCGATCACCCCACCGCGAGACTCCTGAGAACCATCGTCTCGTACCGTGCCGCTGGTGAAGAGGCTTCTCAGTTCTCGAATCATCCCGGGAGCCTGGAACCACTTGCCCGAGATCGCCCGGCTCACCGTCGAAACATTGACCCCTACGGTGTCCGCAACATCCTGCATCCGTAGCGGTTTCAGGTGCCGATCTCCTTCACGGAAGTACTGTTCTTGCCGCTGGACCACCTCTTCAGCAACTCGCTGAAGAGTCGAGCTGCGCTGTTGCACCGCTCCCATCAACCACTCGGCATTCTCGATCCGCTTCTTCAGGTACTTGCGTAGTTCCGGATCCTTGCGAGAGGACTTCAGCAACTCATGATAATGTGGAGAAATCTTCAGACGCGGAACCGAAGAGGAATTGACCTCAACTTTGAACTGGCCCTTTTCATCCTCGGTGATGATCACATCCGGGACCACTCGTGCATTGGGCTCCTGGCGAAAGTGCCTGCCCGGGATCGGTTCCAGCGATCGAATCACATCCACTGCCACCTTGACCTCTTCGAGGGAATGCCCGGTGGCCCGTACAATGTGGGGTAATCGATTGCGCGCCAGATCATCGAGATGATGCCGCACCATCTGTTCTTCCAGCTGGTTTTCACCGGGATCACGATGTAACTGGAGGCAGAGGCAATCGATCAGATCACGCGCTCCAACGCCGACAGGATCGAGTTGCTGCACCTGCTCCAGTGCAGCGAGGACCTCCTCGAAGGCTGGGGATTTCCCCGCCAGTCGCGGATCGCTTCCCGGCAGTTCGATTCCAGAGACCAATGCATTGTGAATCTCTTCGATCGAATGGATCAACCAGCCTCGATCATCGAGGTTGTAGATGATCTCCTCACAGAGCCCCCTCTGTCGCAGATCGATACGACTTTTCAGACTCAATTGATCGACCAGAAACTGCGGAAGCGACTGTGGTCGCCCTTCGGTATTCTCGATCAGTTCGAAGGAGTCCTCGTCATCGACCCCCGACGATTTCTGCATCGGAGAAGATTCGGACCAGAAGTCCGATTGCTGGAGCTCTCGCAACTGCTCATAGCGCTCAGTCAACTCGGTCAACTCCTGCTGGCCCGCAAGATCTTCTGCGGATGTCTCGGTGAATTCACTCTCCCGGTCGAGGCCGATCGCCTCACTGGCTGAACCTTCGGCAGCCGATTCCTCCCGCTCGAGGGTGACATTCTCCTCCAATTCATCCGAGATGCGCTCTTCCAGTTGTTGCTGGTTGAGTACCAGAATCTCCATCGACTGGATCATCTGGGGAGAGAGGATCTGTTTCTGGGTTTGTTGCTGGAAAAGGCCGGTGTTGAGTCTCATCCGCTGCTTTCCCTTCACGCTGGTCTTCGGTCCCAGCCCAGATCGAGTGCTGGAGAAGACCCTCTTCCCCTTTACAGACCCGATACAGACCCTTTTTCGGCCACCATTTTGCTAGAACGGGAGTAGCGCTCAGTATGAGCACAATGACACTACACAAGTCCATGCGAACAAGTGACCTAGAGCAATTTCTCTAATATTCGATGTTACGGCATTGTTTCTGCTAGTCAAGCCGAGATCGAGTCCTCAGACGGACACTATCCGTTTTTTTTGCGGAACCACAGGAGGGCCAGCCACAGCAGAGCACAGGGGAGAGATCCCCAGCGCAGCACTCTCCTCCAGCGGGGGTTGGACGGAACAGGCCAGTGTTCGATACGCGCCTGCAAGATGGAGGGCTGTCCCATCGCCAGTTCGAGCGGCTCTCCATCATCGGTCGGAAGCCATGGCGACCAGCGTCCATCGGACCAGCGGCGAATCGCCGTGACACCGTGCAGCCCCGCCGGGGTGGGATCGATGATGGCACTGATCCCCGCATTGGCGCTTCGCATCCACAGCAGTTGGCTCTCGATGGCACGCGATCGCTGCAACTGGAGGTGTTGCGCCGGTTCGATCCAGTCGCCGTACCACAGATCCTCGGTCAGATTGACGTGCCAACGTGCCCCTCCCTCGATGGTCTCGAAGATCGGCTCGGCGAGGATCCCTTCGTAGCAGATGGAGACTCCCAGCGGTGCTTCGAGAACCGCGTGGCGGAAGACGGTTTGCTGGCTCGCAGGAATCAGGTCGACCAGCGGAAGATCGATGCCCAGCGCCGAGATCAGTCCGCCCAGTGGAATCCTCTCTCCGAACGGTACCAGCACCTTCTTATCTGCCAGTTGCGCCATCCCCGCCCCTCGAATCCTCGCTTCACCCGCCGGCGATTCACCCTTTCCATCGGCGGGATAGAAGCCGACAGAGTTGGCATAGCCCTGTGGATGAGCCCGGGTAAAACCGACCACCAGCGGCGCTGTGAGCCACGGATCGAGCCACTCGGTCAACCAAGATTCTCGCCACACTCCAGGTAAGATCGCTTCCGGCAAGATGACCAGATCGGCAGTTCGCCCATCGCCATCCGATCCCCGCTCGATCCACTGTCGAATCGTCGCCAACTGCTGAGCCCGAACCGCATCGTCTCCTCGGTGGCGGGTTTCCAGGGAAATCGCCGGCTGCACGATGGAGATCACCTGTGAATCTTCTGCGGGCACCCCCTGCGGTGAAATCTCAGCCGCTGTGGAGCCGGGGAGCAGCGGGACCGCGATCCACAGCAGTGCCGCCAGCCAGCGCCAACTATGCCGCCAGTGGCGGGGAAAGGAGGGGCCGGCGGATGCTGCGATGAAACCGGACAGAACCAGCAGCAGCGAGAGCCCCTCGACTCCGAAGGTACTCAGGCACCACCAACCCAGTGTTCGGTCTGGAGTCGCCAGCGCACTGCCCAGCGACCAGGGGAAGACCCGTGGCCACCACGATTCCAGCACCACGATGGCGAGACCAGCCAGCAGCCAGCGACCGGCACCTCGGGCCGGTCCCGCTGCGATAGTGGCTCCGACCAGACCCCAACCGAGCGCAGCGAGGGGCCACCACAACAGAAAGGCGCCGACCCCTGCCAGCAGCGCCAGCAGCGAATCGGGATCCCCGATGACGAAGATGCCCAGGTATTTTTGCACCGCGTTGCCGAGCCATGGCGTGGAAAGCCCCTCCACCGCCAGCCCGAAGATCCAGCCGATCCGCAGGCCTGTGCGCCAGTCTCGCTGCTCGAGAGACCTCGCCAGCAGCCAGATGGAGATGGGCAAGAGGCTCGCTAGCCCCCACGGCTCGAAGGAGAGAGGCACCAAGAGGCCCCCCAGCAACGCCATCCCACAACTCCGGGAAAGGCGGTCGGCCCGCGCCAACGGTTGGTTTGGTCCCTGATGCACCGGATGGGCTCCTCTCCCCCTGCCATGGCGATCCTGCACGGCCAGGATGGCTGAGTCCAGCCTCCAGTCGAATCCGATCAGTCCATTCCGCTTCCCTTGTCAGATCTCCACCGATCCCCTACACTTCACGGTTCCTGAAGGAAAGACCCGAAGCGATTCCCGAGGGTGGTCCGGTCAGGGACTTCCAGATCCGATTTCGAATCGGTCTGGCGAAGATGAATGAAAGTGGCCTATTGGCCCTAGAGAAAGTGAGCCGGTTTGATTCGCGTCACTCTGCGAAGCGGGGAAACCCCAGAAAAACTGCTGCAACGATTCAAGCGTACCGTCGCCAAGGAAGGTCTCCTCAAGGAGATCAAGAAGCGCAGCTTCTACGAGAAGCCATCCGAGGCGAAACGTCGCAAACAGCGTGAATTCGAGAAGCTGATGCGCAAGAAGGACCGCAAACAGGACGTGAAGGATTCGCGTAGAAAATTGCGTCGTCGCTAATTTCTGAGCCAGGTCGGAAGATCGGGCCGTTCGCCTTCCGGGCGACCGGCCCGTTTTCTTGGGAAGGATCACCAGTTGTCCCGCACCGGACTATGGCTCGTTGGAGCACGAGGTGGTGTCTCGACCACCGTCATCGCAGGACTCGCAGCCATCCAGTACGGCTTCGAAGATCGTGTCGGACTTCTCACCGAAACTCCCATGTTCGAACGGTGCCCACTTCCCTCGCTCGACGACCTGATCATCGGAGGACACGAGGTACGCCAGGGATCACTACTCGATTCTGCGCGGTCGATCTGCGCGGATAGCGGCAGTCTTCGCCAGGATTTGATCGCGCAGATTGCGCCGACACTGGAACAGGTCGACGGTCGCATTCGACCGGGAATCCTCTTCAATGCCGGAGAAGCGATCCTGTCACTCGAAGGAATCCAGCCCGATTGCATCGAGCAGGATCCGGCACAGGCGGTCGTGAAAATCGAACAGGACCTCAGAGACTTCCGCGAAGAAAATGATCTCTCGGGAGTGGTTGTGGTCAACCTCTCGTCGACGGAAGCGGCGCTACCCCCCCATCCATCGCACGGTTCCGCAGATGAGTTGCTGCATCAACTGGCACAGGGGACCACCGAAGCGTTTCGATCGAGCACCCTGTATGCCATCGCTGCGGCGCAGGTCGGAGCTTCCTTCGTCAACTTCACTCCCTCTCCCGCAGCACTGCTGCCGGCCACCTGTGAGTTGCTCGAAAAGAAGGGCTGTCCCTTCGCGGGTAGCGATGGGAAGACTGGTGAGACGCTGGTCAAGTCCGCTCTGGCGCCCATGTTTTTCCAGCGCGCACTGAAGGTTCTCTCGTGGCAGGGATACAACATGCTGGGAGATCGAGATGGGGAAGTCCTCTCCTGCAGCGAAAATCGTCAGACCAAAATCGAATCCAAAGGGGAGTTGATCGAGAAGATCCTCGGTAAAGATGTTCACAGTCAGGTCACCATCGATTACGTCCCGAGTCTGGGAGACAACAAGACCGCCTGGGATCTGATTCACTTCGAGGGCTTTCTCGGGCACCGGATGACGATGCAGTTCACCTGGCAAGGATGCGATGCGGTGCTGGCGGCTCCGCTGGTTCTGGATCTGTGCCGCCTACTGGAATGGGCTCGCCAACGAGGAGATAGTGGCCTACAGCAGCACTGTGGACTTTTCTTCAAGAGTCCTCATCTCTCGGAGGTTCATGATCTGTCCTCGCAGTTTGGCGCCCTCGACGAACATCTGAAGCGCTGCCGCGCGGAAGCGGATCCCCGCTAACCGAGTTCGACCTTTCGATCGAGCGGCCGCCAATTCGTTCGAGCGGAGACGTTCCCGATCTGGTCTTACAAAAGTAAACCGGGGAACTCGTATCGATCGATGCAGAGGATTCTGGTCGGGAAGTCGTCACCACTAAAACAAAATAAAAAAAGAGGCGCTGCTGGTAGAGGATACCAGCCGCGCCTCATGGGCTCTGAAAGGTGGGACTCAAGTAGTCAATGTACCTCTATTCAAACTCAATGTCAACTCACTCAGTCAGGCCGGAAGTCAGGCAGTCAGGCGACTTCGAGGACCTGCTCCGATCTGTGAGTCGACAGATGTGCGAGCCGCTGTCGACGTACCAGCGTGCCTGGAATCGTCGCAGCGAGCTCGGAGCCAGCAGATCGATTTGTACTAAAGACCTACTCTCTGCACATCCATATCAACGCCGCCGATTCGCCATCGGTTCCGACAATCTTCAAGATGCGGCGCAAACCGTCTCAGGCGCAGTCGATGAAGTGGCTCCCACGGTGGAAAGGAAAGGCAGCCAGAGCCGCGTCGGTGGACGTAACTCGCGCTGCAGACCTCATTCTCGACCTCATTCTCGACCTCATTCTCGAGGGCACGGAGAATAGAAGAACTGGGACAGGTTGTCGGCCATGACGCTGAGAAGCATGACGCTGAGAAGCATGACGCTGAGGAGCAAGAGGCGAGGAATACGAGGCGAGGAATACGAGGCGAGGAATACGAGGCGAGGAATACGAGGCAAGGAATACGAGGCTGAGGAATACGAGGTTCTGGGCTCTCGAAGATCGGCGGCGGACTCAGGAAGAGAGGCCCGGATCTTCATTTCGCGGAGCCGGTTGAGGAACTCCGTAATACCCCACGACATCTCGCAGGAATAGCCTCAGTTCCGCCGGAAGCAAGATCCGGTCGAGGCGCTCCACTTCTCGCTCGCCGTCGAAGAGCACCAGGGTGGGCACGACTCGGATCGAATACTGGCGCAGATTCTGGACCTCCTGCAACGGTACATCGATGGTGCAGAACTGCATCTGGCCCGAGAACTCCGGTGCGATCAGTGCCAGACTTCTCTGGGTGAATCCACAGGAAGAGACGAGCGGTGAGCCGAAATGGACCAGCAGAAGGCCACCATCATGGTGGAGTCGACTCTCGAGTTGCCCGATATCCAGGAACAGAAACTGACTCATCGCTGACCTTCCCAGACGGGAGCCGAATCCAACTGAATTCGGTCAAATTCCCCTCGAAAACACATCATAGCATAGGCTGAACTGTGGATCCTTGAGCGCTCGATTCAGGCGACCACTGTGGCACGAAAAGAGGGTTGCGACAGGTATGGGATACGGTGTTGATTGCCGAACGACGACTCACTGGATACGATTTACCGGAATAGAGTTCCATGTCAATTGAGGAACCGGTCATTTCTAGTCCTTCGTCACTTGAGAGAGATTCCAGATGCCATCTGATAAAAGCGTGATAGTAGCAGCCGTCAATCAGGTCCTCTCTGAGATTCCCCTGCCAGGAACTCCAAGCAGCATCGTCAAGTCCGGGGTAATCCAGCGAGTCATCGTTCACGAAGGAGAAGTCACGGTCGTGGTGCAATTTCCGGCCGGTCTTACGACCCAGCAGGGATCGATCTCGGAACAGATCGAGGACCGCGTACGAACCATCGAAGGGGTCGAAAAGGTGACGCTGCTCCATCGATCCGAGACTCCCGCCCCGACTGCGGATCCCGCAGCGGGAGCTCCAGGGGTGGAAGGCTCCGCTGTCGGTGCCAAGGACATCCCAGGAGTACAAAATGTGATCGCAGTGGCCAGCGGCAAGGGCGGGGTCGGCAAGTCAACGGTAGCGGTCAATCTGGCGCTCGCCTTGGCGGCACGCGGACTGAAAACTGGCTTGCTCGACGCCGATGTCTACGGTCCCTCGACCCCCAAGATGCTCGGCACCGAAGATCAGAAGCCGAGAGCGACCGAAAAGGACACCATCCTTCCCATCGAGGTGCATGGTATCAAGACGATGTCGATCGGCTACCTGCTCGAAGATGACTCTCCGGTGATCTGGCGTGGCCCGATGGTCACCGGACTGCTGCGTCAGTTCCTGTTCCAGGTCGAATGGGGTCAACTCGATTATCTGATACTGGACTTGCCTCCCGGAACCGGAGATGCGCAGTTAACCCTGGTGCAGTCGATCGTCCTGACCGGCGGAGTGATCGTCACCACTCCCCAGGATGTCGCACTTCTCGATGTTCAGCGCGGCATCCAGATGTTCCAGAGAACCAGCGTTCCAATCCTCGGTGTGATCGAGAACATGAGTGGCTTCGAGTGCGCCTCCTGCGGCCAGATCACCGAGATCTTTCGTGGCGGCGGTGGTGAAGCTGCCGCAAAGCGCTACCAGGTTCCATTCCTCGGCAAGATCCCCCTCGAACCGAGCATCGCTCTCAGCGGAGACGGTGGCACTCCGATGATGAAAACTCATCCCGATGGAGCGCTGGGAAGCGTGATGACCTCAGCCTGCGATCAGATCGTGGAACAGGTCTCGGCTCAATAAACGAGCAGTCCGAGCCTCTCACCACTGCAATCCGCAAGACTGCGTTCCGCAAGACCGCGTTCCGCAAGACCGCGTTCCGCATGACCGCGATTCACCAGCGTGATCGGTCACGCTCGCTCCGCTCCCTCTGCCGAATCGGCCGCCCGTGCCAGCCAGCGACGCACCTCTTCGATCACCGCCTCCGGTTCGATGAAGGTCATGCACTGGTGATGTCCCAGTGGGCAGACCTTTTGTTGACAGGGACTGCAATCGACATCTTCGCGCCGGATCACGCGGGTCGTTTCCAGGTAAGCGTCGGTGTAATCGGGACTGGTGGGGCCCATCAGGACCACTTGCGGGGTACCCATCCCGGCAGCGATATGCCGAGGACCAGTATCGCCAGTCACCAGTAGTGCCAATCTCCCCATCAAGACCTTGAGCTGGTCGAGCGGCCACAGATCTTCGGAAAGATCGACCACCTCCCCCCCCACCAGGTCTCTCAATTGCCGGGCCAAGGGCTCCTCTCCCGGACCACAGGTGATGACGATTCCGCAGCCGTCTTCATCCCTCAAGGTGCGAGCGACCCGCGCCATTCGATCGAGGGGCCAGATCTTGGAGGGGCCAAAGGCCGCTCCCGGGTGGAATCCGATCCAATCGCGATCGCAACCGATGGAGAGAGCATCGAGGCGCCGGGTCGCAGCAACGACCACTTCCTCGCCAACCCCGAGTCTCGAACCGATTCCGTCGCCAGAAGCTCCCAGCGAGGCCACCACTTCCAGATACTCGTGATGCATGGGGATGGCGCGCCGCCCCGGCGGAAGGCGGTGTCGGCGAAGCGGATCGGTCAGCAACCAGCCCCGGAGTTGCCCCCTCAGGCCAATGCGCCGTGGAACCGATGCACGCCAGATTTCCCAGGCAGTTCGAAAGGAATGTGGAAGAAGCAGTGCCACATCGGCGCCAAAGTTGTGGATCGCAGCGATGTTGGCAGCGACCTTGCCCGAACCTGAAGCGGTCGCGATCCAGTCATCGAAAAGGTCCGCATCGGCGAGCAAGGGTTCGAGATGCGCCCCTCCCATCAGCGCGATGCGGGTGTGAGGAAGGTCTCTTCTCACCGCCCGAAGGGCAGGGGTAGCCATCACCGCATCTCCGACCCAGGTCGGCAACCGGATCAGTAGCCGTTCGGGGTCAGACAACCGATCAACCCTTCAGGAAGTGCTGAAATTTCTTCTTCTCGCTGGCCCATCGGTACGCATGTTCTGGACTGATGTCACCCTTCTTCAATGCGACCATGATGGAATCGTCCATCAATTGCATCCCCTTACCTCGTCCACCCTCGATGAGCGAGACGATCTTGTGCACCGCACCCTCACGGATGATGTTGGGCAAGGATCCATCATGGAAGAGCAACTCATTGACCGCCACACGACCCTTGCCATCCTGCCTCGGGATCAGTAACTGGGCGATGATTCCCTTGAGCGATGAAGAGAGCATCGTGCGCACCTGGTTTTGCTGATCTTCAGGAAACACATCGATGATCCGGTCGACCGTCTTGGCAGCACTATTGGTATGGAGGGTAGCAAATACCAGGTACCCCATCTCTGCGGCGGTGATGGCAAGACTGATCGTCTCCAGATCTCGAAGTTCACCGACCAGGATCACGTCCGGATCCTGGCGACTGACCGACCGCAACGCCCGAGCGAAGGACTCCGTATCGATTCCCACCTCGCGCTGGGTGATCTGACAGCTCTTGTTCTGATGCACGAACTCGATCGGCTCCTCGATGGTCACGATGTGCCTCGACTGATTGCTGTTGATGTAGTCGATCAACGCCGCAAGGGTCGTCGATTTTCCACTTCCTGTCGGACCCGTGCAGAGGATCAAACCATTACGTAGTTTACAGAAATCTTCGATATGAGAGGGCACCCCCAGTTCCTGAACCGTCTTGATCTCCTCGGGAATGATCCGGAATACCCCGGACATCCCGTGTTGCTGCCTGAAGAAGCTACAGCGGAAGCGTGCCACTCCAGGAATGGCGTAGGCCCAATCGAGATCATTCTTCTCGGCAAAGATCGCGCTGCGCTTCTCATCGAGGGAGGGGAGCAGCAGATCCTCGACCTGTTGATTGGTGAGAGGTTCCTTGCTGATCGGCCTGAGGTGTCCATGAATGCGGATCTTGGGAGGCATTCCGGCACTGATATGAAGATCAGACCCCTCGACTTCTAGAATCTTGCAGAGTAGTTTTTCGAGTGCTTCAACAGACATCGATATTTTCCTAACCCTGCATGGCGGAGGGGTCCTCCGCGTGGAATCGAGCGGTCTCCAGGGTCACAATTCCCTTACGGAGCAAGTTGCGAATCGAGTCATCCATCGTGATCATTCCCTGTTTACGACCGGTCTGGAGCACCGACGCCAGCTGGTATGTCTTGCCCTCCCGAATCAGATTTCCGACCGCCGGAGTGGTGAACATGATCTCCAGCGCCGGCTCAACGCCGGTGCCATCTTTTCGCGGCAACAACTGCTGCGAGATGACCCCTCGCATCGACTCGGACACCATCGCTCGGACCTGCTCCTGCTCTCGAGGCGGAAACACATCGATCAGGCGATCGATCGATCGAATGGCATTGGTCGTGTGAAGTGTGGCCAGAACCAGGTGCCCCGTTTCTGCGGCGGTGATGGCCATCGAGATCGTCTCCACGTCGCGCATCTCGCCCACCATGATGACATCAGGATCGGCCCTCATCGCCGATCGCAAGGCGCTGTAGTTGCTCTCTGTATGATGGTGCACATGGCGCTGATTGATATTGCATCCTGCGGGGGTGAAGATGTATTCGATGGGATCCTCAACCGTCACGATGTGGTCATGGCGCTGCTGGTTGATCCGCTCGACGATCGCCGCCAGCGTTGCAGACTTCCCGCAACCGGCTGGCCCGGTGACCAGGACGATGCCCTGGTTGTACTGGGTGAACTGGGAAAGCACCTCCGGCAGGTGCAGATCCTCAAGGGATGGCACCTTGGTCGGGATGATCCGAAACACCGCCTCGAAACCCTTGCGCTGCTTGAAGCAGTTGGTGCGATAGCGCCCCCTGTCTCCATCGTCGAGGCAGTAGTCCAGATCCTGTTCTTGTTGCAAATCTATCCACTGCTTCTCATCGAGCATTTCCTCGATGGTTCTGGCAGTATCCTCGGCGGACAGTACTGGATGCTTCCAGCGGATGAGGTGTCCGTGAAGACGAACCAGAGGTGCTGAATCGACCTGGAAATGAAAGTCGGAACAACCCAGCTCTCGCGCCTTGCGCAGATATTCAATCAACGGCTTGCCGACCATCGAGGTGAAGTCCATCCGCTGCACATCGTCGACCGAGATCACTCCTGCTCGAGCAGTGGTCCCCGCCTGACTCCCGGCGTCACCCGCGCTAGCCGCTGTCGACTGGCCCTCGAGGCGCTGGGAAACTTTTTGCGAGATCGCCTCGGCATGCTTGGCAGAGATCAAACCCTCTGCCACCAGCGCCTTTCCCAGATCCGATCCCCTGGTGAGGCTCGACATCACCCGTCGCAGATCGGCTTCCCCCACCAGTTGATTCTTGAGCGCGATGCGGCCAAACATGGCTGCTTCGCTGGAGGGCCTGTCGGCGGTGCCCTCCTTCGTATCATCGGTCATGCATTGCTCCAGGCCTGATCGTGTAAGTCCGGGGAACCGGACTCCGGATATTGAAATCGTCCGATGGATTCACCTCACGATGTGAGGTCCGGAATGGGCTCTCCGGCTCAGACGGGCCCATGCCCACGGCATGGAAGGTGCATCCTAGCCTTCCGGCGTCGGGGGGCAAGTTCGAGTACCACTTCGAATTCGTTCGATGAGACCGGTGGTCGAAGCCCCCTGGACCAAGGTGATCCGCTCGACCCGGCCTCCCGCCGCCTCCACCACGTCCTTACCCACCACCTCCTCGACGCTGTAATCGGCACCCTTGACCAGCACATCGGGGATCAGAGCACCGATCAGTGCTTTCGGGGTGTCCTCATCAAACACCACCACATGATCGACACAGGAGAGTGCCCCGAGCAAGCGAGCGCGCTCGGTGGCGGGCAGAATCGGTCGATCGGGGCCCTTGAGGCGGGTCACCGACGCATCCGAGTTGATTCCAACCACCAGCAGATCGCCAAAGGCCCGCGCCGCTTCGAGCAGCTGGAGATGACCGGCATGGAGCAGATCGAAGCAGCCATTGGTGAAGACCACCGTCTGGCCACTGGCCTTCGCTTGCTGGACCAGTTCCTCCATCTGCTGCGACGAGCGCAGTGCGATGGGGACGATCCCCATCCAGGCACTCCTGGCTGCGTCCAGTTCCCACCGTTCGACCGGCTGCACCCCGACCTTCTGGACCTCGATTCCGGCCCCGAGATTGGCCAGTTGACAGGCATCATCGATGTTCCAGCCGGAGGCCAGTGCGGCTCCCAGCAGACTCAGGACCATGTCTCCGGCACCCGCCACATCCGTGACCCCCTGAACCCGGGTCGGATGGCGCCGCGAGTCTCCGCTGGCGGAGACACGGGTGATCCCGTCTCGATCCAGGGTCAAAATACAGTGCTCCAGTTCGAGATCCTCGACCAGCGCCTGTCCCGCCTTCAACTGCTCCTTTACTTCAGTGTCGAGGTCGATCCCGGTCGCGCTACTGGCCTCGTATCGATTGGGACAGATCAGCGTCGCCCCACGATAACCACTCCAGCGTCCCGATCGGCCGGGGTCGACCAGCACCGGAATCGATCGTCGCTGAGCCCCCTCGACCAGCGCCTCGAGCAGTGATTTCTCGAGCAGTCCCTTCTCGTAGTCAGAGATCAGCACCGCTGCAGGATCTTGCTCAAGAGCGTGATGGATGGCCTCGATCAACAGCGTCTGCTGGCCAATCTCGATGGGGCTCTTCTCCTCCTGGTCGAGGCGCAGTACCTGCTGCTGAGCTCTGCCAGCGTGCTGGACTCCGGCCAGGATCCGAGTCTTGCGAATCGTCGGTCGGCTCTCACAGACGATCACTCCCTCGGTGCGGGCTCCCGTCTCCTCGAGTGCCTGGCGGATGAACCGCCCGCCATCGTCATCTCCGACCAGCCCAACGACGATCGGCTCGAAACCGAGGGCGGCCAGGTTGGTCACCACGCTCCCTGCCCCTCCGACTCGCATCTCGTGGTGACGCCCCTGTACCACCGGAACCGGAGCCTCCGGCGAGATGCGCTCGATATCGCCGTAGAAGTACTCGTCGAGCATCAGGTCACCGACCACCAGGATGCGCGCCTCCCCCAGGGTATTCAGTTCAGGAATCATCACTGGCTCCTCGATCTTCCGCTGCCATCCGTTGCAGCACGGCAACCCGGAATAATGGCAAGTTGATCTCGTGATGGCCGGTCAATGAGATCCCTCTCTCGACCGGACGCTGCAAAACGTTTCGACTGGTGCGATAGTGCGAGATCATGTCGAAGTTGATGGCGGTCACTCCATTCAGCGGTTTCCCCAGGTTACGAGCGATGTTGACCACCTTGAGAAAGACCTCTGGCATCACCACCGCAGAGCCGATGTTGAGCCAGCAACCATTCTCGAGGTCACTGACCACCGCTGCTAGCAACCGAAAATCGATGGCGGTCGCCGCTCCCATATCTGCTCCCGCAACACCCGGATGCATGTGCACGATGTCGGTTCCGATGGCGACATGAACCGTCGCCGGGATCCGCAGTTGCCGAGCTCTGAGCAACATCGAGAGCTCGGCATGGGGCGCGCTCTGCGATTCGATCCAGTCTCCCAGAGCCGCTCCCAGCCCCACTTCATCGGCGCCAGCCAAACTCGCCTGTCGAAAGGCATCGGCAGTTTCTCTCGCCATGCCGAAGGTACCATCGGCGACATTGGACTCGACATCTTCAGATGTCTGGCCGATCAGAGCCAGTTCCAGATCGTGAATCGCGGTCGCCCCGTTCATCGCGATGGCAGAGATCACACCCTTCTCCATCAGATCGATGATCAGTGGACCCATTCCCACCTTGACCACATGGCCACCGAGGGCGGCAATCACCGGAGCTCCTCCAGCAACAGATCGAGCCACCGCAGCCGCTGCAGCACGCAGTTCACCGCCAGCCAGGATGTCCGGCAAGGAATCGATCAACTGTTCGATGGTTCCCTGCGGGTCGCACAGTTCGCGAAACTGATCTCGGTGGACAATATTCCTGCGCTGACCGATGGGGATCGGTTTCACATCTCCGAGATCGAGCGGCTGCCAACGAGAGTCCGGTACCAAGAGATCTCCTGTTCAACGGGGTCTTTTGCGGATGCTAGCAGGAAGGGGCCGCAGTTTCACGCCTCCCGCCACCCTCTCATCCACCAATTTGGGCGAAGATCGGCTCCAGATCGACTGCCGTGGTCACTTCCTGGACCAGGATCGGCAATGGGGAACTCATTCCAGCAGCGAGCAGCAGCTCGATCTTGACCGCATCCTTGGCAGTGCAGACCAGCGCCTCGGCCCCCCGTTCCCCGGCTTGACGATCGATGCGTCGAAAGTCAGCCATCTGGTAGCGGTGGTGATCTCGAAACGGCTCCAGCCCGACCAGGTTCCAGCCGTGATCGGTGAGTGTCTGTCGAAAGGAATCGGGGTCTCCGATACCGCAAAATCCAAACACCCTGGATCCGGCAGCGGGAATCGCCGCTGAGCCGAGTGATCTCACCTCTCCCACCTCGGTGGTCGCCAACGATCGAGGTATCGATGGGAACCACTGCCGTAAAAAACCGATGGTGTTCGCCAGTTCCCCATCACGACAACGCTCGACACGAGTCAGGATCAGGTGATCGGCACGAGCCAGCTGACTCCAGGGCTCTCGCAAGCGCCCCCGTGGCAAGCAGTAGCCTCCCGCCAGCGGACTGCGTCCATCGAGCAGTACCAGGTCGAGATCTCGATGAAGGCGTCGATGTTGAAATCCATCATCGATCAGCAGTAGATCCACCTCGGGATGGGCTGCCAGCAACTGGAGCCCTGCGGTGTGACGACAACGATGTTGCTGATGGGGAACCCCGGGCAAACTTCGTAGCAGCATCCGGTGTTCATCATTGCCATCGGCACCGCCACGATAACCACGACTGACGATGCCCGGATGGCCACCTCGATCCAGCCAGGTTCGAGCCAACAATTCTGTGAGAGGAGTTTTGCCGGTGCCTCCGACGGTGATGTTGCCGATGCTGATGACGGGAACCGGAAGTCGAAGGGGCCACTCACCTGCAGTTTCTTTACGGCGATGGCGCCAGTGATCGAGGGTCACCCCGGCTCGCCAGCATCGTTCGAGCAAGCTCAGCAGCGGACGGGGCCAGGGCAGGATCGGTTCAGTGGTCAGGATCAGGTCTCCCGCTGGCCATGGCGGGGGCGATCGTGAAGGACCGTGAGGACCTCGAGCACCTGCTGGTCTGTCATATATCCCAGCTCGATGAGAATCTGTCCGAGAAATCGATGCTTCTCGCCACGCGCTTCATCCCGAGCCTGTAGCGCCAGAGCCTCGTACAGATGGGCTGTCGAGATCCATCTCATCTCGAAGGCGATCTCGCCGAACATCCTCACCTCACCAGACATTTCATCTCCCGTCGATCGCTTGGGGATTCATCACATATGCAAAACGATCAGAGGATTGAAGATACCAAGGACACGGCGGTGACGCCACTGCACTAGAGTTTCCTGCGCCTGCGTTGCTGGACCTGGCTCTGGTAGAGAAGGTCAGCTGCAGCAGAGATCTCTTCCCCCTCCAGCAGTCCCTCCTTGAGCACTGCAGGAAAGCGATGTTCGCCGATGCAGGAGCCTGCCAGCGCCCCACCCACCGCTGCGGTCATCTCCACCGCTCCTCCTGCCGAGAGACAGGAGCCGATCACCTGCATCGGTTCCGCTGGGTTTCTCAACCAGCTGTGAAGAGCGACCAGGAAGATCGGTAGAGCTCGGTTTTCGATTCCAGAGTGATCGGCATTTGAAATCTCGTCGGGAGAACTGGCCAGTTGATCAAAGGCCACCAGTTCGGAGGAGGCGAGCAACATCGGAATCTCCTGGATTCGATCCGCCACTGCCATGTCGATACGAGCCGCAGCGGCAGTGGCTCCATCGATCACATCTCCCAGCACTACATCCTTGTGGGTGAGATTATGACTGATGACGCTGGCCAGCGCCGAGCTGACCGCTCGAACCTCCTGGTCCTCATGAGTCACACCGATCAAGCGTTCGCAGTCCTCGACCAGCGAAGTGGGATCATCGTGATCCCACAGCCCGATCAATACGCTAGAGATCAGCGATCCACTGCCCACCTCACCCGGTCCGCAGGCACAGCCCCGGGCATCCGGACCGCGACGAAGCCAGCGAGACATCGCCACATCGACATCGGGGAGACGCTCGATGATGCGATTTTCTCGCCACAACGGAATCCAGTGATCGACGATCGACTGCGGTTGCACCGAACCGACAGTGGCCATCGCTTGCGCAGCGAGTGTCATCAACTGGACCCCGGCACCATGCTGCCCCACCGGGAAGTAGCCGTTACGATGTCGGACATAGCCCTCGATCACCTCGGATCCGAGAGCCCTCATGAAGGTTCGGGATGACCCAGAATGGGGAAAGCCAAGGGCGCTGCCGATGGCGGCACCGAGCATGGTTCCACGAAAGCGGGCTGGAAGCTGGTCCTTGAGGGTCGTGCTGCTCTTCACGTCTGCTCTCTCGTCTCCACATCTGGGGATCCCTCATCGTGAATCGATTGATCGATCCATTGCTGAAGAGATCCGCATCGACAACGCTTGCGCCACAGCGGCCTCAGGTCGCGATACCAGCCGAGTCCGACTCCTGCCAGCAGTGCCGGTGCTCTCGACGGGGCACCAAAATCGGCGGAGACCACCATCGATTGCCGATCCACACTCCACGACTGCTCGGGATCGATGGAAGTAGCATCATGGACCACATCGGCGATCGGGGTGTCTCCTCGACGGGGATCCGCAACCTCCACCGCTTCTCGATGATACCAGTGATCACCGTAGGGAGACGGAATCACATCTTCGATCGAGTCTGTTGATTTCGGTTCTCCTCCGACTCGCCACAAGGTCGCCCCATCGGGCTCAAGCAGGACGATTCCCTGGCCCGGGCGAGGTTCTGCAGCGAGCCAAAGCCGTGCGGCTTGTGGTGTGGAACCCCCACAAAACCAGGTGCCTCTCGGCAATCCCGTCTCTCGTACCAATTCTTCGGCAAGGGTTCCGATTTTATGGGGTCCAGGCATCAGCGGAGGAACCTGTCCCGACTCGAGTCCCAGTTGCTGCAGTTCTTCTGCATCCCAGCGCTGGCCTGGACTACGCGAACTGGACAGTCCGCTATTCCAGGCGAAGGCGGTGGTGGTGGCCACTGCTCCGGTCCAGCGGTAGCGCAGCCAGTCCTGCAGATCAAAGACGCAATGGAGGCCGCGTAAGATGCTCGGATAACTGGCCAGGGTCGAGCGGAGGACCTGCCGAGGAAGCGTTGCGACGGGATCCAGTTCTTGCCAGTTGAGAGCGCGCGGCGGAATCGGCTCCATCTCCGCATCGACCAGCACCAGCGAAGACTCACAGGAGATGCCGATGGCCGCCACCGCCGCCGGGCGGATCAGCCCCTCCTGCAAAGCGTGTTGCAGCAGTGCCCTGACCGATCTCACCCGCTCATCGGGATGAATCCCCCACCACTGCTGAAAAGGAACACTGACCGGCTCTTGTACCTGTGCCAGGACAGTGCCTTTGCGATCCACCGCCAGCAAGGAGACGGTCGATCCCTGTAATTCAATTCCGAGAAGAACGCTCATCGGGCTCACTTCCAGGGGAATCCCCCCTCGAGCTGCGAACAGGGCTTCCCTCGAAGCCCCGGGGAGATCATTCTACCCCACGTGAGACCACTGCCCAGCGAACCCCTGTTCCCACGCTCGATCCTCATCGTGCGGCTGTCCGCCGTCGGTGATCTGATTCAGGTTCTGCCCGCCCTGGAGGCACTCTCCGAGCAATTTCCTGAAGCCCGGATCGACGCCGTGACCGAGTCCCTGTCGAGCGGCCTGCTACTGGGCCATCCGTCACTGAACAGGGTCTTGAGCCTGCCCAGGAGCGAATTAAAAAGGAGCTGGAAGCAGCCAGATCAGCGTGCCCATGCCTGGCCGATGTTCGCCCGATTCACCCGGGAGTTGCGTGAGCAACACTACGACCTGCTGATCGACTGGCAGTCCAATTTTCGATCGGCACTGGTTCGGTTGCTGGCTCGAGCCGATCGCGTCATCGGAATTCATCCGCAGGACGGTGGTGAATTGCCACGCTGGTGGCGAGGGTATCACCCGCCCGAAGCTGCCGGGCGAGTCCATCGAAGCGACCGCGCCCTCTCGGTGGTGAGGGCTCTCGGCTGGGATGGAGCGACGCCGTCGGGTCAGATCGGGGAGGTCGACGATGCTCTCGACGAGACTCTCATCGAGACACTGGAAGATGGCGAGGCTCCGATCCTGCTGCATCCCTTCGTCAGCGCCTTCGGCCGTTTCAAGGAGTGGCCAACAGCGCGCTGGATGGAACTGGCGCGATCCCTGGCTCACCGCGGTCACCGCATCTGGATCTCCGGCGGCGAAGCAGATCGGACAGGGAGAGACGCCATCGTCGCGGGAGCGGGAGCCTGCGTACACGCCGCTCCCGAGACCAGAGATCTGACTGCGATGGCGGCACTGATCGGACGCTGCCAGGGTGTGGTCGCAGCAGACACCGGAATCCTCCACCTCGCCGCGATTCGCCGCATCCCTTCCATCGGTCTGTACGGTCCCAAGGACCCCAGCATCTACGCCCCACGACAGCCCTGGACTCGCGTCCTGCGCAGTGCCATCCCCTGCTCTCCTTGCCAACTGCGCGATTGCGATCACTCCTTCTGCATGTCAGCGATCCCGGTGACCGCGGTCGAACAGGCGTTACTGGAACTGCTGGATCGGAGCGATGAGGAGGTAGCGTCTCATTGACCAGCCCCCCCCTGCTCCCTCATGCTGAAGCCATGAAGGACTCCTCCGCCGAGCCACCCTATCCCCTCGCAGGCCGGGCACTTTCGGTGCTCCTACCGGCACTGTTTGACTCCCTCGATCTACGCTGGTCGGGAGGTCACCACGCCATCGACGCCCTGCGCAAGCATGGCAACCTGGTGGTCGGTTTCTGGCACGAGTGGGTACTGCCCCTCAGTTACACCCTGCGCTCCAATGGATTTGCCGCCATCACCAGTCAGCACCACGATGGTGCCCGACTCGGCTCGGCTCTGTACTATCTCGATGTGGCGCTGGCCCTCGGTTCCAGTTCTCGTGGAGGACTGCGTGGCTTTCAAGATCTGCAACAGCTGGTACACGAGGGGAACTCCCCGGTGTTCGCTGTCGACGGTCCCAAGGGCCCTCCCAGAGAGGCAAAAGAAGGTGCCGCAGCACTGGCGAGAAGAACCGGGATCCCGATGATCCCGCTCGGATTCGCCGTCGATCGATCGATGCGTCTATCCACCTGGGATCGGATGATCCTGCCCGCACCTTGGGGCAAAGCGGTGATCGTTGTGGGAGCACCGGTCTACCCCGCCACCGAGCGAAGTGGAGACCGCGATGCGGCTTTGCGTTTTCAGGGTGCACTCGACGAGGCGACCGATCAGGCCACCGATGACCTCGATCGTTGCTGGCGCGAGGGCTCGGGAACCTCACCTCTGGGAACTTCAGGGCTCACTTTAGCAGCGCAATGAAGTCGACATAGGCAGTGAACTTTTTTGCACCGAGAAACTGAATCCTGAAATCCTTGACCCGATCCCACGACACATCTCCCTGCCCCTTGAAATTCCGCAGCGGAACTTCGATCCGCTTGAGGCCCTTGTGCGATTTCATCTGGGCGATGTAGGCGTTGCTGACCACCTTTACCTGGCTCACCCCCGCCTCCGATTTCCCCGGGACGACGAACACCAACTGGTAGGGTGACCCTCCCCTGGGCATGTCCAGGTAGAACGCGATCGACTTGTAGGCGGACAGACCACCAGGAACTCCCTTGATTTTCAACTCGGTCTTTCCCGATGCGACATCCCACTTCAAGGCTCTCTTGCCCTCCTGTACCCACTCGGCTTCGTCGATAAATTTCTTGCCGTACTTTTCCGAGTATCGACGAGAGACGCGCTCGAAATCTTCCAGCACGTGAAACAATTTCCTCTGCAGATCGGTGAGGAACTTCTTGTATTCCTCTCCGATCAGCGTCTTGGAAAACTTTGAATAGTTTTTCACTGCCAAACGATAGGCAGCATTCTCTTTTCCATCGGCGGCCTGTCTCTTGAGAGCCATCAGTTCGTTGGCACCTTCGGTCGAGGCGAGCCACAGTTCGACATGAGTGCGAGTCTCTCGATTCTTGGCTTGCTTGCGTGCGTCCTTGAAGAAGCCATACGCCTCCTTGAACTGTTGCGCTGCGTAGGCGGTCTTTCCTTGCTCAAAAACCTCTGCCCCATCGCCCTTCTTCCACGAAAGTTCAGGAGCGTCTTGCCCCGACAGAAACGATGTGGTGATCAGCATCGCCCCCAGCAACAATGACAAGGTCAGAGTCGAGAAGATCGAGAGAATTTTCATCCGCAGTTTCCTTCCGTACTGGTGGCGCACGATGGGTCAAGATCACTCTGGTCGTAATCACTATCCGAGAGCCGGATTTCCGATCGAGTCAGCACGCATCTTATGCCTCCTCGGCCTCTCCCTCAAGCGAGCGGCGAGCACTCACTCTTGATCGTCGTTCAACGATCTCCGGGGTCGAGTGCCAGCGGGAGTGCATCCAGGGCCACTGCGATGGATGACGGCGGATCGCTCGCTCGATGGCCCCATTCATCTCGATGGTGACATCTCGAATCTTCTCCTCCTCCGATCCGGTCAGGACAGAGGGATCGATCTGCCGATCGATCTCGATATGATAACCGTGGCGATCCCGGATGATGAAGAAGGGCAGCAACCTCGCTGCTGATTTGAGAGCCAATCGTGCGGGGGCGGTGGTGGTATGGGCGTCCTTGCCCAGGAAGGGGATGTGGATCCCCTTCATCCTCTTGATATCGAGGTCGGTCAGCATCGCGAGGATTCCACCTCCGTGGAGCAATCGGAGCGATCGTAGCAGTGACTCATCCTGAAAGACCAGACGATCACCAAGCCGATAGCGTATACCGTTGACCCAGTTCTGTTCGACCGCATCCAGATATCGACGTGCCAGAAACAGGCTGTCTTTGGGAAACTCCCTGCCGACGATCGAACCGGCGAGTTCCCAGCTGCCGATGTGGGCTGAGATGAGAATCACTCCCCTACCATCGCATCTCAGTTCAGCAATCTGACGGCGAAATTCTACGAGCCCCTCGATGGCGACGCCCCCTCGCCGAGGAGGACTGCCGAGATGATCCAGGTCCTTTCCGGCGAGCGAGACCAGTTCGAGAATCGTTTCTCCCATCTGCTCGAAGCAACGTTTTCCGATGCGCTGACGTGTTTTCTGACCCAGCACCGGATCCAGTTGCCTCAACTGCTCACAGGTGCGCCGTCGCTCCGCTCGTCGCCATCTCCAACCGCACCGCCCGAGGAATCGCCCCAGACTTCTGGCACGGGAAATCGGAAGCCAACCGATGAAGATGGTGACCACCTGCAATGTCAGCCAGGTGGGCACCGCGGCCAGTGATTTCAAGGTGATGGACAACCGAACTCCTTCTATCGAAAGGTATCACCGATAGCCTCCTGCGGAAACGCCACCCGATCGCTGGAGTTTCCGAGTAATTGCTGTTAAATTGGACCTGTTAAAGCGATGCACTCACCAAATTCGCCCGCCAGGAGGATTCGACAGATGATTCACGTCACGGAAGCCGCAGGACAAGAGATTGCTCGTTTGACCCTGGAGAAATCCGCCGGGGCAGAGGGTGGATTGCGTCTCTATGTCCAGGGGGGTGGCTGTGCCGGCATGTCCTACGGCATGGATATCGTCGAGGCTCCGACCGAGAAGGATCGAGTCATCGATGTGGAGGGCGTGAGGGTGATCGTCGATCCCAAGTCATGGATGTTCCTCAACGGCACCACCGTCGATTTCAAGGAGTCTCTGATGGGGCGCGGTTTCGTCTTCGAAAATCCCAACGCCAGTGGAGCCTGTGGCTGTGGGACATCCTTCAGCATCGAGGATCCGGCTGAACAGGCCTCCTCGAGCGACTGATCACCGATCAACCTGCGAACACATCCCCCAGCATCGCATCGGCATCGGGTAACGAATTGTTCCGACTCTCCAGCGAAGACTCCGCAGCCTTCTCCACCTCGTCGATGACCTGTTGCTCCCACTCCTGTAGCGCAGGTCCAGGATCCTTTCCGAGCCGCTCCCGTTGGCCCAGCAACCACTCCTCGAAGCAGCCGATGGGATCTCGAAGGGCCCACTCCTTGAACTCCTGTGGCTCGAACAGATCACGAGCCTCGGCCTCGTCATGAGTAGCGTGGCCGCCAAATCGAAAGGTACGGGCCAAGATGATCACCGGCCCTTTACCGTCGATACAGATCTCTCGTGCCTCGGAAACCGCAGCATGTACATCCAGCACATGGTTGCCATCACACTCGAGTCCTACAGCATCGTAACTCGCAGCCATGCTGGCGAGGGAGTTCGCCAACCGATCATCTCGCCGGGTGCCCAGCGCCACTGCGTTGTCCTCGATGATCACGATCAAGGGGAGTGAGCGACTCGAGGCCATCGAGAGCCCCTCGTGAACCGCACCGGTTCGAGTCGATCCGTCGCCGACCCAGGTCAGGGCCACCCGTGGCTCCTTCTTGAGCTGAAAGGCGAGGGCGAAACCAGCACAAACAGGGACCAGATCCCCGACATGGCTGATCGGGGCGACCACTCCATGGTCCAGATCCCCGAAGTGAAGATCTCGTCCCTGGGTGATTCCATCCCCGGTCGCCAGGTAGGAGCGGAAAGACTCCTCGATGGGGATCCCTCGCTCAAAAGTGGCCGCGGCATTGCGGATCATGGGACCGACCACATCATCCGGGCCGAGAGCATGACATGCGCCGATGGTCACCGCTTCCTCACCGCAGCCAAGCCAGGCCTTGGTGATGACTCCAGTGCGAACCCATCGCTTCAATGCGATGTCATGGAGGCGTGCTCTCAACAGACCCTTGTACAGGTCGATCAGACCCGTGGCACCAAGGCTCGCCACTGAAGCCTCTACTCGAGGCTCTTCGATCTTGCTCTGGTACTGTTTCATCACCGCAGGATCGGCTTGCCATTGCTGGTACTCGACCGGGTCGTATGCCGGATACCTTTTCATCGAGGCCACTTTTCCTGCAGCCAGTCGGTGATCACCTCGAGCACCTGCTCGGCATGAGGGCTGGGATCGCTGAAGGGATGAACCATCCCAAATGTATGGCCCGCTCCTGCGATGAGGACCTTGCGAGCGAGATCAGAATCGACATCCTCCAGCAATCTGGTCGCGCAGGAACTCTCGACCGAGGGATCTGCCTCACCATGGATCGCCAGCACCGGCACCGCTGCTTTGGCCAGTGCTTTCGGGGCATTATAAATATCTTCCTGATCCAGATAATCTTCCAGTACCGCCAGATGCTGGTACAGGACCTCTCCAGTTCGAGCATTGACAATTTCTCGTTTCCCTCGAGATTGCCACTCTTCAATCTCCTCATCACTGAGGCGAAGCAGTGCATCCGGAGTTCCCATGGTGATCACGCCTGCGACCTGAGAAGAGGCCGCTGCAGTGAGAGCCGCAACGATGCCTCCACGAGAGTGCCCGAGCAAGATCACCTCGTCCGAGTCCACCTCGGGACGCAGCAGAAACGTTTCCAGATCCTCGACATCGTGCCCCAGAGTCTGCCGGGCAAATCGTTCGGGTTCATCGAAAGAGTCCAGACTGGGGCCGACCCCACACATCGATGGATTGAGCCGATGGACTCGATGGCCGGCTTTCGCCAACTCACCACAAAACCACGGCCAGCCACCCCAGTCCTTGAAACCCTTGAATCCAGGAATGAACACGATGACCTTCGATCGAGATGTCGGATTCATCGGTTCATCGACCGATGCCCGGACCACTCGTTGCTCATCGATGGGGACTTCAAAGTTCTTGGTATTATTACTCATTGACCGGTTTCCTCGGAAACTACAGCGCCGATGATTCGGATCGCCTCTTCGATGGTGATCTCCTGTTGAGAACCCTTTTCCATATCGCGCAATTGAAGGGTGCCCCGGCTCTTCTCATCCTCGCCGATCACCACGACAAACGGGATTCCTGCCTTCTGGGCGAACTGGAGCTGTTTCTTCATCTTTGCTTCCCTCGGGTAGACCACCGTGGCGATCCCAGCCCTACGAAGCCGCGCCGCTACTTCGAAGGTGGCAGGTGCCAGATCCTCCGAGAATTGCACCGCCAGAACTTCCGCAGGCTGACTACGATCTTCCAGCAGATCCATCTCCTTGATGGCAGAGAAGAGACGATCGATTCCGAGACTGATACCGATCGCTGGAAGATCCTTGCCGGAGAACATTCCCACCAGTCCGTCGTATCGTCCGCCGCTCATCACCGAACCGAAACCTGGCAATTCATCGAGATAGGTCTCGTAAACCAGGCCGGTGTAGTAACTGAGTCCACGGGCGATAGATGGATCGATGTGGCACTGCTGAGCCGCTCCCGATGCTTCCACCAGATCGAGAACCTTTCTCATTCGCTCGATCGAACTGGCCGCTTCTGCATCGGATCCAAGTGCGTCTTCGAGTCGCTGAAGGACTTGCCTCGAATCACCGGTGCTGGCCAACACAATCTTCAGAACGCTTTCCACTCCCGCTTCGTCGATACCCGAAATTTTTCCGACCTGATCGCGGAAGGCATCGGCTCCGATCTTGTCCAGTTTGTCCAACAATCGCAGGAACTCGACCTCCCCTGCGGAAGACAGCCCCGCCAGACGGCAAAGAGCACCGAGGATGCCACGGTGATTGATCCGGATACGGAAACCGGAAATCCCCAGTGCCTTCATCACTGCGCTTCCGATCACCAGCATCTCGGCATCGGCAGCGGCAGTATCGGCTCCCACAAGGTCCACGTCGCATTGCATGAACTCGCGGAAGCGACCTCGGGCGGGCTTCTCTGCTCTCCAGACCGGAGCGATCTGGTACCTGCGGAATGGCATGGTGATCTCACCATGCTCGGCGAGAACGCGGGCCAGCGGCACGGTCAGATCGTAGCGCAGCGCCACATCTCGATCGCCGTTATCGCGGAAGCGATAGAGGAGCATCTCTCCTTCTTCGCCATATTTCCCGAGCAAGATTTCTGAATACTCCAGAGCGGGAGTCATCAGTGGAGGATATCCATGACACTCGAAGACCTGCTGAACCGCCCTCAGCATCCGATCCTTTTGTAGCATTTCCTCTGGAAGGTAGTCGCGGAAACCCTTCAGGCACTGCACCTTCATCGCTCCTCCGTCCTTCATTCGCCTTACTATCGGGAGTAGGCACCGAACTCGCAAGGGGAAGCGATCAGTTGAGTAGTCCCAGATCCTTCCCGACCTCGGTGAAGACCGTGATGGCGTGGTCGATCTGATCGATTTCGTGGCCCGCAGAGATCTGGACCCTGATCCGTGCCTGGCCCCTGGGGACCACCGGATAGGAGAATCCGACCACGAAGATCCCTCGTTGGTTCATCGCTTCGGCCATCTCCATCGTCTTGCGTTCGTCTCCCAGCATGATGGGGACAATCGGGTGGATTCCTGGAGTGATGTCAAATCCTCCAGCGGTCATTCCCTGGCGGAATCTCAAGGTATTCGACTGGCTCCTCTGCACCCGTTCCGGCTCGTCATCGATCAGATCCAGTACTCGGATACCGGCTGCAGTGATCGCTGGAGCCAGCGTATTGGAGAATAGATATGGGCGAGATCGTTGTCGCAATAACTCGATCAACTCCTTGCGGCCAGTGGTAAACCCTCCACTGGCACCTCCCAGTGCTTTTCCGAGAGTACTGGTGATGAGGTCGACCCGATCCTGAACACCGAAGTGTTCGGCAGTTCCCCGACCCGTCTTGCCGATGAAACCTGTCGAGTGGCTGTCATCGACGACCAATAGGGCGTGGTGCTCATCACAAAGCGCTGCGATCTCATCGAGGGGGGCTAGATCGCCGTGCATGCTGAAGACGCCATCGGTCACGACCATCCGGGTGCGGGCATCGCTGGCCTCGGTGAGACACCTCTGCAGATGCGACATGTCTGCATGGGAGTAGCGAAATCTCTTCGCCTTGCAAAGCCGGACCCCATCGATGATGGAGGCGTGATTCAACTCGTCGGAAATCACCGCATCTTCGGGACCCAGCAGTGTCTCGAACAACCCACCATTGGCATCAAAGCAGGAGGTATAGAGGATGGAATCTTCGGTCGAAAGAAAGGTCGAAATCCGCTGTTCCAGTTGTTTGTGTATATCCTGCGTGCCGCAGATGAATCGCACCGATGAGAGACCAAATCCGTGGCTATCCAGTGCCGCATGAGCGGTCTCGAGGATGGCGGGATGACTCGACAAACCGAGATAGTTATTGGCGCAGAAGTTGAGAGCCTCGCCTTCCGAGGTGGAAATCTTGGCTCCCTGGGGACCGGTGATCAACCGCTCCTGTTTCCAGAGGCCTGAGTCTTCGATCTCCTGCAACTGTTCGACAAATCGTTCACGATCTAAAAACATCACTCTCTCCTCACGACTCCTGTGCTACTGGGGCACTCCACCTGGATACAGGATGATCTTGCCGCATTCTCCTCGTTGAATCAGGTCGAATGCAGTCTCGTACTCCTCGATGGGTAGTTTGTGGGTGATGATCGGAGAGAGATCGAGGCCCGCTTCCAGCAGACGAGCGGTATCATGCCAGGTATCCCACACTTTTCGTCCGAGAATCCCCTGTACTCGTGCCCCCTTGAAGATGATGTCACGAGCGACATCGATCGAGATCCGGTCGGAAGGTACTCCGAAGAAGCGGTAGTCTCCGCCTCGACTGAGACAACGCAGTCCGTCTTCGATCGCCTTGTCGTTTCCAGACATCTCAAGGACCACATCTGCACCGCGGCCATCGGTCAACTCTTGCACCTTCGTGACCAGATCGCATTTCATCGGATCCAGCATATGATCGGCGCCCAGCTGTTTCGCCAGGGACAACCTGTAATCCTGGACATCAACAGCAGTGACCGAAGCGGCACCGCAGGTCTTCGCGATGGCCACAGCGAACAAGCCGGTCGGTCCGCAACCAGTGATCAGCACATGGCGCCTCGAAACTTCGTCTGCCAGCGCGACATGAACCGAGTTGCCCAGTGGCTCCTGTAATGTTGCGATTTCCGGTGGAAGGGTGCTCGGAGTTCTCCAGACGCATCGTTCTGGCATCACGATCTGCTCGGCAAAAGCTCCATCCCTTTGCACCCCGATGATCTTCTCGTTCTCACAGATGTGGCGCTGACCTGTCCTGCACGGACGACACTTGTCACAGAACACATGCGACTCGGCAGCGACGAAATCACCGGGCTGGAATCGAGTGACCTTCGGCCCCACTTCCAGCACCTCTCCACAGAACTCGTGCCCCACGGTCAACGGAGTGGTGACCTTGGAGGCCGCCCACGCATCCCAGTTGTAGATGTGAAGATCAGTACCGCAGATCGAGGTGGCCATCACCTGGACCCGGACTCCATCGGCGGTCAATTCAGGGATCGGTTTCTCCACCAGGGTTAACCCTGGCCGGGGGCCTGATTTGATCAGAGCCTTCATCGTCGCACTCAAAATCCACCTCATCATCGCTCAGGATCGAGTTTGGTCGATCTGGACTGAACACTACACAATTACCACTCGTGATCTTATCTGCTGGCACTCGCTGCAGGAAGCGATCCACAGATAGTGGTAGGCGGACCTTGCCGAACCCCATGATGATGGTTCAAATGGTGGTATGCCTGTCGCACTATAATTCTGTACCCGAGGCCGATCAGTCATGATCTGGATTTCGGTACTTCTGGAGAGTTACCCATGAAATTGATTTTACGCTCAGCCACCCTGCTCACCTTGTTGGTCCTGCCAGTGCTGGCCACAGCTCAGAATGTCCTCTCGATCGTCGGCAACTCGGCATTACCGGGTGCTAGTGTCAGCGTCAACGTTGAGATCGCACATGACGCTCCGGTGCTGGGTTTCTCCTACGGAGCCACTCACGATGGCTCGGTCTTGACCCCGATCGAAATTGTCCAGGGATCTGCGTTGATTCCACTCAATGGGGGTACTGGAGCGGACTACTTCTTCGGAGATCTGAACCCGGCCAATGGCCCGGGAATGGCACTGGCATGTATCTTCACTTTTGGTGGAGCTCTCGAATCACTTCCTCCCGGTTCCGGCCAGCAGGTCGCCACGATGAACTATGCGGTGGCCCCCACTGCAACTCCGGGGAGCAGTTCTGCGGTATCCCCCTCGTCTTCCCTCGGCAGTCCGCCGATCAACATCGTGTTCACTGTCGGAGGATCGAGCGTCTTTCCATCGAGTACCGGGGGAAACGTGCAGATCGAGGTGCCCGCCCCTTCCGCTCTCACCAGCACCCTCACCGACATCTGCAGTTGCAACTACGATCTCAACTGGACCAATAATGCCAGTTACACGGGGATCCAGGTGCGTCTCGATGGAGCGCTGGTGGCGACCCTTCCGGGCAGCGCCACTTCCACTTCCGTGACGCTTCCTACCGCCAGTACCAACATCTGCATCACTGGCGTAGTGGCTTCCTCTTCCTCGACCCAGACTTGCATCACCGATTCATGCTCTGGATACACACCTCCACCGCTTCCGAGCGGGTTCAGTTGTAACATCATCGCAACCGACCCCCTCACTGGCTGCACTGCAGACGCCAGCTGGACCAACCCTGGTGGTTACTCGGCACTCCGCATTTACATCGATGGAATCCTCGTCGAAACATTGGCATCTGCAGCGGCGACCAGTTGGCAAGGCAGCCTCGGGCTATCCCCCAACGCTCAGACGATTTGCCTCGAATCGGTGGACGCCTGTGGCGGAGTACTTGCTCAAGTTTGTTGCCAACTCACCTGCACCACGGGACCGCTCTTTGTCAGGGGTGATTGCAACGCCGATGGAGGCCCCAACGATATCGCAGATGTGGTGGCAGCTCTCAACTTCCTCTTCGCTGGTGCGGGTTTACCTCCCTGTGGCGATTCTTGTGACAACAATGATGACGGCGGCTTTGATATCAGTGACGCCATCTTCCAGCTGTCGAACCTCTTCGGAAACGGTGCGTTCCCACCTGCTCCCTATCCAACTTGCGGAGAAGATCCGACCGACACCGATGGAATCGACTGCAGCAGTTTTCCTCCATGCCCCTAGCCAGAGCGGATTTGCGAGGATGGAAGGCTCGGGACTCCAATAGGAGTTCCGGGCCTTCTTTTCCTTCCAGGACGCTTCGAGCCGGTGTTCTCTTTACAGCAGAGTCAGATCCGGCCATCATTGAACAATGGAATCAACTCACTCATCTGCGTTCAGGCAAACCAAGATCGTGGGCACCCTCGGTCCCGCCTCCAAATCCCCCGAAGTTCTTCGGGGAATGTTCGAGGCGGGTCTCGATGTGGTCCGGATCAATGCTTCCCATGGAGCCCACGACCAGGATCGAGCGACCATCGACATGGTCCGAGAGATCGCGGATCTGGTGGGTCATCCGATCGGTATCCTGTACGACCTGCAGGGACCCAAGATTCGCCTGTCCTTTTTTGAAGGAGATCCGATTCCTATCGAACAGGGAGAGGAGATCCGGATCGCGGTCGGACGCTCTCCTACAAACGAAGAAATCGGAAGCGACTATGACCTGCTCGACAAGGATCTCTCTGTCGGTGATCCCATCCTCATCGATGACGGGAACATCGCCTTCGAGACGATTACCGTCGAGAAGGGGCTGGTGATCGCGAGGGCTGCAAATGCAGGGCTGATTCATCCTCGTAAGGGCATCAACTTGCCCGGAAGTCACGTCTCTGCCCCGGCGATCACCGAGAAGGATCGCGAAGACGCCATCTTTGCCGCTTCGATGAATGTCGACTTCATCGCTCTCTCCTTCGTCAGGAAACCTGAGGATGTGATTCAGTTGCGCGACTTGCTCGCCAGCAAGGGCTCAAATATCCCCATCATCTCCAAGATCGAAAAGCCGTTGGCCGTCGAGAACATCACCCAGATCCTCGAAAATTCCTGGGGGGCGATGGTCGCTCGTGGAGACCTGGGAGTGGAGATCCCGCCGGAACGAGTGCCCGTCATCCAGAAGCGCATCATCGCAGAAGGACTGAAGATGGGACGCCCGATCATCACCGCAACACAGATGCTCGATAGCATGACGAGAAATCCACGACCAACACGAGCAGAGGCGAGTGATGTGGCCAATGCAGTACTCGATGGCACCGATGCGGTGATGCTCTCGGGCGAAACTGCGATCGGAGATTATCCGATCGAATCGGTCAGGATGATGTCAGATGTGATCCTTTACACCGAGCAAAATACGGTTCAACCCTTCAGCCGGAAGAGGCGAGAGAAGTCGGCCAATTCGCCCGCAGAAGCGGTCACCGATGCGGGTTGCCTGGTGGCTCATGATGTCGACGCCCATGCACTATGCGCCTTTACCCGGTCAGGATCGACCGCACTGCTGGCTTCTCGACGCCGACCGGAACGCCCGATCCTTGCCTTCACCACCAACCAGACGGTTCGAGATCGCCTGACCCTGGTGTGGGGAGTTCGTCCCTACCTGATCCTCCCCGCCCGAACCACCGATGAACTGATCCAGGAACTGGACAAGACGATCCAGACCGATGAAGTTGCCGCCCAAGGTGATCTGCTGGTGTTGTTGATGGGCGCGCCCACTCATCGAATGGGTCGGACCAACCTGATGCTGGTGTACCGGGTGGGATCGTGGGCCGGCCTGGAGGGACCCCATCAATTCGAAGATGAAGACGAGTGATCTGCTCCTGCTCCCCATAGCGATCTGAAATCTTCGACGGTTGCCGGTGCATGGCCGGCGTAGTGATTGTTGAAGAAGCCGAAGACATCGACTCCCGCTTCGCGAAAGGTCCGCATCAGCGGGACCCAGCGTGCCAGTCGATCGCGTCGATCCACCACCTGGCGATCCCACTTCTCGGTGAGTTGATCCATCTGTTTATGATCACCGAGAAACCTGAAATAACCCGGACCAGCCCCGGGGCCATCGAGCAATCGAGGCCAGTCTTCCGGCTCCGGCATCCATGCCTGATCTACCCAGGCCAGCGACACCCCATGCCGCCGGAGTAATTGCTCCAATCGTCGACCCACCCAGTGGCGATTCCTGACTTCCACCACGTATCTGGGCCCCACGGGAATCCTCGTCAAAAATTGATCGAGACGATCAAAAAAGGGCTCGGGGCTCGAGAATACTTTTCGATTGAAGTATGGAAACTGCAGTAACAATGGCCCGAGTCGATCACCGAGCCACTGCATCGTCTCGACGAAGAGTTCCATGTCTTCCTGAGCGTCCACCAGAATCTTGTCATGTGTGATCACTCGTGGAACCTTGGCCGCAAACTGGAATCCAGCCGGAGTTCTCTCTCTCCACCCTTCCACGGTCTTGCGGGTGGGAATGGCGTAGAAGGTCGCATCGATCTCGACGCTGTCGTACACCGTAGAGTAATGGCGGATGAACTCCCGTGGTGCGAGACCCTCGGGATAAAAGACCCCTTGCCAACTTTTCTCGGACCAGGATGATGTACCGATATAGAGCCCTGAATCTTGATCAAACAACGGCCACTCCATTCCAGGCCCGTTCAACTGGAGAACACGAGAAAAGAAACGACAGGCGATCATGATGAACAGCAATAAAGATGCACGCGAGCGGATTCTGGCTCTCGAGCAGATTCGCGTCGTGGAAACCAAGTTGATCCAGTGCTCATTGCCGCTGATTCGCAGGCTGGTCGAAGATCTGAAACTTCACCTGGGCAGTGAATTACCATCGCATTGGCACCAGTGGCTTCTACGAGGAGAATCGTGGTGGCGACCCGCCAGCGACCAGTTCGCTGCGGACGATCCCCGTCGATTTCCGGTGGTCCGAGAAGTTATCGGCGCGATCGAGGAGGAATCCGCAGTTACCTGGCAACCGGACCGCTCCGCACGGGATGGCGTTTGCTACCTCGACCTCATCGAACCGGTCTCCAGGCAACTAGAACTTCGGACCGAACTGGCCAGAGTTGCCGGTCTCCATCGATGACACCGCTGCGGATGATGACACCGCTGCGGATGATGATACTGCGGCGGATGATACCGCGATCGATCTCAAGTCGCTCATTGGTCCCTGTTGAACGCCACGATGTGGCCCGCCAGTGCACTGGCAGCAACCGTCAGCGGACTGGCCAGATACACCTGTCCTGGACCTGAACGTCCCGGAAAGTTGCGGTTGACGGCGCTAACACTGACCTGCTCCGGCGTACGACTGACCCCTGGACCGGCATTGATGCAGGCGCCGCAAGAAGGTTCGATGACCTGAGCTCCCGCCTCTTCGAAGATCTCCAGATATCCCATCTCGCGACAGTACTCCTTGACCTCCTGAGATCCGAACTGAATCCAGAACTCGACCCCATCCGCCACTCGTCGCCCATGTTGCAATCCGTGGCGGAGAACCTCGGCGTACATGTTCATGTCCTCTTTTTTGCCCGCAGTGCAGGACCCACCATATG
>DUAN01000050.1:6534-6863 GCA_012960845.1 Planctomycetota bacterium | reverse complement strand
GGGCCCGATCTGGTAGACGTTGATCTTCACTAGTCGAGGATGACCTGGACAAACCCGTCCACCGAGGTGCTGTCGATCTGCACCTCCCACAACCCGGAAATCCCCAGGTCAGAGATGGTCTTCGACTGTAGTGTTCCACCATTTCCGAAGAACACCTCATCGAAGATCAACACCTTGAAGTCATCGTAGATCCGGATACGCACCACACCGTAGAAGTCGATCCCATCGAAGGAAACGAAGGCGTCGTTGAGGATGGTGCTCCAGAAGTAACTCTCGGAATTGTTGTAATTGATGAAGTCGCCCTCGTAGATGAAATCCACTGCAGTGGC
>DUAN01000050.1:5617-6365 GCA_012960845.1 Planctomycetota bacterium | reverse complement strand
ACTCAAGGGTATAGACGCTCGATCACCGCCTTTATTCTAAACAATCCTGTAATCAATGCCTATTGGCGACACACGGATCTTGCTCATGTCCTGGGGCATTTTCTCGATGTAGAATGCAATCATCGCGATGCAATAGCATCGCCTGTTTCTGCCACCGCCCCGCCGAAAGGATGCGCCATGACTGAGGAGAAAAAGCTCTCCGACGATGAGTTGAAGGACGTTGCAGGAGGAATCAAGAACTACAACTCCTCCAAGTCCAACACCAGTTTCAGTGTTGACGACAAAGATGACACAGATCCGAAGAAGACTTCGACGCCTGGCGAGTTCACGGCCAAGTAGTCACTCTACTCGGAACTGACGGAGGCAGATGGGCTCCCGGATGGTGCCCGTCTGCCCCCTTTTTTGACCGACCAGAAAGGACTCGACATGACCGACAAAAAGAAGCACGACGACAGGGATCGCCAGAAGATCTCCGATGAGGAGCTCGAAGATGTGGCCGGCGGAGCCGGCGAGCCAAGCCGGACCAAGCCCCCCAGGACCAAGGCGTCCCCTGAAGTCTGCGATGGCAAGGACAATGATTGCGATGGCGATCCGCTGAATTGAAATCCGGGTCGAACCGTCTGAAGAAGGACGGAGGAAGCAGCGGGAGATCGCACTCCTGAGGTCGCCCATCTGCCCCCTTTTTTGACCGACCAGAAAGGACTCGACATGACCGACAAAAAGAAGCACGACGACAGGGATCGCCAGA
>DUAN01000050.1:0-5602 GCA_012960845.1 Planctomycetota bacterium | reverse complement strand
TCCGATGAGGAACTCGAAGATGTGGCCGGCGGAGCCACCGCCATCAAGTACGGCCTGATCGCCTCGCTCAAGACCAAGGGCAAGAAACCGGACGCTCAGGAGCCCGACCACCATCATCACAGCGACAGCTAGATTCTCCTGTTGCCGATGAGACCTCGGCAACCGCTCGGAGAATGGGTACGACGCCGATGAATTGACAATCTGCTTCACCATTGGCAGGAGACCCCGATGGCTACAGCACCCCGCAAGAGGTTCACCTTCGAATGTGATGACATCACGCCTGGATTGAACCAGGCGTCGGCAGACAATCGCAATCTTGTCTGGAAGAAGTGGTATGACAGTCTGATCAGCCAGCTGGCAACAAGTGAGTATCGGTTCATCAACTATGGCTATCTGGGCTCAGAAGATGTCTCCGTTGATCCCGCCGAAGAGTACGTTCGCAACTTCATCGGACTCTACCAGAGGACACTGAGAGGTGCCGATCTGGCTGGCAAAGATGTGCTCGATGTCAGTTCCGGACTGGGTGGCGGTGCTCTGTGGATTTCCAGAAATTACAATCCTGCGTCGCTGATCGCCATCGACCTCTCAACAGAAGCAGTCGACCTGTGCAATCAATGGTACAGCAACCAGAGCAACCTGAAGTTCATCGCCGGCGATGCGGAATCGTTACCCGTTCCAGATGACTCGTTCGATGTCATCTACAATGTTGAAAGCTCTCATTGCTACACCAACTTCGACGCATTTCTACGTGAGGTGCGCAGGGTCCTGAAACCTGGTGGCTGTTTTTTCTGGTCAGATTTCCAGAGCCGGGACTCACTGGAGAAACTCCAGGCTGACTTTGTCTCAGCAGGATTCACGACAGTGGAATTCGAAGACATCACTGACGGGGTGATTCGCTCTCTCGAGTATGTCCGTGGTGGGATTTCTGACGGATCACTCGACAGCAACCTGTTCATATGGGGCGGCGATACCGCCAGCATCCAGGAAGTCATCGATGAATTTTCCGACTGGCGTTCCTATCATCGTTGTCGCGTTTCCCTGGATGGATGAGTCATCTCAACAGCACGCGTGCGATTCGTGGCTGCTCATGCTGACTTCTTCCCATCGGGTACGGTTCCGGCCGGTGGACGACCGGTGACCCGGGTCGGTCCGCCGGTTCCTCCAAACATCCCCTCTCTGACGCTATTCCTGCAAGTTTGAAACTGGCACCGAAGTTGCACCGGTCCCTTTGCTGCGTGAGCCACGCAGAGAGGGGGGACGATGTTTCGATGGTTGTTTCGCTGGTTATTCCTGTTCGGCGCGGGGTCCGTTTTATTAATGCAGGGGATGATCGGTTCGATGCTGTTCGCCGGTTCTCCATCGTTGATGGTCGCCGACTCCAGTCGCGATCACCTGGTCCACCTGCAGGATCTCGATGGCGATGGCCGCTATGACGGCCCCGGGGAGGCGAGCATCTTCTACGACGACACTTCCGCGGGCCCGCCGTTATCGGTCCCGACCGCACTTCTAGCCACATCGGATGAACTCCTGCTTCTCGATGGTGGCACTCTCGATGCGCTGATCGCTCTGCGAGACCTCGACGGCGATGGATTTGCCGGATCGCTCGATGAAGTTCGAATTCTCTACGACAACAGTGCCAGCGGACCCGACCTGGCGGTGCCCATCTCGATGAGCCGTTCAGAAGATCAGTGCATCTACATCGCCGATCGCAGCACCACTCGTCGTCATGTACTGAAACTGCAAGATCTCGATGGCGATGGAGACATGGATTCTCCGGGCGAGGCGATCATCTGGCTGGAGCAAGCCTCCAACCCACAACTCTCTCCTCTCTTTCTCCCCTCCGCAGTGCTGACCATCGGCAAGGGTCAGGTGCTGGTCGCCGATGGATCCTCCAGTTGGATCTACCTGTGCCAGGACCAGAACGGAGATGGTGTCGTACAAGGGATCGATGAGGCGCGCCCCTGGTTCACCTTTGGCCAGCAGAATTCGATCGTGACCATCGATGCGATGGAGCGATGCGGCGACGGATCCATCTTCATCTGTGATGAGGATATGGGAAAAATCCTCCGCCTCGAAGATGTGGATGGCGATGGAACCATCTCCGAAGTGGAGGTTTCCATCTTTCTCGACGGTGCCGCTCCAACATCTTCCGTGCAAGCGCCTCGAAGGCTCTACTCCCTCGCGGGTGGTTCCCTGCTGATCGGAGAACCGGACCAGGATGCGATCTTCAGCGCCATGGACATCGATGGAGATGGAAATGCGAATTCCATCGATGAGCAGCAACCCGTCTATCTCGATGGCGGCGAACTGTTGCCTTCGGTGGCAGGGATCTCGTCGGTGCCAGGACCCCTCTCCATCGAGATCGAGCAGATCACCCCGCAACTGGTCGATGAGAACGGTGGAACGACACTGCTGATCGAAGGAAATGGCTGGCCCGCCGGAGCGGACGTCGAACTTCGCATCGCCGGGATACCGATCACCGCTTCGGCGCCGCTCAACACCTTGATCCTGGCCACCCTGCCGCCGCTGGTCCGAGGCGATCACGATCTGATCATCCTCATCGAGGGACAGGATTGGTTCGAACCCGATGCGTTGGCTGCAGTTCCCTATTTCCTGCGGGGAGACACCGACGGTAGTGAGTCGGTCAACATCACCGATGCGATCGTGTTGCTGGAATGGCTCTACCTGCCCGGATCAGAGCCGATCTTCTGTCTCGATGCGGCGGATCTGGACGACAACGGCAGTGTCCAGTTGACCGACGCCATCTTCTTGCTGCACTGGCTCTTTGCATCGGGGCCATCGCCGGCGGCACCGCATCCGGATCCAGGTCCAGACCCCGACCAGGACGATCCCGGCTGCAGTTGATAGACGCATCAGGACAGCACGATCCAGGCATCAGGGACAGGCGGCCGAACCGCTGCAGGTGAGTGCGTCGGGGGTTGGAATCTGGGAATCGATTTTATTACTGCAGAGGACGATCGGTTCGATGGCGTTCGCGGCAACTGTATCGTGGATGATGGCCGACTCCAACCGTGATCGCGAGGTTCACCTGCAAAATCACGATCGCAAAATCACGATCGCAAAATCACGAAGGATGGTGACCTCCTTCTGGGCGGGAAACTCCTCGCCCGACATCCAGAAGTCACTATTTTGCTTCTCAGCAGATCAACAGCGAGCCAACCGGGAGCGATTCCCAGTGGCTGTTGAACGCTATTTCCTTCCCTGCACCCTACTTCAGCACCGTCAGTTGCAAGGTTGCGGTCTGGATGCTGATCCCACCGCTGAATCCCTCGACGGTCACGGTTGCGCTACCCTGCTTGTTCGCCTGGCCGTTCCAGACCCGGCTGACGCTGCCTCCCACCGGCACATCGGCGACGTTGACGATGGCACCGGGGGCCATGTCCTTCACCCGATTGCTCGGGCTCACCACCAGGGAAAGCTGAACAGCGGTAATTGGCGTGCTGCCGGTGTTGGTCAGGGTGACGGTCCACGAGACCGGATCGCCCCGATCGACCAGTGTCGAACCGCTGATGGTGACTTCACCCTGAAGAGGAGGGGGGGCCGCTTCAACGGTGATGACAACGCTGTCGCTGGCGCTGGCCCCGTCTTCATCGGTGACCAGTAACTGGATGGTGTGAGTTCCGAGGGAAAGATTGGCGACCAGAGTCGCGCCAGCACCGAGGGCAAGGCCGCCCTCACTCCAGCTGTAACTGACAATCACTCCATCAGAATCGCTGGAAAGGGATCCCTCGTCGTGCTGGCAAAGCCATCGCCGTCGCTATCGGTGATGGCCTGATCGATTCCCGCATTGGCAACTGGAGCCATGTTGGGAGGTGGAGGAAGGACTTGTATCAGCACTGTATCGGTGGCGCTGGCTCCCGAGTCATCGACCACCGTCAACGTCACCAGATGATCGCCCAGGGGTAGGCTTGTGCTGAGAGTCGAGCCAGAGCCCAGCAGCGACACCCCCTCTCGCCATTCGAAGATGACGATGATCCCATCGGCGTCGGTCGAGGCGCTACCGTCGAGGGAAACGCGCTCGACGCCGCTGCCGTCGCCATCAACGAGACTCTGGTCAGGGCCAGCGACAGCGAACGGTGGCTGGTTGACTGGCGCCGGGAATACAGTGACGACCACGGTGTCCACCGATTCCGCCCCGACATCATCCACCACTGTCAGCGAGATGGTGTGACTGCCCACTGCCAGGGGCACCATCAAGGTAGGTGTCACTCCCAGGGTGATGGGCCCATCCCTCCACAGGAAACTGCTCAGGCTGCCGTCTGGATCTGAAGACAAGGAACCGTCGAGGAGCACTGTCGCCACGCCGTCGCCATCGCTGTCGGTGACCGACTGGTCGGCTCCGGCGATGGCGACTGGAGGTTGGTTCGGCGGCGGGCCGGCAACGATGCTGACGGTCACGAAGTCGCTCGAAGTTGCGCCGCTGTTGTCGGTCACCGTCAGTGCGACCTGGTGCACGCCGACGGCGAAAGATACCGCTGGTGCTGGGCCGCTGGCCAGAGCCAGTCCCGACTCGCTCCACTGGTAATTGACGATGGTGCCATCGGGATCGAAGGAAGCGGACCCATCGAGAGTGATCAATTCGACGCCATCGTTGTCGACATCGGTGACTGCCTGAGCGGGGCCGGCGACGGCGACCGGTGGTTGATTCCCCTGGGTAGGAACCACGGTAATGACCACGGCATCGCTCGCCGTTTCTCCCTCATTGTCGGTGACAGTCAGGATCACGTTGTGGACGCCGACCGACAGGGTAGCGGCAACAGAGGCGGTGCTCCCGAGCAGCGTCGGACCGTCACGCCATTCGTAGGAGACGATGCTGCCGTTCGGATCCGAGGATGCCGAGCCGTTGAGGGTGAAGGATTCAGTGCCATCGCCGCCGGCGTCGTCGGCGGACTGGTCGGGGCCTGCGTTGGCGACCGGGGAGGGGTTTCCGATCAACGCTCGGACCTCGATGGTGTCGATGACGAACACGCCGGTACTCATATTCGATTCGAATTCGAGCACGATGTTCGATGCGGTGGCGGGCACCCAGGTGGTGCCGACCGGGCCATGAGAGACGCTGCCGCCGTAGAAATGGTAGACATCGTCATTGAGGCCCTCGTCCTGGGGTCTGAGTGTGTCGATGGTCGTGAATGGACCCCCGTCGACGCTCACATTGACGAGCAACTCGTCGCGCACCCCGAACTGGCCGGCCCTGCCCCAGAAACTCAACTTCATTCCTGTGCTGCCTGCGGGCATCACGATGGAGCGGCTCATCGAGGCTCCCGAGGCGCCGATTTGTGCGTGGGGCGATTCGGGGAAACTGTTGGCATCGTTGAGGAGGGTGACATCCCCGACGATCACCCAGTTGCCCAGGCCCGAATCGAAGCTCTCGATGGTGACGAACGTTGAGGGTACCAATTCGACCCGGACGGTGAGCCCATCCACTCCCCTCTTCCCCCCATCGTCGGTCACCACCAGCACAACGCTCTGCGTGCCCGCGGTGGGGAGGGTGGTGGTCAGCACCGCACCCGTGCCCAGGAGCGTCGACCCGCTGAACCACTCGTAACTGACGATGGAGCCGTCGGGATCGAAAGAGGCGCTG
>DUAN01000049.1 GCA_012960845.1 Planctomycetota bacterium | reverse complement strand
CAGGGATCCGAGGGAAGTCGTAGAAGTGGCGCCGCTCGTCAGCGGTCGCTGGCTCAACAGGGTGGGAATGGTGCGACAGAAAGAGCGGTGAAAGCGGGACTCGATTGGCTTCTGCGCCACCAGGACAGCGATGGCAGCTGGTCTCCCGATCGATTCGACAAGCACTGTAGCGATCGGGTAAGTCCCTGCTCGGGGGCCGGCTATCGGGAACATCGGGCAGGGATCACCGCTCTCTCCTTGCTGGCACTGCTAGGAGATGGCCACCTACCCCGACAAGACCACGACCCTCTGGACGATGCGACTCATCGTGCCCTTCACTGGTTATTGCAGCACCAGGACCCGAGCGGTTGTATCCGCACCGACCGCTCGAGTGGAACGAGAAACTTGTATGACCACGGCATCGCCACCTTTGCCCTGTGTGAGGCTGCCCAGTGGACCTCCGATCCCGAAATCGATGGGGCGGCTCGACGGGCACTCTCCTTCCTCGGGGCCAGTCAGCAAACGGGAGGCGGATGGGACTACACTCCGGCGATCTCTCTGAGAAACGATCTCTCCATCACCGGCTGGCAGATGCTAGCGATCCATGCCGGCATCGAGGCGGGAATCTTGCCGAGCCGGGAGACCATCGCCTCGATCGAGAGATACCTCCAGCGAGCCATCGACCCGCAGGGCAGAGCGACCTACTCGGATCGGGGTCGCGGCAGAGGTCGCCAGGGAATCGGAATCGATGCGGTGGGCTTGCTCTCGCTGCTGGCGCTGGGCCACTCTCCGGTATCTCAACGTAGCCTCGAGTGTGCTCGCCGCATCGCCGACCATCCTCCTCGACCGGAGCTACGAAAACAGTGGGACCAGCACCCTCAATCGATGTACTACTGGTACACCGCAACACTGGCGCTGTTTCATGTGGGTGGAGAACCCTGGGAACGGTGGAACCAGCAGTTGCAACGGATGGTCTTGCCGCTTCAGCACAACTCCACCGATGCCGCCGGATCCGATGCCGCAGGATCATGGGATCCCGATCCAAACTGGATCGGAGCGGCCGGCGGAAGGGTCGCCCAGACCGCTCTCGGAGTGCTGACTTTTGAATCCTACTTTCGTTACACTCCGATTCACCTTCGGCTGGGCATCGCCCGCACTCCCCGTGATCGGTGAAGGGAGCCGATGTTTCAGCCTGAAGATTGCACCCGAGAGAAGATTCGAGAGATCGACAGGAAAGCACTGGAGGAGTTCAGCATTCCAGGCCTGATCCTGATGGAGCACGCGTCGATTGGAATCGCAGAGCGAGCCATCGCTCTGCTGGGATCCGCAACCTCGACAGCCCCTTCCTGGCGAGTGACGATTGTCTGTGGGCCAGGCGGCAATGGCGGAGATGGATTCGCCGTCGCTCGACACCTCCACGGAGCGGGCTGGGATGTCGCCATCCATGACCTGGCTCCCGACTCGGGCCATGCCGATCGCCAGACCAATCGCAGGATCTGCATGGCACTCGGGATGACACCGATCGAATCGATCCCCGACGTCGATCCGGCGACACCATCCGATCTGATCATCGATGCCCTGCTGGGGAGTGGCACCGACCGTGCCCCGCGCCACCCGATCGATCGTGCCATCGAGTGGATCAACCGACAATCGTTGCCGGTGCTCTCGATCGACCTGCCATCGGGGCTGGTGGCCAACAACGGCGAGGCTCCGGGAGCCGTGGTCGAGGCGTCCTTGACCGTGACACTGTGCATACCTCACCTGGGGTTGTTGCAGGGAGAGGGCCCCGGCCATGCAGGACAGCTGTGGATCTGCCCCATCGGGGCTCCCGCAGCATTGCTCCCGCCCAATGCCCCGGTATTCCCGCCAAGAGCGAGCCCCCTACCGGCAAATCCCATCTCCCTCGAGCAGTGACGATGTAGAAGAAGCCTCGATCCGGTATGATGGAGGGCGTGTGGTAGCCGGATCGACGATCGGGTCGAGCCACACCACCAGGCCAGACCAGATGGTCGATCGAGAGACCAGGAGGAAACCCGGATGAATCTGTTCGAGAAGTTACTGTCAGGAGTGTTCATCCTGCTGATCCTGGCTGCCATCGTCTGGGGAGCACTGGTGGGACTCCCCAGTACCGTCCCCTCCATCTCGATGCATTCCGAGAAGATCTCCGAGCAACAATACATGACCGAGATCACCGCAGAGCAACGACAGGAGCTGACCGCGATCCTCACCAAGGCCACCTCGGAAGGATCCGGTTCGAGACGCCGTCCCCAATCCGAGGTCTACAAGATCAACAAACCTCTCCTCGATCGGATGGGCAACCTCAACGAATGTCGCCGCGAATTGCAAAATGCTTCGAGCGAGGTTCAGGAGGATGGCTCATTGAAGATCTTTGGTATCCAGCGGGGAAGCTTGCTCGAAAGAGTCGGCTTGAGAGAAAACGACATCTTGCGCTCGGTGAACGGAATCACGCTCGACTTCAATGCCATCGGAGAATGTCTCGATGCCCACGGAAACAGTCTCACCCGTCTGACTTCAGGGAATCCTGTGGTGATCGAGATCGAGCGCAGGGGCTCCCCCATCGCGCTCGTCATCGATCCACCACTGTAGGGAAAACACACCTCCCTACGGGCCAGATTCACTGCTGATTCGACCTACTGTGGATCAGAACTACTGTGGATCAGAACTACTGTGGATCAGACCTACTGTGGATCAGTGGACTTCTTGCAGGCTACCGTCCTGTTGTAAATCGTCTTCACATTGACTCCCAGGTCTCGCGCTGCACGAGTCTTATTTCCGCCGTGGTAGTTGAGAACCTTTTCGATATGAAAGTCCTCGACCTCCTTGAGGGTCATGTCGACCGGGTATCCGGTCCCATTCAGTCCGACCTGCTCCTCCGCCGGGATCACCTGTATCGGTGCTGCAGCGATCTGCTCCCGGATCATCTCACCATCCACTTCTTCGCCACCGCTCAGAAGAACGGAACGCTCGAGGACATTTTCCAGTTCACGGATATTTCCGGGCCAGTTGTGCTGGATCAAGACTTCGACCGCACTGGAGGTCAGCGACGGCACCGTGATTCCACGGCCTCGAAGACGATTCAGCACCGACTCAACGATGTGAGGCAGTTCAGCTTCGCGCTCGCGAAGAGGGGCCAGTTCGACATGAACCACATGAACTCGGTAGAAGAGATCGAGGCGGAAACGACCAGCGGCCACCTCGTCACGAAGGTTTCGATGGGTCGCAGCGATGATGCGAACATCCACGGCCTTGTCCTCATTGGAACCGACGGCACGAATTCTTCCCGATTGAAGTACTCGCAGTAACTTCGCCTGAGATTCCATCGGCAATTCGCCGATCTCATCGAGGAACAGGGTTCCGCCGGAAGCACTCTCAATCAGCCCGATCTTATCTCGATCGATCCCTGTGTATGAGCCCTTCATCGCTCCGAACAGTTCACTTTCAATCAGCGAACCGGGGATGGAACCGCAGTCGACCGCCACCCATGGGCCATCGCGACGAGCACTGGTCTGGTGGACCAGTCGTGCGATCAAGTCCTTACCGGTGCCGCTCTCTCCTCCGACCAAGATGGTGGAATCGGTGGGAGCCACGGCAGAAAGAGTTCTCAAAACCCGTAGGGTTCTGGGATCATTTCCGGCCACGAAGATGTCTTTCCCACCCGACTCGTTGAAGACAGGAAGGTGTAGAACTGATTTCTGGGTCATACCCGACTCTGCTAGTGGTGAATTCATTGGGTCACTCCCTCACTCTCGAGAATTTCATCCTTGTGTTGATCAAATAGATTTGCGATTCGAGGATCAAAATGACTACCGGATCCCCCGCGGATCCTCTCCACGGCTTCATCGACAGTCATCGCTCCCCGGTAGGAGCGATCACTCGTCATCGCATCGAAGGCATCGACGACAGCGATGATCCTGGCCATCAGGGGAATCTGTTCCCCTGCGAGACCATCTGGATATCCGCTGCCATCCCATTTTTCATGGTGATGAAGAACACCCGCCAAGCTGGCCTGAAGGAATGGAATCGGCGCAATGATGTCAGCCGATATTCCCGGGTGTTTCTTGATGAGATCGTATTCTTCGTCGGTCAGAGGCCCATTTTTGTTGAGCACATCTTCGTGAACGCCGATCTTTCCAATGTCGTGAAGCAGGGCAGCATGAGAGAGCGATCTCACCTGGCCACGATCGAGACCGGCGATCTCGCCCAGTTTGACGGCCATGTCCCTGACCCTGGCGGAATGACCATTGAGGTATCGATCCTTGCTCTCCAGGGCTACCAGCAGAGCTTCCACCGTCTGTCGCATACCCTTCACCTCGTGGATGCCGAAAGCCCTGGTCTTGGCTCTTTCCATCGAAGCGAGGAAATCATCGACGTCATACGGCTTCGGTATGAAATCGGTGGCGCCCTTCTTGATCAGATCCACCGCATTACCCACCGTGCCGTCGCCGGTGGTGACCACGATGCTCAGATCCGGATCGATTTCGAGGGCTTGCACCACCAGGTCGTCACCGCGCATCCGGGGCATATCCAGATCGGTCACCAGGATGTCCCAGTGACCATCTCCGATCTGCTCCAATGCGACTTCACCGTCCTCGACAGTGGTCGGAGAAGGCCATCCTTCGGCATTCAAGATCGCGCAGATCAATTCCCGCGCTCCGGGATCATCATCTGCCACCAGAATTTTCAGATCCATCAGGCTCATCGGAGAGTCTCCTGCTCGTCTGCTGTCCCACCGCTCTGGAGAGAGCCCTCGAAATTCCACCGCTCCATCAGGTTCTCGTGCATCCGATCGATCTGTTCCTGCAACCAGTGCGCTGAAACGGACTCTGTCATGCTTCCCAGAAGTGCAGTTTCCGACCGTGCGGCCTCTTTCGAGCAGAACGACTGAACCACTTCCATCAGTTCCGGTACATTGCCATTCCACGGTCGAACCAGTAGTTCTCCCAATTTGCTGCGGGTGAACTCCATCCACCTCGACTCAAAATCTTCGGGGCGTGCAGACGTCCAGATCTGGTATCGAGCGATGGCGCTGATGTCTTCGGGTCTCTCCCCCAGTGCTGGGATCGAGAACGAGCCCCTGAATTCGAGTTTTGAAAGGGGGCTGGTGGAGGTCCACAGTTTCAATCCACCATCGTCGGTCACATCCACTCCGAGAATGATCCTGGGGATCTCACTCGAGTCGGACTGGATCAGTTCCTTCAACTGCTGTGCCACTTGTGGATCGATCTGCTGCGCAGAGTTGATGTAGACCGTTCCCATCTGGACCAGCGCAGGAATCTGATCCTCGGTCGGATACAGGTCCTGGATCTCGAAGTCTTGTCCCGATACAAACAGCAATCGAGCGGCAGGGATGCCCCCGGCCGCATGGATCTTTCTGGCAGCGAGCCGCTTCCCAACGCCGGTCGGTCCGGTGAGAAGCAGTGGCCCTTTCTCCAGGCTCATCTCGATCACGAAGGAACGAAGGTCATGGATGACCTCGCTGTTCCCCACGATTGGATCAAAGCGATCTGTCGCAAACATGGCACTCTCCCAACCGCACCTCGTAAGGTGTGGAATTCCCGATTTCGGCCAGAGGCCGCCAGTGCTGGAGAGGTCTAGCCCTCCGAAGAGGGTGGAAAAGGTCGTTGTCTCCGAAGACTATCCTGCGATCGCAGAATTCGTCAAACGGGACCAGATGTGAGTGGGGTCAGGATGGCCTCAAACCGCGATCAGGACTGCGGAGAAGTGCTTTCGTCGACATCCACGGTGATGCCACGCTTCGTCGTCCCACGATCCAGGAACGGATCCCTCGCAGCAGGAGATCCCGCCGAAGAGGTCGCCGAAGTTGCGCGCTGTTGGGCGGGAATCTTCTCTTCGACCCAGCGGTTGGCCTCGGCAATCTTGACGACGACGCGGCAGGAGACACCCTCCTCCTCCATCGTCACGCCATAGAGGCGCTCCGCCTCGGTCATGGTGATGCGGCTGTGAGTGATGATCAGGAACTGCGAGGTCTTGGCGAACTCCTGCAGTACCCGAACAAAGCGGCGAGTGTTCTGCTCATCGAGAGGGGCATCGACTTCGTCCAGGATACAGAAGGGACTGGGACGAGCTTTGAACAGTGCAAAGATCACCGAGATGGCCGCCAGCGCTCTTTCGCCTCCGGACAGCAGTTCGAGACTTGAGATTCTCTTTCCTGGTGGACGAGCTTTTACCTTGATTCCCGCCACCAGCGGATCTTCGCCCTCCTCCAGTTCGAGGTCGGCAACACCCCCGCCGAACATCAGACTGAAGATCTCCTGGAAGTTCTTACGCACCTCCTCGAAGGAGTCGAGGAAGCGGGTCCGACACTGATTATCGAGAGCTTCCATCGCCTCGCGGATCAGATCCCTGGAGCGGGTAAGATCTGCCATTTCCTCTGCGATCGCGGAATGCCTGGTTTCTTCCGTCTCCAGTTCCTCCACCGCTTGCAGATTCACATTCGAATTACGCCGCATCCTGGCCTGGATCTCCTGGTACTCCGGCCTCAGGACATCCGTCAGGTCCTTCCCTTGCGGGATCCCTTCCAACAGAGTGTTTCGCCACTCCTCGATGGGAGCCTCCTCGAGGGACATCTCCAGATCCTCACTCACCCGCTTGCGAATCCCTTCGATGCGAACCTGGCATTCGTTGGCAGAGAGCAGGTCATCTTCCCGACCCTTCTGGATCTGATCCCCCTGGGATCGACACTCCCGTTGCCTCTTCTCCGCAGCGGAACGCTCCAGCCGGCACGATTCGAGCCGCCGATCCTGTTCGTCACGACTCGAGGCGATCTTCTCCAACTCCCCACGATAGGAGACCTCTTCCTCGGCGAGGATCACGATCTTCTCGAGGATCTCCTCACAACGCTGACTTTCCTGGGTGAGTTGCTGGGCAATGTTCTGGCGCTGCTGGATCCGTTGATCCACTTCCTCCGCCAGACGCCGTTGCTCTCTCCAGTCGGAAGCGATCCGCTCTTGTGTTCTGGTAGCGACCAGGCGGATGCGCTGCAAATCCTCGTCGAGGTCTCCCAGCTGCGCATCGAGAGGTCCAATCCGCTGCTCATGCTCCTCAAGGAACTGCTCGATCACCGCACGTTCCTCACCGACCTTCTTCAGGTTGACTCTTGCAATATCTCTCAGTGAAGTGATTTCGACATGATGACCTTGGGCCTGTTCCATGTCCGTTTCGAGGGTCTCGATTCTCTCCTTGAACCTTCGCAAGGATTCTCGAGTCTTTTCTTTTTCTCTGCGGGAGTGATCCGCCTCGATGTGTGCGCGGCCAGCTTCCTGCTCGAGCCTCTGAATCTCTCCACGTCTTGCGGAGATCGATTCTTCCAGGGCGCTTTCCTGCTCTGACATCATTTCTAGACGAGATCGGATCTCGTCCATCGATTGCTTCAGGTTTGTCATCTCCACTCTTCGGGAAACCAGTCCCACCTTGCTGGTAGCCGGTAAACGCACCGCACCCCATGGCTCGATGACGGTGCCATCCGTGGTCACCACGCAATACCCAGGATTCAATCGGTGATAAGAGATGGCCTCCTCGAGATCGCGAGCGACCAGTACTTGACCTAGCAAGGCGTCGACGACCGGTCGACAGATCGACTCGCACTGAACTCGATTCGAAAGCGTCTCCAATCCATCGGGAGCTGCCGATCTGGGCTTCTGCCCCATGACCTCATCTTCCAGGGAAACGATCGATGCGGATTCCCCGGCGAGGATTTTCTCCAGTGCACGAATCCGGTTCTCGAGCGGAGTGCGTCCTTGCAGCACCACCGTCTCCAGAACCCGTCCCAGCACTGCATCGACCATCCGGGCGGTGTCGGGATCCGCTTCGATGAGGCGCGCCAACAGTCCTCGAATGTCCCCCGCTGCGGGCTCGCTCGAGTTGATCAACCGCTGGGTGCCTTTACCGAGTCCATCGAGACTCTCCTCCAGTTCGACGAGGAAGCGCAGTCGACCCTCACTACTCTCGTTATCCGATCTCAATGCTGCCAGATGCCCTCTCGCCTGGTCGAGCACAGCAATCCTCTGATCGACCTCTTCGCCGAGTAGTTCTGCGGAGGAGAGGCTATCTCGCTCCATTTCGATCGCCTCGAGGATCTGGCCATCGTGGCGCTGCGAGATCTCTTCCAGTTCCAGTTGCTGGGCCCTGAACTCCTGCCCCTCAGCGGTACGGCGATCTCGGATGGAATCCTGCCCCCGCAAGTCTCCGGTCAGTGCCGCGACGGTGTTTCGGAGACGGGTCTCCTCAAAGACCAGCTCAAGATCGCGATCCTTCTGATTGCGGATACCCTCGTCGAGCAGATCTCTATCGGAGAAGAGCGAGCGATGCACTTTATCCTGGACCTCAAGATCTGAACGGTACTCACGTAACTCAGAGATTGTCACCTTGAGCCGGTTGCGAACTTCCGTACGCCTCACCTGATACTGTTGTTCCACCTCGATCAGATGTAGTTGCTGACGATTGCGCTCCTCGTTGCGTTCGCTCGAGTGACGAGCCTGCTCTTCAAACTGGATTCGACGGGCGTCGATACCCTCGAGAGCGACCCGTCTTTCCGTTTCTTGCTGCCTCGTGTTTTCAAGTTCTCGATGAACATCCTCGAGCCGAGTTCTGACTTCATCCAGTTCCGTTTCGAGAGATGCCGACAGATCGGAGAGCATCTCGCGCAGGGTGTTTCTCCACTGCAACCGAAATGTCACCCGCTCTCTCTCCTGGCGCAGAGCAACCACCTCTTCAGAAGAGAGCACGGAACTGATCATCTGGAAACGATCGCGGTCCTCGATGAATCGACGAGCTTTCCCCGCCTGCATCTTCAGTGATCGGATCCTGCGCTCGATCTCGGCCAACTGATCATTGACCCTGATCAACTCCCGTTCACCTCGAGCGAGGCGGTTTTCAGCCTCGGAGCGTTTCTTCCTGAAACTGGAGATTCCCGCCGCTTCCTCGAAGATCCGGCGCCGTTCCTGGGCGTTTGAATTGAGAAAGGTATCGACCTTGCCCTGGCCCAGCACCGAGTACCCATCGGCTCCGATGCCGGTATCTGCGAAGATGGCCAGCACATCCTTGAGGCGGCAACGCTTTCGATTGACCTGGTACTCACTGGTTCCATCTCTGAGAAGGATCCTGCCGATCTCCACTTCTGCGGCATCGACAGGGAGCAGACCATCTTCATTGTCGAACAGTAGCCGCACCTCAGCTCGTGCAACTGCAGGCCTCGACCTGGTCCCCTTGAAGATCACATCCAGCATCTCGGTGCCGCGGAGACCCTTGGCAGATCTCTCTCCCAGAACCCAGCGAAATGCGTCCACGACATTGGACTTGCCACAACCGTTGGGACCAACGATGGCACTGGTTCCTCGATCGAAATCGAACTCGATCGGGTCTGCGAAGGACTTGAATCCGCATAGAAATATTCTCTTGAGGTGCAAGGTTACCTTTCGATCCACAAACCCTAGGGGTGATCGCTGGTGGACGCCAGCAGTCTTGGTGAGATCGCCGCAGTTCGAAGTAACTCCTCAAGGCGTTCCCAGCCCCCGCCTCGGCGCCGTGAAATCTTCAGGATCAGTTTTTTTGCATCCCGACGTGCCTTCTCCGTCTCACAGGATTCGATGCCGATCACCGGAATCCTCAAGGGATCGGTGGAATTCCTCCTCAGAACCTCGATGGCCCGGTGAGGATTTGAATTCTCGCTGGCGATCCACAACGGTAAGGAGGACTTCTCGGCGTGGAGCCAGTCCTTACCCCAGGGGATCTCGACCATCGACCGTACCATCTGGTCGAACGCCTGCGTCCGCTGCAAGATGGCCGTCAATCCGAGTGGATCGGAATGTAGACGCCCTCCCAGCAGCGCCAGCTGGGCGGACTCCTGCCAGTGAATCTCCGGTGGATTCGGGCTCCTGAGTCCGCGGGAGAACACTATTCTGGCCGCCGTGGGGATCGGTAGTGGAACCTGAATCGCCAATCGTCCCGCCGTGACTGGAGTTTCCTCACACCCCCTCAGGATGAATCCCTGATGCCTCTCCTGCAGATCGGGGTCGACGAACAGTTGCCCCTCGAGAGGCGCTGGCTGTCCCGGGACTTCCCACACCACCTCGGGGGGCCGAGGCAGCATCTGGAGGACTCCTTCGATACGAGCCTGAAGCAGATCCCAGCGCCTGCAAGCTTCTTGAAATGGCAACTCGGAGATGTCGTCGAGGGCACCAGCCACGACCAATCTGCCCACCACCCAGGGAAGTTCCGTGGCGACACGATTCCCGATGTGACGCAAAGCAACTTCTCGCCCCGACAGACTTTCTACGGTGATCCGTCGCTCGAGAATCCGAAAGGGTGAAGAGGGAATCAGTCCATCTCGAACTGGCCAGTGAGGAGTCAGAAATGAACTGGCAACTGCCGTCTCGAAAATTTGTGGATCTCCAAGTTGAGCGATGCGATCGGACATCCACACGAGGCTCTCGTGATCGACATCGTTGACCTCCGGCCAGCAGATCAAATCATCGATGGCCGCAGCAATCTGTCTTTCCCCTCGACCGCTGGCTACGCAATGAAGAGTGTCGAGGAGTTGATGGCTGTGCCAGGTCACGGTTTCGCTACCGAGTGCCTTCTTCACATCGGCGACCAGCAACTTCTCGATGGTGGGATCGGGATTGCGCCGGCAAACGGTTCGGAGAATCGTTCGAATTCTCCGCTCTAGCGGCAAGTCTCCACGGCGAGGTTCAGAGGGCATCTTCGGTCTCTCGATTCTCGGTCTCTCGATTCTCGGTCTCTCGATTCTCGGTCTCGCGATTCTCGGTCTCGCGCTTTTCCAACCCTCGATTCTCCATCAACGGGGTCAACTCTTGCAAGAACTGCGAGACGTCGGCGAATTCCTGATAGACCGAAGCAAAGCGCACATATGCGACAGGATCGAGTTCCCTGAGTTGCTCGCTGACCGTCTCTCCGATGAACACCGAGGGCACCTCACGATCAAATCTCTCGCGAATCTGCTTCTCCACCTCATCGACGACACTCTCCATCTGCTCCATCGAGATGGGACGCTTCTGACACGCGGTGATCAATCCATCGAGCACCTTGGTTCGGCTAAATTCCTGGCGGACCTGGTTCTTTTTCACCACCAGCCGAGTGACCTCTTCCATCCGCTCATAGGTGGTGAGGCGTCGCTGACAACCGTTGCACTCACGGCGTCTGCGAACCGCTCTCCCCTCGGAGGTGGTCCGAGAATCGACGACCTTGTCATCATCCACTGAGCAGTATGGGCATTTCACCGGAGTGAACTCCTCCCGCCAACACGGCGTATATTGAACTGGCCCTGGAAGTGTAAGCAGGTTCTGCAGCCGATATCTCTTCCCAGTGAGCCTCGCCGCCGATCAGAATCCCCTGGACCGACAACGCACTCATGATATCCGACTCCGGGGGGGCTCTCAACGCTGAGCGGATGGTAAGAAATAGTCCGTTCGGCAGGTCCGAGTCACTTTCCCAGACAAAAGCGTGAAAATATCAGGTCCAGTACATCTTCGGGTGTCGATTCTCCCGTCACCTCCTCGAGATGGCGGAGAGCATCTTTCAGATCCTCGACCAGCAATTCAGGGCCCGCATCCGCCTGGACGATGGCGACCGAAAGCCGATCTCGGCAGGTCGACACCAGTTGCCACTGGCGAGCATTGAATCGCAAGGCATCGCTTCGTTGCTGTCCCGCTGAGCGTGCGCTCCAGGCCACAAGATGCTGACGTAACGCATCGATCCCCTCGCCGCTTTTCGAACTGACCCTGGAAGCTTCTGGCAGAAACTGCGGATCGACAAATCGTTCCCGATCACACTGCGTCAATACCGGGCGCACCCTGGAACGCCACTCCTCAGGCAAACTCGCCCGTTCCTGCTCGATCTCGGCAGCATCTCGCGAGCCATCGATCACCCACACGATCGGATCGTCCGCATCGACCACATCCCTGGCTCGCTCCAGCGCGCGACTCTCGACCTCCCCCTGCGCCTCCCGATCACCGGGTAAATCGAGGATCTCGACTTCTCGCCCGGACTCCATCAGGAGCCCACGGACCGCATCTGTGGTGGTCCCTGCAGCAGCATCGACGATGGCCAGTGCTTCTCCGGTGAGGGCATTGAGCAGTGAAGATTTCCCCGCATTGGGCCGTCCCCACAGCAAGATCCGCGGAATCGCTCCAGCGACCGAACCCGCTGACCTCGCTCCCAGCATCTGATCAAGATCCGCCAGCACCGGTTCAAGCAGCACCCGCGCCTGTTGAGATCCAGGAGATTCCACCTCTTGCTCGGAAAAATCGAGCCCCGCTTCCAGCATCGCCAGGACTTCGAGGAGTTTTGCCGCAGCCGACCCGATCTGACGGGCCATCTCCCCTTCGAGAACCCTTCGCACCGCAGCCACTGCTGTGCGGTCCTCCGCCTCGATCAATGCCGCCACCGATTCAGCACGACTCAGATCGATGCGACCATTGAGAAATGCGCGTCGCGTGAACTCTCCGGGAGTCGCAGGCCGTGCGCCAACTTGCTCGAGCCGCGCCAGGATTCCATCGAGGATCGCCGGAGTTCCCGGCAGTGCCACCTCGACACCTTCGTTTCCAGTCCATGAAGAACCACGTTTCCACACCACGGCTACTGCGGGAGTCGGAGGAGCATCCGCATCCCAGGTCAGATTCACCCGTAGCGGAATCCTCGGCAGCAGGTCTTCGGCTCGCCGAGGTGGAGATTCGACCATCAGGTCGATGAATCTAGCGGTGGCTTCGGTGCCATCGAGTCGAAGCAGCACCAGCGGTGCCGGTGGAGGAGGGCTGGAGAGGGCGAAGATCACTTCTTCCACGGCACGCCTCTCAGCGATGGCTCACCTTGCCCTTGCCAGGACGACCGGGTCCCTTGGACCCATGACCTGCCGATCCATGGCCTCCCGATCCAGGCCCCGCCGGGCCACGCAGCGGATCAGTGGAGCCAACGGTTGCCGATTCTCCACCCGAGGTACCGGTCGCCGGGAGGATTCCGGCAGCACGTAAATCGCGGCGAATCATCTTCTGCTCGAAGATTCCAATCAACGCAGAAGTGATGAAGTACACCATCAACCCCGCGGCGAAGGAATAGAAGATGAATCCGAAGGCGATCATCATGAACGACATCATCTTCTGCTGGGCCTGCGCCTGAGGATCTTCGGATTGCGGCATCATTTTCTGATTCACGAGGGTGACGATCACGTAGAGGATTGGAAGGAGGTTGAAGAAGTTGCCGAGGAACGGCAAGGAGAACGGCATCATCGCCAGCATGTCCGGTCGAGTCAGATCGTCAATCCACAGAAAACTGGCCTGCCTCAATTCGATGGCGATGGTGAAGGTGTTGATCAATGCCAACCAGATCGGCAACTGGAGGAAGATGAAGAGGCAACCGCCGAACATCGCTGCAGGATTCACCCCTTCACTCTTGAACAGTTCCTGAATCTTACGTTGTTGTTTGGGGGCATCGTTCTTGTAGCGCTCCTTGATCTCATCCATCTGTGGCTTCAGCCGAGCCATTCCCTGCTGCTGAATCTGCATCTGGCGCTGATTCTTCTTGTTGACCGGATGCAGGACTCCCCGGATACAGAAGGTGAGCAGGACAATCGACAGACCCCACGACCCGACCAGGCCATCGAAGGTTCGGAGCAACCACAGGAATGGACTGACCAGCCAGCCGAAGAAACCGTAGTCGATCAATTTCGTGGCGCTCCAGGAACCATGCTGATCCAGAACGACAGGAGATTTTGGTCCGAGAAACACCGCATACTCGTGGGGGGTCGCCGACTCAATTTTGCGTCGATATCCGATTTGCAACGGCCACCCCTGCAATGGGCGCCCGTCGATGCCATCGCTGGCGAGGGCCTCGAACTCTGCTGTCCGTTCACCAGGACGAACTCCAACTGCCAGCAGACCCAGTGCTGGAGCAGGAGAATCCTGGGTCGCAGCCAGAGGCCGAATCACCTGAGCAAAGTAGTTACTCTCGAGCCCCACCCAGGCGATGCCATCTCTACGAATTTCTCCCGATTCGATCGCCTCCACCTCTTGATGATCGACCTCTCCGATCTGACCATCGCGAGTGCGAGTCGCCGCCACCCACTGGTTGGGATAGGCCGCAGCCCGCCCAGAAACATCGTAGCGAATGCGCTCCGCCCCGAGTAACTCATAGCGAATATCGGTGGCGGAGGGCCAGTCCCCCTCGAAGGTCACCGAGGTCAACAACTCGTATCCTTCGATCGGCAGCGAATAGCTGCGTATCACACTTCGTCCCGCCGGAAGACCGGTGCGAAAGGTCACAGAGTTGTCGGTCGATTCGACCACCTGCCAGATTTTTTCGGCCAGATCCACTCCCAATGAAGGGACCTGCAACTCCAGCGCGATTCCTGACTTCAACGCTGGCGAGATCAAGTGCAGCGGATCCTCGGACCCGACTTCCTCGCGATATTCGGGAAGGATCGCATGGGTCAGGGCCGCACCACGACTGCTCAGTTCGACAACCAGCACCTCGTTGGAAAGGGAGAAGAGTTCCTCCTCCAGCAACTCGGTCGGGGAATCGACTGCGGTTGGGTCCGGTGCTTGGGAGAGGCTACCATCGACGACAGGGGTCCCGGGGGTCTCCGCAGCAGGTTGGGTAGCATTGGTACCGACCTTCGCAGGATCCTCTGTCATCGAGGAACTCGGCGGCCGGATCCAGTCCATGTAGATGAACGAGATGGCAAAACAGATCAACATCGTTTGGAGGAATCTCTTGTCCATCAGGGTCTTTCTCCTCAGCGCCCTTCGGTGAGACGCAGTGCAAGGTTTTCTGGCAAAGGTGTTCTCTTGAATCTTCTCATCGTCTCCTCGACCGGATAAGCGATTCTGCGAAACTCCACCTGGTCCTGCTCGACGATCACGTAACTGGCCCTGGGATCACCGTCACGGGGTTGTCCGACCGATCCCACGTTGATGATCGAATTCCCGCTCCCCAGTTGATATTTCCCGCCCACTTCTTTGGGTGTGAGAAATCGAGGTCCCTCTGCGAATATTCCAGCGACATGGGTATGACCGACGAAGGCAGTGGAGGGGCCGTAACTCTCGAACAACTCATTCACCTTGGCTGGATCATCTTTGCAATCCTGAACGAACAGATACTCGCGAGTCGGTTCACGCGGTGTGCCATGAGCGAGGAAGATATTTCCCTCTTCATGGGTCTGCTTCATCGAATCCAGATGCTTCCACAGCGCTGCGTTCTCTTCTCGAGGTCGATCGGAACTCATCAATTGCTGCTTGGTCCATTCGACCGCCGCCTTGGCCCGCGGATTGAACCCGATCGGATCGAACAGCACGGCTTCCTCGTGGTTACCGAGCAGGTTGATCTCGAACTTCTGACTCAACTGGAGGCACTCACGCGGTTCAGGACCGTAGCCAATCACATCGCCCAGGCAGAAGATTCGATCGACCCCGGCGCTCTCGATATCCGCGAGAACAGTCTCCAGAGCGGGCAGGTTGGCATGGATATCGCTGATGATGGCAGTGCGCATCGTCCCCCTGATTCCGACTGGTCGAGGCCGATCCTGTCGAAATCTGTTCGACAGGGGGCAACCAGGATATTAACCGCTCGATTCGCTGGATCCAGCGAAGCCAGTAGTTGAACTCCAGAGCAGAATCTCGCACTTCCACCACCCCCTGGTGAGCGCAGCGAGGATTTTCTCGGCCCACAGCAGCGCTTTCCCGGCTGTTTAGCGGGCCTGCCCCCCGGACCAGGGGCCACACCGCTGATTGCGCAACGATCGCCACTCTCCTCGACCCAGAATGATATGGTCCACCAGCTGGATTCCGAGCAACAAGCCACATTGGTGCAGCCTACGGGTCACTGCCAGATCCTCGTCGCTCGGTCCGGGGTCTCCAGAGGGGTGATTGTGCACCACCAAGATGGAAGCGGCAGCCAGCCGGATGGCTCCTCGAAAGACCTCTCTCGGATGAACGATGCTGCTGGCGAGGGATCCGATGGAGATGATCTTTTCACCCAGCAGCCGATTTCTCGAATCGAGCATGATCACCATGAAGAACTCTCTCTTTTCCCCCGAAAGGCGTCGAGAGCAGTGGTCGAAGACTTGCTGAGGGTCGTGAAAGAAACTGCCGGTGCGCCACCGAGGAAGAGTCGCTCGTCGCCCCACCTCGACTGCGACCGCCAGTTGTACCGCCCGTTGCCGCCCAACACCCTGTAACTTGAGAAAATCGATGGGGTCTGCGGCCCCCAACCGATCGATGACGGCCGCCGAGGACTCGGGGTCATCATCGCTGGCCGCAGCGACAGAACTGCTGGCGACCGCGGGTACTGCCGGTCGTATTCCTAGCACCTGTAACAACCGGGTATCGGAAAGGGAACTCACCTCACCGCTGAAGATCTTCTCGGTAGTGGTCTCGTCAGTTGCGGGGTAGCGGTGGCGAAGCGGTGAAGCGAGGTCACCACTCCCACCTCTTCTGCTCGATCGCATCGTCTGAATCTCACCATCTATGCTCTCGACATCTTTGCTTTCGACATCTTTGCTTTCGAGTTGAATGGAATCGATGCCCGTCGCTTGCCACTGCGGGGAAGAACATCTACGCGTATCCACTGATTCATCCACTGATTCATCCACTGATTCATCCACTGATTCATCCACTGATTCATCCAATGAGTGATTCAATGAGCCCTCCCAGCAGACCCGGGATGATGAAGGGCCCGGCAGCCCCCGATAGGGTTGCCGGGCCCTCCATGGACCGGATGTGGACTGCCGTCGGGATCAAAGACCGTCGGGAGTCGGATCGGTCCCTGCATCGGGGAAAGGAATCGCCGGTGGAGCACCACCGGAGAAGAGGAAACTCGCCAGTAGCACCGCATCTCCGATGTGAACCACTCCGTTATCGTCGACATCTGCCGAATCCAGAATCACCGGAGTCGATCCGGCTCCCGCGACGTAGCCGGCAATCGCAGCGACATCCGCAATGTTGACCGATCCATCACAGGTGGCATCTCCACGGAGGAATATCCCATCATCGATGTAGTTGAATCCGCCAGGGAACGATTGCAGAACCGATCCGAAGTTGTCGACAAAGATCAGGTCCACCACTCCCGGCTGATAGGAAGCAGGGATCACCACGGTCGCACTGGTGCCATCCGGGCTCACCACCACCGAAGTGGCGGCTTGATCACCGAAGAGCACTCCCAATCCTGGCGGAAGTCCGGCTCCGGTGACCGTCATCTCGGCCATACCACAAAGTGGTGACTGGGCGGGATCGTAGCCATCGATGCTGGTCAGGTAGTAACTGAACCCTGCGGGGAGGGTTGCCGATCCATACTGGGTGAAGATCGAAACATCGACACTTCCCGTCGCGCCAGAAGCGGCTGGAGGTGTGGTGGCGAGAATGGTTCCGGTATCGACGACAATCACGGTCAAGGCGGGTTGGTCGCCGAAGAAAACATCCGTATCCACGGTGAAGCCAGTTCCATTGAACAGCACATCAGTGCCGCCGGCGACCGGACCCGTGGTCGGATCGATCGACAACAGGGTCGGCGGCTGAGGATCGGAAAGCACCACGAACTCTGCTCCGATGGTGACAGGATCGATGGAGGTCGCCTGGTCATCGACGAAGATGTTGGTGACCGAGGAATTCGCCGTCAGGTGTTCGCCGAAAACCACCTCTGTCGAGAGCCCCTGGGGAGCTCCGGGAGAGACCATGAATCGGAAGTAACCCAGTTCCGCTCCGAGCGACGAGGGGATGCTACTGAATGCAGAGATCACCGATCCAAATGCGGTTCCCGCAGAGGCATCGATTCCGGAGAAGAACGCGGCGAAGGGCCCACTCAGGTCTTCACCCACGGTGCCGATATTGCTGACCTCGAGACAAGTCAGGATCGCTGGATCCCACTGCAAGACCACACTGTAGCCGGTCAGATCTTGCTGCCAGGCGCCGCGCGCCCACACCACCACTTCCTCACCAGGATTGAGCACTGCGGGTTCGATGAAGAGTGCATTACCCGAAACGCTGACTCCACCGTCGAGGAGTGCCGGCTCGGTACTGGGGCCGCCGGCTGCAGGTTGCAGGGTCGCCGACACGATGTGGCAGAGCGCCGATCCAAGGAGTGAGAAGTCTGCCGGGATGTTCCCAGAAAGGGTGGCCAAGATGGCGGAGTTGGAAGGGGCCGCAGATGCACCCTCCACCTGAAGCGTCAGGCGGCGGAGTCCGGCGAAGGTTCCCAGAGGCTCATCGGTGGTCGAGATCCCCGTCGGAGATACTCCTGGCACGAAGACCGAGAGATCCTGCAGTCGGGTCGAATCGTAATCGACCACCAAGGACCAGCCAGAAGTCTGCTCCAGCAACTGACCCTGTAGGTCGATGCTGAAGGGACGACCGACGACTACGGTTGCAGAATCATAGAAAACTCTCTCGGTGAGAGAGACGGCGCAAGCCGCCGATGGCGCCGGGTGATGGAGGCCCTGGTTGAAGTAATCCCCCACGACGGTGTAAGTCCACTCTCCGGCACCCGCAAGATCAGCAAAACTGGTCGAGGTACCTTCAAGAAGGAAGTACTCGATGCTTCCGAGCGATCCAGTGCGCTCCACGATGATCTCATCGTAGTCGAAGGCAGTGGGCCCGTTCTGCCAGGTCAACTCGACGCTGGCACCGGAGCCAGAGCACTGAAGGTTGGTCGGAGGTGCCAGCGGAACATTCACTTCAGGAGCATTGCTGATATTACTGGCTCCGCCGTCTCCGAACGCCTGCACCGAGTAGACGACCAGACCGGGGAACTGATCGTTCGCCACAAATTCGGTCTCATCTCCGGCCAGGCTGGTCACCAGTACTCCATCGGCCAGCAGCTGCAGCTGGTCATAGGATTCACCATTGAACCAGCTGATTCGTACATCGTCATCTCCGATCAGAGCGGCACTCACATCGGAGGGTGGAACCGTGGCTCCGCCGCCTGCATCCGTGACGCTGCACGGGGCACCCGCAGAACTCTGGGATCCCGACTGGATCGACTTCAACTGGTAATCATGAGCGTTCAGATCGGTATCATCGTTGTAGGAGAGCAGGGTGGAGCCGAACTGGGCGATCAGGTTTCCATCTCGACGCAATTCCCAGCTGATGGTTCCACTGACAAAACCCCACGACAAGAACACCCGCTGGGGCAAGCTCACCAGCCTCTGGCATAGCAGGTCGGGGACCGGGATGACCGTCACCTGGCACTGGACAGGCACCGATTCGATTCCCGACGACAACCCGATGAGGGTGTAATCGATGGTTCCTTGGGTGGTATTGCTATCGGTGAAACTGGTCGAGGTCCCTGTAAGGGCTACGAGGAGAACACCATTCTTGTAGATCTCAAGACCGCCGAGGCTGTCGTAGGTGATCGGATTGGTCCACTCGAGGAGCACTCCATCGACACCACCCACCGCCGAAGGTTGGCAGGTCAGTCCCTCAGGAGATGGTGTCGTCGATTCGATGGAGACGACCCCCTGTGCGGCAGAAATTTCGGCCCCGATGAGAGCTCCGTCCACCTCGAGGATGGCCTGGTTGGACCAGGGCACCCCATCGATCAGCAGTCCATCTGCAAGCTGGTATGCCGCCTCTCCGAGCAAACTCGGCTGGGGCTGGAAGACGAAGCGGGCGATCGGCAACCCACTCCCCGCCGGGAGGTATCCATTGATCACCAGTTCTGCCGCAGCCACTCCGTTTTGCTGATCGATGTGTTCGATCACCTCGACCGATCCGAAGGGGAAGGTCGCTGGATCCGCCTCGATCCTCGTCAGTTGTAGTAATTCTTGATCGAACTCGATGGCGAGGTTGAAGCGGGAGACATCTTGTTCGAATTCCGCAGTGAGCGGGATCTCGATCTGGGATTCTCCTGGACCGACGGTGATCTGAGAAGGGAGGCCGTAAGACAGCAGCGATTCGTCGGCACTGACCACCGCTGACGATCTCCACAGGGCCAACGACGCGGATCCTGCGGATTCTGACAGGTGCAGCAAAACATCGGTCCCACGATCTCCATCGCTATCGACCAGCAACAGCGTTCCGCTGGCAGGGTTGTCGGGATATTCCAGCGAAGTGATGCTGGAGTCTCCCAGGTCTGAAGAGAGGCGACGGATCAGGGTCAACGGGTCAGTGGTGCCCGATTGCAGCACCACGATATCGTCGATGTTGACCGGATCGCCATCGACTTCCCCGACCGCAAGATCCTGAACCAGTCCTCCTGTGAGGAATGGGATCCCCTCCCAGGTACCCTCGGGAAGAGTGCCAGGATGGAGGTGAATCGACAGACCGGTGGCAGCCACCGCCACAGCGTCCATCCAACCATCTCCATCGACATCGCCCAGGGCCACTTCACCCTGCGGTGCCGGGGAGAGCAGCGCTGCCTCCAGGAACGATCCATTTCCTGCTCCGCGAAGCAGGTATCCATCTCCGGCAACCACCAGAGCATCGATCTTTCCATCCCGATCAAAATCGGCGATGGAGATCGACTGTACCGGGCCGCCCAGCGGCATCAGGCCAGTGACCGTCAATTCTTCGGTGACTTCAAAGGTGGCTGGATCGATGACGGTGATCAGACGCAGCACTCTCAATCCGTCCGCTGCTCCGACCAATAGATCAGGCAAACCATCTCCATTGAGTTCGGTCCAGGCCAGAGCCTCGGCGACAACTCCCTGAAGATCGACAGGATCTTGCTCTTCGATGAGGTCCTGCCCCTGCACTCCGACGATCCGGATGGTGCCATCGACACAGGAGATCAGCGCTTCGGTGCGGGAATCTGCATCGATATCCACCAGCAGTCCTGCCACCGGCATTGAATCGAGTTGCATCTGGGAATGGACCGTCCACGTGGAGGCTTCGCCGCTACTTCCACTTCTCAGCAGACGTAGATCGCCGGAACTCCCCACCACCAGCATCTCGAGGCCACTGTAGGGAAGGAACTCCCCCAGTTCTGCCAGCAGCACCGGGTCGGTTCCGCCAGCGATCAGCGATTCACGGGGACCCAGGCCCCCAGTGGCATGACCGAGCCGCGCCCTGAATCGGGCCACATATGGATTGAGGAATCGGGGTTCATCCTCATCCGGTTGAATCTCCGAGAGCAGCTCGTTGGAGAAGACCACTTGCAGCCATTCTCCCGGATGTAACTGGGGCGTGTTCCCTGGAATCAACAGTTGAAGGGAATCCGCGACTCCCGAGTGTTGACCCGGATGGGCCAACTGAATATCTCTCCAGCCGGTTCTCGTACCCTGCAGGGTGACCGACTGCGTAGCGCTGGAAGTCTGGTAGGGAAGATCGAAACTTGCGGTCACCGATGGGCGAAGAGGAATCGACTGTGTGCCGGTCAACGGACTCAACTGGTAAAGGCTGAATTCATCATCGGCGGTTTCGAAATCTCCCGATGAAGCTCCTGAACCTTCAGTCGTGAACTGGATGGTGATCGCATCGATGGGGATGTTGGCCGCAGTCTTGACCCCATCCGTGATGGTGACGGTGATCGTTTCTCCCTGATCAAAGGGCTCATCCGGGGTCAGGGTCAGAACTCTCTGGTCTGTATCCAGCGCCCCGATGGATGTGTGGGCTCCCGAGAGAGAACCCTGGATACTCCAATTGCTGGGGTCCGTGGCAGACCCTGGATCCATCGCAGTGGTAAATGCCACCTCGATCGTCGAGCTCACGGGAACATTGGATGCTCCATGGGCAGGAGTCGTGTACGGCACCGAGGGAGGATTGGTGCAACCGACCAGCGCCAGCAGTAAGCCAAGCACGGTCAACATCGATTGTGTTTTCAGGGCGATCTTCATCGATCGGCCTCCATCGTCATTCTCGGAAATCAGCGTTCGCTGACTCCAGTGGTTCTCCGGTTTCAACAGTGAAACCAGCTTCAGACGACCAGTTAAGCACGGCAATACAGACCGTCTCGACGGGTCGTCGACGATGGAGCTTCCGGAAGGATTTTCAGGCCAGACCCGGCGGTTGCGTGATCCCCGAGGCTAACTCCATCGTATCGGGAACTCCTCGGCAGTCAATCCCGTGCGCTGCTCCCATCGGCCTCTTCCGGACATCCTTACCGCCCCACACACAAAAAATGGTCCGATGCGGCGAACCGCATCGGACCTTCCCGTGTGTCCTGGAGCAATCTCGCTCTTAGGGGCAGTTTGAGGCAGATTCGCAGTCCGCTCCTTCTTCGGTACCGCACTCCGGGAATGGAGCGCTGGGCATCGGGCCGCTGAGCAACCGGTAGCTGATCAAAAAGATCGCATCCGCAGTGTCGACTAGGTCGTCGGAGTTGGCGTCACAAGCCTCGGCACAAGTGCCGGCAGGTCCGCCCTGGAACATCTCGTTGAGGATCCAGATTCCGTCAGCAATATTCACGACCTGATCTCCATTGCAGTCACTACGGACGAATGGAAGGTCAGGCGGAGCGTAGGAGGGGCTCAGAGTCACCGAACCGTCAGTCAAAGACGGATCGACGCTTCCTCCACCCACTACCACAATGTTCACAACCGGGGGGGATCCAAGCTCATTCGACCAGGCCAATGCTGTCATCGTGTCGGTCTCGAGTCCAGCAAGTGCCGAAGCGACAGTGCTGTATTCGACGAGCAGAACCGGTGTGGCTGTCTCGAAAGTCAAGGTCGCTTGACCGGTGAAACTGTAAACCACTCCAATGGTCCATCCGCCGTCATAGGCGTTCCCTTCCGCGAAGTCCGGATCGATTCCAGTATCCATGTTCCAGGCGACCGAGTTGGCGGTCAACAAGGAGGAATCATGTGCCATTCCCATCGAGACACCTTGGGTCTCGCTGGGGAAACCGGAGTTATCCGGATTCTCTTGAATGGTCGGAGTCACCGTGAAGGTAGCTTCTCCACTGAGACCATCGTAGGAGATGGTTTGGTCGGCGACTGCGAAGTCGAAGGGAGGTGGTCCTGCAACCATCTCGATGGTTCCGGAACTGGTCGAGGGCAGAATTGATTGTCCACCAACCACCACGAGGATCTCAACTGCTGGGTTTCCGAGAGTGTTGCAGAAGTCAACACTCGTGGAAGAACCGGCTTCGCCGAGTAACTCGTAGGAAGCGATATTCAACTCGTTACCTGTAGTACCTGTCGGCAGCGTTGCGCAACCGACGAAACAGATCACGACTCCAACGGTGAAGCCCTGGTCAGAGACCACGTTGACCTGGTTGAAGTCTGGATCTTCTCCATTCTTCACGGTCGAAGTGGTAGCTCCATCGATGACGGCCGTCAGGCTGAGCGCCAGACCGTCATGACAGACTCCGAAGGACCAACCCTGGATTGGGTCTCCATTGTTGTCTAGCAAGACCTGCAGATCGGCGCTGGAGCCTGGTGCTCCTGCTGCGCTGCTCAGCGACAGATCGTATTGCGCGAATGCCGGGGCTCCGAGCAGGAGCGCTAAGGCAAGGGTGAAAGCGATTTTTGTACTTTTCATTTTCATACTCACTTCCTGAAGGAAGTCCTTATTCTTTGGGTTCCTGATTCGGGGTTAGTTACACGAGGCCGGCAAAGCACAGTCAAGGTCGTCCTCAGTGGGATCGGCACCCGGCGTGTAAGCGCCTGGCGCTGGTGTCGGAGGCCCGAACTTGAACAAGAAATTGAGCAAGAAGACTGAGTCCGCAAGGTTGATCACGGAGTCGTCATTGGCGTCACAGGCGTCGAGGCAGCCGACCCCGTAGCCCTGGAACTGACTGGCGATCACGGTGGCGGCATCCGCCAGGTCGACCTTGGTATCCGTGTTGCAGTCACCACGCTGGAAGGCGGGGACTGGAATGATCTCGTAGGTCGCACCGTAACGCTCGAACGACTGGATCGACTGGTACTCGATAACAACCAGGTTGTTGATCGGGACCATGCCGTTACCGTTGATTCCGTCGCAGAAATCGATGGTGAAGGAATCACCACAGGCGGCTCCAGCGTCAACTTCAGCCTGCACACATGCGATCATCAGCGGCTCGCTCGTTGAAGGCAGCTGCTGGTTCTCGAAGGGTGGAAGAGCGTCCATCAGGATACCGGCGACCAACTCACGGCCATCGCCGTCATTGTCGTCATTATCGATCTGGTAGTTGACGAATTCAGCACCCAGCTCGTCAGCGATGGAACCTTCGATGGTGAAAGTACCGTCGATCAGAAGAAGGTCGTCGTAGCAGACGGCCATCTGAATACCCTGGATGTTGTCGTTAGGATCACTGTAAAAGAAGCAAAACTCGATCTCCTGGCCGGGGAAGCCGAGGCCACCATTGGTGCCGGTCTCCGGGAAATCGCGCTGCCCGATGTAGAACGCCGTATCGTTGACTGGAATGACGATATCCAGCAACGTCAAGGTTCCGTCCTCGAGAGCGGGACTGATCGACAGTCCTGCAACGACGATCACGTTATCGAGCGCGGGGCTGCCCAGCTGGCCATTGACCAGTTCGATGGCGGTCGTGATGGGCTGATCAGGGTTTTCGATGACCTGATTGGACGAGTAGGTGAAACTGGCGATGTGGTTGTCAGCACCGGTTGCGATGCTCTGACCCTCGAACGGGCTCTCGAAATCGAGCACCACTCCCAGAGTTCCTCCGTTGGAGTACAACTCCGGAACCACCAGTTCAGCACCTGCAGCGAGAGTCTCTGCACCCAGCGTGATCCCCTGAAGGGACACGAGAGCCGAGTCATGAGCCACCGCCAGGACGTATCCCTGGACAGCTCCGCTGGAGTTTGAAAGAAGGACACGCGCAGCACCACTGGAATCGGAATCGAACTCAATCGACTCGATACGCATGCTGTCGGGTGGAGGCGGAAGAAGCGTCATGGTGCCGTTGTTGAGCCCGAGGCCATTGGCGGCACCAATGCTTTGCCCATTCTGCACCAGCAGGTTGGACAAGGGCGGGTTGTTCAGAACACCGTCAGAGAACTCAAGGGCACTCTGGGTGTCCGTGGTCACGATGGTCTGAGGAGTCAGTGTGAATGCTGCAATCTCCTGGCCCAACCCGGCAGGAATTTCCTGGCCGTCGAAAGGCGCACTGGCATCCACAACAACACCGAGAGTGAATCCACCGGGAAGAGTTTCCGGCACGACTAACTCTGCAGAAGCTGCAGTCGTCGCAGATCCTGCAACGACATTGGTTACCGACAACAGTCCGTTGTCGAAGGTTATGGCAAGAACAAATCCCTCAACCGATGCATCAGCGTCCATCAGAACGCTTAATGTCTCGGATGCGAGTCCTGCCGATTGACCATCGGTGATGGTCAGTGAATTCTGAGCGAAGGCATGGGTGCCGATCGCGGCAAAAAGTACCGCGAGAAGTGCGCTGCGAAGGCGCATAAGACTCCGGTTCATCACTTTCTCTCCTCGTCTCCAGGGGACACTTCGGAAATTCCAATCGGTCAAGGGGGGCCTTCCTACCCGGACCCTGACTTCTCGGAATGACTCCGATAAAATGGGGATTAACAAAAAATGTAGTAAACAAGTCAGGAAGACCCAGGAGCCGGTCCAGGGGAGAACCGAATCCAGTATCTACCCGACAACAATTGCCGGTTATGTGGCGCTAGGAAGAGGTAGAACTGACCAGGCGTGAACCCGGATCTGCTGGGGAGTCGTGTCGGGACTCCTGTCTTCGAGTCTCGACCGTATCACTCATTGTCAAACATGTCTATATACAAAAGAGTTAACAAAGAGGCGCTGCAGACTAGCGCACCACTCGTGACGAAGACGGCTCACCAGAATCACCGTGATTTCCGGCAACAAGTGCCGTATTCCGGCAAGCATTACTTCCTTCACCACGGACCCACAGCACCGACCCACACCACGGCGGTCCGCCAACAATTCGGCGAAGTCTCGATTGGAATTGCCGGCTGACGATGCTGGGGGTCAGCAGAAGAGGAGGAGGACAGGAAGATGGAGATACAAAGCGGGCCCGAAGCCTACTGGCTTCGGGCCCGCTTCAGGATCGACAGGGGGGCAGGAAACAAATCTACCGACGATCGATGACTGATCTATGGACAGTAGTTGGTGGCATCACAATCGGAACCGACCTCAACCCCACAATCGGGGAATGGGGAGGTCGGAGCCGGGCCATCGAGCAAGCGGTAGTAAATCACGTACATGGGATCCGCTATATCGTAGACACTGTCGCCGTTGGCGTCACAAGCCTCGGCGCAGGTTCCGCTGGGACCTCCCAGGTGGAGTTCCTGAAGCATCCAGATCCCGTCCGAAATGTCGACGCCGCTATTCCCGTTACAGTTGCCTCGTAGGAACGGCTGGTCGAAAACCGGCTGGAAGGTGATGGATCCATCGACCTTCTCGGGAGTCAGTGAAGATCCATTGACCACCACAATATTGGCCACCGGAGGAGATCCAAGGTCTTCCGACCAGGTCAATGCGGTCTCGGTGGTGCCCGTCCCCGACAGGGCGCCGGCCACCGTCGAATAATCGGCCACTGCCACATCGAGGGGCTCGGTGAAGGCCAAGGTCACCCCACCGGCGAAACTGAAGACCACACCCATCGTCCAGCCTCCTGCTGAGACTCCCCCCTCAGCAAAGTCTGCATCAAAGGGAAGAGAGACATCCGCACCGGTGCACTCCATCACCGCGGGATCGTTGGCCATTCCCATCGAGAAGCCCTGCGTTTGATTGGGGAAATCTGCTCCGCTGGCACTGTTATCCGTTTCTGAAATCTGGACCGAGACGCTGAACGAGGCGGATCCCGAGTTCCCATCGTAATTGATGGTCTCCGTCGCGGCGCTAAAGATGAACTCTGGATCTGGAACCGGGGGAGTTGCGAGAATCTCGACCGAACCCGAGATTTGCTCCGGGGCCACTGACGCCCCGTTGACCACGATCACCGTTTCCACGGGAGGTGCACCCAGGGTGTCGCAGAAATCGGTGGCAGAGACGCCTTCCGCATCCGCGGTGTAGCTCGCAACATGGATCTCATAACCGGTCCCAGCCTCGAGCACTGCACACCCGACGAAACAGATCACGACTCCCACGGTGAAACCATCGGCGAGCACATTGACCTGATTGAAATCGGGCGTATCCCCATTGTTGACGATCTCGGTGGCCGCACCATCCGCTACCGTGTCGAGAGTCATCAGGGTCGAGTCGTGGCAGGCTCCGAAGGACCAACCCTGGACATCCTGATTGACATCGAGCATCGTGGATTGATCAAATGACTCTCCCAGGGTGGCGGTTGCCGGTCCGGAGACGTAGAGGATAAAATCCTGTGCCCCCAGCGGACTGGTGGTCATCAGCAAGATCGTCGTGAACAGGCAGATCAACTTGTACATGGGCGGGTTCCTTCTCTTCTAGTGTTGGTGGCCATGGTCCCCTGGCCACTCTATTGAGACTCTATTCTCCATCACGAACGCCACACTCGTGGGCCGATAGGATGATTCAGACAGCACCTCTGGTCTTGATTTGATACTCCGGGAATTCCAGGGTCACACCTTCAAGTGAAGCCATCACCCGGTTCAGCAACTCAAGACCCGAGAGTGGACCCTCCTGCAGATCCAAGATGTCATCGTAAGGGGCAATCGACCTCGGTGCAGCCATGAAATTGCACCTATCTTGGACCCTTTTTTTCATGACAAGCAGTTTGTAAAGAACCGCTCCCATGCCCTCGAGAGGGATCGATCTCTTTCCCTTCCCTCGAACCACCGGATCCACCATGAAAAAAGCCAGTTCCCCGACAAACTCGAGGAACTGGCTGCTATTTTCACCGCTGATACATTGCCGTCTGAAGAGTCTCCACTCTTCTCCGTTAGCAGCCGGAAGCGGAGCAATCTTCAGGAGTTTGGCCATCGACCTGTCCACAATCGGGGAAAGGAGCAGAAGGCATCGGGCCACTGATGAAGCGATACTGGACGATGTAGGTCGGGTCTGCGATGTCGTACTTGCTGTCTCCATTGGCATCGCGCGCAATCGCGCAGCTACTGGCGGGTCCAGAAACGAACAACTCGCTGATGATCCAGATCGCATCGGCGACATTCACCTGGGAGTCACCGTTGGCATCTCCCCGGAGCCAATCGATGGTCACCACCGGATTGAGGGTGATGCTCCCGTTGGACTGGGCAGCAGTCAGCGACCCACCACCGACCACCACGACATTGACCACTGCTGGAGAACCGAGGCCGTCATCCCAGGTCAGTGAAGCGATCGCGCCGTCTTCATTGCCCGCCATGCTGCCACCAGTCTCGTAGTCGACCGAGATCACCGTCGTCGCTGAAGGGAACGCCAGCACCTCGCCACCAGTGAAGCTGTAAACCACTCCGACGGTCCACCCCTCGGGGAAGATGTTGCTCTCGCCAAAGTCCGCCTCGAAAGGTAACGTCAGGTTCACTGCGGTGGCGACCACCTCGGAACTGTTGCCCAGCCCCATCGAGAAGCCCTGGGTATCGTTGGGGAAAGGTGCGCCCAATCCGCTGTTGTCGGTCTCGGAGATGGTGATATCGACTGAAGTGGAGGCGTTACCATCCGCCGGGTTATAGCCGGCAGAGGCGTTTCCAGCACCGTAGGTGTACTCCGGATCGGGGACACCGATGCACTCGACATCACCGGAGTTCTGCACCGGAACGAGGGAAGCGCCATCGACCACCACCACCGTGTCGACCGCGGGTGAACCCAGGGTGTCGCAGAAGGAGACGGAAGTGCTCCCCTCAGCGGTGCAGTCATATGTGGCGATGTTCAACTCGTATCCGGTACCGTTTGACAAGGTGGCGCACCCGATGAAGCAGATCACGACACCAACAGTGAATCCATCGTCAAAGACGGAACTCTGGTTGAAGTCGGGGGTATCTCCATCATTCACGGTGGCCACGGTCGATCCGTCCGCCACACCGGTACAGGTGAGGAAGGCGGTGTCATTGCAAGCTCCGAAGGACCAGCCCTGCATCTCTCCACCGTTGTTGTCAAGAGTGACCGTGAGGTCTCCGCTACCGTTATTTGGAATGCTGCCACTGGAGATGCTGAGGACATAATCCTGCGCAGAAACGGTGGTCGCGACCAACAGGAATGCTGTTACTAAAAGATTTCTCATGACTCTCTTTCAACGAGTTGGCGAAGCACAGCCATCAGAAACACCTCAGGAGTGTCGCGCAAATGTGATTGGAATACTCATTCTCACTCATAATGAATGGGCGAAGCCTTCGTTGCAAGCAATGCGACAAAAGCCTCGCCCGAATCTCGACCTCGAGTACAGGAATGTCATCTATGACCGCTATGAGCCGCCATTTACAACTGAATCCCATCGCTCCGCCGATCCAACTTCCAGTGGGTGCGACCCCACTTTGGCCGCGGAGCCCCATCTCATTCACTCTAACCAGAGCAGGACGATCCTTCACAATCTTCCGGTGTTTGCCCATCGACTTGACCACAACCAGGGAAAGGAGCGACCGGCATCGGTCCACCGATGAAACGGTACTGGATGACATAGGACGGATCCCCGAGATCATGCGACCCATCATCATTGGCATCACTGGAGATGCTGCAACTACTCGCGGCTCCTCCGGTGAACAACTCCGAGATCATCCAGATCACGTCGCCAATATTGACCACACTATCGCTATTGGCATCTCCGCGGATCCAGTCGCTGGTGACCACTGGGTTGAGAGCGATGCTCCCGTTGGACTGGGCCGCAGTCAGCGACCCACCACCGACCACCACGACATTGGCCACTGCTGGAGAACCGAGGCCGTCATCCCAGGTCAGTGAAGCGATCGCGCCGTCTTCATTGCCCGCCATGCTGCCGCCAGTCTCGTAGTCGACCGAGATCACCGTCGTCGCTGAAGGGAACGCCAGCACCGCGCCACCAGTGAAGCTGTAAACCACTCCTGCAGTCCACCCTTCGGGGTAGATGCTGGTCTCGCCAAAGTCCGCCTCGAAAGGTAACGTCAGGTTCACTGCGGTGGCGACCACCTCGGAACTGTTGCCCAGCCCCATCGAGAAGCCCTGGGTATCGTTGGGGAAAGGTGCGCCCAATCCGCTGTTGTCGGTCTCGGCGATGGTGATATCGACTGAAGTGGAGGCGTTACCATCCGCCGGGTTGTAGCCGGCAGAGGCGTTTCCAGCGGCGTAGGTGTACTCCGGATCGGGGACACCGATGCACTCGACATCACCTGAGTTCTGCACCGGAACGATCGAAGCGCCATCGACCACCACCACCGTGGCCACCGCAGGTGAACCCAGGGTGTCGCAGAAGGAGACGGAGGTGCTCCCCTCAGCGGTGCAGTCATATGTGGCGATGTTCAACTCGTATCCGGTTCCGTTTGTCAAGGTGGCGCAGCCGATGAAGCAGATCACGACACCCGCAGTGAATCCCTCGTCAAAAACGGCCATCTGGTTGAAGTCGGGGGTACCGCCATCATTCACTGTGGCCACGGTCGATCCGTTCACCACACCGGTACAGGTGAGGAAGGCGGTGTCATTGCAGGCTCCATAGGACCATCCCTGCAACTCTCCACCATTGTTGTCGAGATTGACCGTGAGGTCTCCGCTACCGTTATTGGGAATGCTGCCATTGGAGACGGTGAGGACATAATCCTGCGCGAATACGCCGGTTGTCATCAGCACCAACACCATCAGAAACGATGTCACAAGAAGATGTCGCATGATCTATCCACCTTTATTCTGAACACGCCGCATACCCTGCAAGCGTGCGAGTTATATGAAAACAAAATTCCGTCAAGAATCAAATCCGCAGCAGTACTCCAGCAACATCGCTCGAGCATGGCACCTATTCTGAACTCAACACCCTACCCACAATTTGTGTCGTCACTGTCGCAAACAGGCAGAGAATCATCGGTCGGATCCGCTCCGTCACTGTAAGGGCCTGGAGCCGCTGGGCTGATCCCGAACTTGAAGAGCCAGTTGAGCAGGAAGACTGAATCAGCCATGTTCAACAGACCATCATCATTGGTATCACAGGCATCGGAACACAAGATCTCATAGTTACCGAACTGATTGGCCAAAATCGAGGCGGCATCCGCCAGATCCGTCTGGTCATCACTGTTGCAGTCGCCGCGCTGGAAGATCTCTTCCGGCACCACCATGACCGAGGTGTCATTCCGCTCGTAGATCTGGATCGACTGGAACTCGATGACCACGTTGTTGTAGAGGTTGACCGAGCCGGTACCGTTGATCCCGTTGCACCAGTTGATTTCCTGGGCGACATCGCACTCTGCGCTGTCATCGACAGTCACTGACAAACATCCGATCAGCAGCCGACCCGCATTGAGATCGGCAGTCTGCGGCATCGTTTGACCTTCAAATGGAGGCAGCGCATCGAGCAGGAATGCCACGACCAGTTCACAGCCGTCGCCGTCCGAAGCATCATCGTCGATCTGGACAGCGAGATACTCGACGCCAATCTCCTCAACGATCGATCCGTTCCAATCCCAATCGGATCCCACGGTCAGATCGCAGTCATAGCAGCCCGTCATCGTCATTCCCTGGATGTTGTCATCCGCGTCCGCATAGTAGAAACAGAGCGACCCTGTCTGGCCATGGAATGCCGCATTACCCTCGGAGTTGTCAAACTCAGTCTCCATCCAGAGAATCGTATCCTCGGATGGAATGGCCACTGGATCACAGGTGAAAGTTCCATCATTGAAAGCTGGCCAGACTGACAATCCGCCGGAAACGGAAACGTTGGAAAGAGCCGGAGACCCATATATGCCATCGATGAAGGTCAGTGCCGTGGTCTCCGACGGAGGAACTGGGTCCCCTTCGAAATACAGCACAGCACTATTACAATTGTAATTGTAATTCGCCGCATGAATCTCTGCGCTCGCAGGAATCACCTGACCATCATATGGCGCATTGAAATCGAGTACGACTCCGATGGTCCCGCCATCTGCGTAGACAGCAGGAACCACAAATTCTGCACCCGACAGTTCGGTGTCCGTTCCAGTGATATCCACTCCACTGAGGGTAATCGCTGCCGGATCATGGGACATCGAGATCACGAATCCCTGGACATCCGCTGAACTATCGACCAGCACCCGGACTGCACTTCCACCTGTCGAAGGCGCAGATACGCTCTCGGCAGTGAAGGATGCACCCGTGCCTCCCGCCAAGGAGACCGAACTACTCAGCACCATTGCGAAACAAACTGCAATAATGTTGGGCACACTCCTCTGTTCAATAACTCGCATCTTTCTCCACCTCTCTCAATATTACACCTTCAATACCGTTCCAAGCTTTTCCAGAAACGCCCAACTTGAAGTCGGCACTTCCAGACCCTGATACTGGTCACCTGGATACAAATCCTCGTCAAGGACAACTGTTAAAACTCACGCAATCCGCAGGCGTCTGCTCGGCTCCGCTACCGCAACTTCCAAATGGTGCTGCAGGTGCAGGACCACTGAGAAAAATATAGGTTGCGGTGTACACGGCATCTGCAGCATCGTTCAATCCGTCCGCATTTGAATCATCCGCGATGGCACAATCGGTGACAGCCCCACCCCCGAACATCTCGGATAGCATCCAGATGATGTCTGCAATGTTGATCACGCCGTCATCATTTGAATCGCCACGCTGAAAAGCGTTGGTCACGGTGCCGACGAATTCGATCGACCCATCGGTGAAATTGGGCGCATAACTTCCACCCCCAAAGACCACCACGTTCGAAACCGGCGGACTGCCGGTGGAATTGTTCCACACCAAAGGTGTCGTCGTGGCACCCTCGACCCCGGCGAGGGCCGTCGAAGTCCCGTCATATTCAACAGAAATCACCTCGGTGGCGACGTCGAAGAAGGCGGTCTGGGAACCGGCGAATGAATACACCACTCCCAGGGTCCAGGCATCCGGGTAGAGGTTCGATTCTGCAAAATCAGGCTCGAATCCAAGGCTGGTGGTGACGGCTGTCGGAGTGATCAGCGCCCCGTCATTCCCGCACCCCATCGAGAATCCCTGGGTCTCATTGGGGAAATTTGCGCCCTGGGAACTGTTATCCTTCTCCTGGATGGAGAAGCCAACCGCCACCGAGAGGCCACCGATTCCAGCTCCAGCGGGATAGTTATTGCCCGAGGAATTTCCCCCCAGGTAGTTCCACTCCGGATCGGGGACATCGACCACGGTGATCGTCCCCGAGTTCTCCGCAGCAGGGGGGACCGATCCGCCGTTGACCACCACGACATTCGCAACCGGCGGTGATCCAAGGACCCCACCGCAGTACTCAACAGAATAGTCACCTGGTGCAACAGCGCCAGCGACGGTGTAATCCGCAGTGGCCATCAGAAATCCAGTGGTCCCACTCGCAACCACACAGCAACCGATGAAATCGATCACCACGCCCTGCGTCCAGCCGCCAGGATAGATGGATGACTCGTTAAAACTCGCCGGGTCGCCATTGCTGACGGTCGAGGTGCTATTGGCAGCACCACCGCCATCCCCGATGTTCGACACGGTCGCCACCGCCTCGTCGTGACAAAGTCCCCAGGACCATCCGCTGATATCGCCGCCACCGTTGTCGAGGGTGGCAGATAGATTCACCGTCCCCCCAGCAGCAGTCGCATCGCTACTCATGTTGTAGGTCGCACCGCCACCAGCAAGCACCCCATCCACCGAATAGCAGCAGAGACCCAGTAGTAGACACAAAAATACAAGTCTCCTCATTATCTCTTCACTTTCGATGCTAGAGGCGACTCTTCCTCGCCTTGGCCCACTTACAATTACATTTCCCAAACTGATTTTCCTGAGCTGAATTTCTTCCTCCGCCACAACTTGTTGCGGGGTTAGTGCCCCCAGGATTCACGACTTCGGTGAATCCTGGGAGACCCAACTCAAGTCCATTATCCGCAATTCGTATCGCCGCCGTCACAATCGGGCAGCGAATCACCGGTCGGATCCTCACCCTCATCGAATGGACCTGGACCTGCCGGGACGTCTCCAAAATTGAAGAGCCAGTTCAGCAGAAACACGGGATCTGCCATGTTCAACAGGCCATCGTCGTTGGTGTCGCAGGCATCGGAACAGTTGACATCATAGCTTCCGAACTGATTGGCCAGCATCGCGGCCGCATCCGCGAGGTCTGTCTTGTCGTCGTCGTTGCAATCGCCACGCTTGAATGACTTAGCCGATTTCACCACGATGACGGTGTCGTCTCGCTCATACTCCTGAATCGACTGGAAGTTGATGACAACGTTGTTGTAGAGGTTGACGCTTCCGGTTCCGTTGATGTCGTTGCACCAGTTGAACTCGAGAATATCCTCACAAGCAGCGGTTTCGGAGATGGTGACCGGGAGACAACCGATCAGCAAACGGTCAAGAACCCCAGTCTGCGGAAGAGTCTGTCCATCGAAGGGCGGCAAGGCATCCAGCAGGATGGCCACTACCAGTTCACACCCATCTCCATCGGTATCCGAGTTGTCAGTCTGAACCGCAAGGTATTCGACTCCTACTGCTTCAACGATGGAACCGCCCCAACTCCAGAGTGGATCCACAGTTGCGTCGCAGTTGAAACAAGCGGTCATCGTCATACCCTGGATGTTGTCGGTCGGATCAGCGTAGTAGAAGCAAAGGGCACCCGTTTCTCCGGCATACCCCATCGAATCGGGAAAGTCAGTTTCCATCCAGAGCACTGTATCCTCTGAAGGAACCGCTGATGGTGGAGTCGTGAAGGCACCATTCACCACATCGGGCACTATGGAAAGACCACCCGAGACCACGATGTTGTTGAGTGGAGGGGTTCCGAACGCCCCATCGTCGAAGGTGAGATTGGCGACCTGGTCCGCAGGAATCGGATCCCCTTCGATGTAGATCTCAACGGTATCAGAGTAATTGAAGTTGGCAATGTGAGTGTCTACACCCGCAGCGATCGTTTGCCCGTCGAAGGGCGCCACGAAGTCGAGGACCACTCCCACGGTGCCCCCGTTGCTGTAGGTATTGATCGCGGTGAACTCCGCGCCAGCAGCGTCGGTTGCCGATCCGCTGAGGTCGATAGATCCGAGAGCGATCTCGGTCTCCACGTGGGTGATCGAGAGGACAAAGCCCTGGGTCTCCCCTGAATTCTCCAGCAGCACTCTCACCGATCCATTGCCGTTCGCATCGGCGGTGGTGTCCTCGATGGTCAGAGTCGCCGGTGGAGGGGCTCCGATACTCATCGCTGTGGTGGCCCCATTGAGGCACAGACCATTGTTCGCTCCGACTGCTTGGCCATTTTGAACCATGATGTTGTCGAGCGCCGGGGAGTTAAACGCACCATCGACAAAATCGAAGCCGGTGGTCACCACGGGGTCTCCCTGGCTCAGAACGACGACTGACTGCGCAGTGAAATTGGCGATACTCTGGTTCGAACCGACAGCAATCGTTTGACCACCGAAGGGTGCCGCAGCATCCAGAACCACTCCCAGCGTGAAGCCACTTCCGAGGATCTCTGGAACCACCAGTTCAGCCCCGGAGCTCTCCGTGACGGTTCCAACAATTGACAGATCGGTGATGGCCACGGCCGAGTTGTCGTAACTGATGGCCACGACGAAGCCTTCGACTTCTTGGTCGTTGGTCATCTCGACCCCGAATGTAGCACTGCCCAATCCTTGCACCGATTGACCCCCACCGGTAACGGTGAAGCAGTTATCAGCATGGACCACACCAAGGCTGGCCACGCAAACCAGGGTGACTAGAATTGCTTTCGGTAACTTGAAAATTGTCATCGAGTTTCCCTCCTCAAGGAATTTCATGAGGCCACTTGCCAATTCCGTCTCCGCTTCAGATTCGAAGCGATCGAGAAATCAGCGAACTGACCATTTCTTCAAAAGTCCAAATTGTTATTTACTCAGCCCAACGATCCCGAACTCTCGGGATCGCAACCGATTAGAAGCGTTGGAATGTAAGTGCCGATAAATTCGGCCCAACATTTCCACATCTCCTCCACACACCCACTCCCACACCACACTGTTCAAAAATAAGGCCTGGTTACCCGTTGGCTTCTAGGCGCTGTTCTTCGCAAGGACCACTCAAATCTCTCGGATTATCGGTCCCGCTTGCGGGTGACGAATCCACCCCAGCGTGACCAACACTCTTCCTCGTGACTGAACTGTCTTTCCTGCACATCTCTAACGATAGACGCATTTATCGGTCTTCACAATTGACTTATTTTCGACTGCAGGAGTGAAACAAGCAGCGAAAAGACGCTCCCATCCCCCCCACTACCGCGACCTTAACCTGTTTAATAATGGTCCTTTATCCCCAATCCACCACTCGACCACACCCGCTTTTGAGTGGATTTGACAAGGGCGAACTGGCAATTTCTTTTTCAAGAAACCGGACTCATGAAAATTTGAGGGGTCTGACGGTAAAGGGATCTGACGATTGAGGGCTCTGACGGTAGAGGGCTCTGACGGTAGAGGGCTCTGACGGTAGAGGGCTCTGACGATTGGAGCCCACCGAGGAAGATGAAAAAAAGCCACCCTGTCGTCAGTACGACAAGATGGCTTCTAGTGGCTCAAATTTTGACTACATCAAGAATCTCTAGCAGCCGGATCCTTCACAGTCTTCAGGAGTCTGGCCCGAGACTTGCCCACAACCGGGGAAAGGAGCCGAAGGCATCGGTCCGTTGAGGAAGCGGTAACTGAAGATGTGTACTGCATCCGCAGCATCCACATTTCCATCATCATTGGCATCCCGAGCAACGGCACACGAACTCGCAGCCCCGCCCAAAAACAACTCACTGATGATCCAGATTCCGTCGCCAATGTTGACCGTGGAATCACCGTTGGCATCTCCACGGACCCAGTCACTGGTGACCAGAATCTGACACATGACGGTTCCGGAGTTTTGCTCCGGCGGCACCGACGCTCCGTCAACCACCACCACTGTAGCCACAGCTGGTGATCCAAGACTGTCGCAGAACGACACGCTGGTGGATCCTTCAGCTGTGCAGGAATAACTGGCCACATTCAGTTCGTAGCCAGTTCCAGGAGCAAGGGTGGCACACCCGACGAAACAGATCACCACACCACAGGTAAATCCCTCGTCAAAAACGGAGATCTGGTTGAAGTCAGGCGGGTCGCCATTCTTCACGGTGGCCGTGGTGGATCCATCGGCCGCACCTGTGCAGGTGAGCATGGCAGTGTCATTGCAGGCTCCATAGGACCAGCCTTGCACATTTCCGCCATTATTGTCGAGAGTGATGGATAAGTCACCACTCCCACCAACATTCATGGTTCCACTCGAAATCGTCATTACGTAATCTTGTGCGACTGCAAAGTTTGCGGTGATAACCACAAGGAGCAGCGCCATCGTTTGAAATAATTTTCTCATGTCGAATCCCTCCAGGTATTCCAACATCCACTTACTAATAATATGGTTTAGCAATTTGTATCGTCACTATCACAAACAGGCAACGTGTCGTCGGTGGTCGCATCTGGACCATCGTTGAACGGGCCTGGTGCCGTCGGAACATCCCCGAACTTGAACAACCAGTTGAGCAGGTAGACAGAGTCCGCCATGTTCAGGTAGCCGTCGTCGTTGGCGTCGCAAGCGTCAGGACACAGGATCGGAAGACCGTTGAACTGGTTCGCAAGCATCGTTGCGGAGTCAGCCAGGTCGACCTTGTCGTCACTGTTGCAATCACCACGCTGGAAGATCTCCTCGGGAACAACGTGCACCAGGGTGTCGTTGCGCTCGTAGATCTGGAGCGAATCGAAGTCGATGACCACGTTGTTGTAGAGTGTCACGTCGCCATTACCGTTGATGTCGTTGCACCACTCGATCAGTTGATCTTCGTTGCACTCGGCATCCATATCGACGGTGACGCGCATCTTACCGATCAACAGACGTCCATCCGCTCCGTCACCGGAGGTGGCCATCGTCTGGGGCAAGGTCTGGCCCTCGAAGGGCGGCAGAGCGTCGAGCAGAAGTGCCACGATCAACTCGCAACCGTCTCCGTCGTCGGGATCGTCATCGACCTGAACGGCGGTGTACTCGACACCGACCTGATCGAGGATCGAGCCGTTGAACTCCCAGGAGTCCTCGTGAATCGTCAGGTTACAGTCGTAACAGACGGTGAAGGTGAAACCCTGGATGTAATCGTCTTCGTCAGAGTAGTAGAAGCACAGGTCACCGGTCTGGCCGTGGTAGGCGTAGTTCCCGGCGCCCTCGTCGAAGGCAGTTTCCATCCAGAGGATGGTGTCTTCGGCGGGATAGGCGATCGGATCGCAGGTGAATGTGCCATTTTCGTGTAACGGCGCCACCGAAAGTCCGTTGACCACGATCACATTGTCGAGGGTCGGAGATCCAAGCGTTCCGTCACTGAGTGTCAAAGCACTGGACTCACTGGCAGGGGTCGGCTCACCTTCGACGTAAATATTTGCATTGTTGCAAGAGTACGTGTAGGTGGCGATGTGAGTGTCATTTCCCTCGGGAATCGTCTGCCCATCGAAGGGCGACTGAAAATCGAGGACTACTCCGTAAGTTCCGCCGTTGGGATATGTATTCGAGATCTCGAACTCAGCACCGGCAGCACTCGCGTCGGCACCAGTGGAAATCCCCTCGAGGGTGATCATGGTTGGATCGTGAGTGATCGCGGTCACGTAACCCTGAACACCGCCCAGGCTGTTGTCGAGCAAGATTCGGGCATCACCAGTGGAACCGGTACCATCCGCGGTTGCCGAACCATCCTCGATTCTCATCGTGGCTGGAGGAGGAACCAGAAGGGTCAATGTGCCCCCGTTGAGTCCCAGTCCAGCGCCGGCTCCCACAGACAATCCACCCTGAACGAGAATGTTCGACAGCGGTGGGTTGTTGAGGGTGTTGTCAGAGAATGAAAAATCAATGTCGGTCTCTACCGAGACGATCGCCATCGGGGTGACGGTCACCATGGCGAGAGATTGGCCAGTCCCCGCAGGGATCGCATGGCCGTCAAATGGGGGGTCAGAGTCAACGACGACGCCTAACGTAAATCCACCGGAAAGGATTTCCGGAACTATCAGCTCGGCACTTGCGCTCTCTGTTGCTGTTCCAGCAGTCGACAGGTCTGTAACTGCTGCCATCGAGTCGTCGTATGCGACAGCGATGACAAAGCCTTCGGTCGGATCGGTCGAATCGAGCGATATCGACAGAGTTGCCGGAGCCAGGCCTTGTGTACTGGAGCTACTGATGTTGAGCGATTGCCCTCCACCAGCGAACACAGAATTTGAGAGTACCAGAGCGACAATGATCCACGTCAACGCGCGCACCTTGAAGACTGCTTTCGTGAGATACATGATCTCCTCCCTTGGTCATAATGTAAGAGCCACTAAATACAAACACTTTGAATAACTTGTAAACAGGTTTAACGCTTGGCGGTCCTTTCACATACTAACCACCAACTTGCTTGCCGTTCCGCAATACACAACTCCTTTTCCCAAGACCATGAAGGCAACGGCATACTACTGATAATGTAACGTGTGATCTTGGTCACAGGGCTATCAGACAACACAAGACACCCAATGTCAACTGAGTAATGTCGTGATTGTCCGCTTATCGTATTTCCTATAAATGAATAATAGTTATGCCTGAACAGCCATGCATGTTAGTCATGAATGGGAAGGTCCGACCCT
>DUAN01000048.1:1439-6940 GCA_012960845.1 Planctomycetota bacterium | reverse complement strand
AAACAGATGGCCAGCGGGGTGGCTCCACCGATGCGGGTGAGCTCGGTGATTCCCTGGCTGAGGCCGAGGGTCAGCGTCAACGGGATCAGTACTCCCCGTGCGGCATCTTGTTGTCGTAACCAGCACAGGGCGGCCCCACAACTCAACCCCATCAAGAGGATCGACAAGCAGGACGCTGCCATCATCGGAGGAATCCACCCGAGTACGGTACGGTGCAGAGTCCGACAAGCCGAGAGGGCAGGAGAAGCGCCGCCATCGAAAGGGCTGGCCTCGACCAGCACCTGACAACTTCCCATCATCTCGGGACCGGCAGGAACCACCGGGTAGAACAGAGTCCACAGCAGCACCGTGACAAGGGTGGCCCGCAGAAGAGCACCTCTTCTGGCCGGCAAAGCCGGCTGCCGCCAGGAAGGTCTGCTGATCAGTAACTCGCGCTCCCGATCTTGCAGGTTCATCCGGACCAACCTTCGACCATCAGGGCGATCATCAAGATGCTGCTGATGATGGCATTGAGGGTGAAGAAGGAACCCTGGATCCGGGTCAGGTCATCGGGTTTGACCCGTCGGTGTTGGGCCACCAGCAACAGACTCACGATGGCGATGGCGATGGCGAAGGGGACTCCCAGTTGGGCCTGCTTCGACAAGGCGACCAGCAATCCAACCATCAGGATGTGCAGGAGTAACGATAGCCGCAGGGCAGTGGCGATTCCGAACCGTGTGGGGATGCTATGAAGACGCTGCTGGAGATCAAACTGGTGGTCTTGACACGCATAGAGGATGTCAAAGCCGGCGGTCCACAACAGAACCGATCCTCCGAGGATCCACGGGACCGGGTCGATGCCACCTGACGCTTCCAGCAGTGTGCCTCGCACGGCAACCCATGCGCCGATCGGAGCCAGAGCCAGCCCGAGGCCCAGAACCATGTGGCACAAACTGGTGAAACGCTTGGTCCAGGAGTAGCCGAGGATGACCAGCAGCACCACCGGAGAGAGTTTCAGTGCCAGCGGATTGATGGTGGCGGTGACCGCGACGAATCCAGCGGCACTACAGACGGTCCACCAGAGGACTGTGCTGGCTCCGAGGCGGCCGGCGGGGATCGATCGTCCAGCGGTTCGCGGATTCAAGGCGTCGATTTTCCGATCGGCCCAGCGATTGAACGACATCGCAGAGGTGCGTGCGAGTGCCACCGCCACGACCACCTGGATCAAGAGAGTCACGAGGTCCAGCGCACCGATGGCGCGACCTCGACTGGCCAGGAACAGCGCACCGATGGCGAAAGGCATCGCAAACAATGTGTGAGAGACCTTGATCATCTCGAGGAATTCGCGGATGCCACCCAGCCAGTTTGCGGGGTGCGAGATGGCGCGGGTCACCTCTCGCTGCCCCAGCGTCGAAATAGATCGTTTTCGATTCCCAGGTGATCGAGCACCCGACTCACGACGAAGTCGACCTGTTCGAGAACCGAGTCTCCTGGGTGCTGATAAAAGGTCAGCATCGGCGGGACGATCAGCGCGCCGCTTTCGGAAAGAGTCAGCAAGTTCTTCAGGTGGATCCTGTCGAGAGGAGATTCTCGAGGAACGATGATCAGCGGGCGGCGCTCCTTCATCATCACCTCTCCGGCTCGTTTGATCAGGTTGTCGGAGATCCCATGGGCCAGCGATGCCACGGTCGACATCGAGCAGGGGGCGATGACCATCCCATCGATGGGTGCGGTCCCACTGGCGAAGGGTGCGAAGAAGTTGCGTTCACTCCATTCGGTCAGGTTCTCGTGCTCCATATCCGGAAAAACTCCACGGGTTCCCTCGGCAACAGAGAGTTCATCGTGGGCCACCAGTTTTCCCGTCCTGGATGCGACCAGATGGACCCGGTGTCCCTGGTCCAGCAGGAAGTGGACCAGGCGTGCGGAGATGATCGCTCCACTGGCGCCGCTGACTCCGACGACGATCTCCTTGGTACCGGCTTCTGTTGCAGTCATCACTACTCCTCATCCATACATCAGCGAATCCATCATCATCGCCGGGTTCAATAATTGCTGGATCTTAACGGTTGGTTACCCTCTCTCCCAGCGACCCCCCGTCCTGGATCCATGCATGAAGCGCTTCAATTCGGGATTGCTGTTCCACCGTGGAATCGCGTCGAACGGGCAGCAGGTCGCCTCCCTGCCACAGGTCATGAGTTTCTGGTGTGGTGCTGGACGAGGAGATCGAGCCGATGAGGATTCCGCTGAATCGAAGCAGATTGGCGAGAGATTGCGCAGCCCCCTGAGCCGCCAGATCGGGGAACACGGTGGCGCGATCGATCGACCACGCCTGTGAGTCCGGGCCGAGCAGGATCAATCGAGGTCGAGGATTTCCAAGTCGGCTTTCGGAGATCAACTGGAGCAGATCACCGGCAGGGGATCCGGTCATCATCACCTCCGCCAGGCCCCTCATGCTTCGTTCTTTTCTCTGAGTCGTGTCGAGTTCCGCTTCTTCATCGATGTCATCGGCCTTCAGCGAAAGATCGAGGGCGCGCAGTGAAGAGATGGGGATCTGTCTCGATTGCTGAGGTGTGACCAACTCAAGCCGATCGTCACGGAAGGACGCTCGGATGGTACGAATCACTTCGACCTTTTCCGCGGGCTGTGGTGCATCGATGCGCCGCACGGGGATTCCGTGCTCGAGAGCGAGTGACTGCATCGACTTGGCCTGTTGTTCGGTTCCATCACGAAGCCACCAGCCGCCACATAATCGGAGCCGCCGGGTTTCATCGATCACGGTGCTCTCGAGGAAGGGAGCGCTATCTTTTGCGATCTTTGACGGATGGAATTCGGTTCCAGGGGCGATCAGAAGCTGGTGGTATCGAGTCAAACCGATCTCCTTACCCGCGCACCGCTTCGTGTACTGCAACATTGCCCGGGAATAGAGTGTGATGGCGGACTGCATGGAGCGGAGCACTTCGAATCTTCTCCGCCAGGCGTTCGGCATCGGGCCAGTCACGCACCGACTCGTCGAGATAACTGTAGGCCTTGACCCGCGAGCCAGACAGCCGATTGCCGAGGCGTGGGAGCAGTTGACTCTGGTAAAAGGTCGAGAATGGCCGGATCCAGCGATTTTGCATCTCGGTGAACTCGAGAATCATCAATCGTCCGCCAGGTTTGAGGACGCGACGAAGTTCTTGCAGGCCCTGATCCAGGTCCACGACATTGCGCATTCCGAAAGCCACCATCGCCCCATCAAAGGTGCAGTCATCGAAGGGCAGGTGCATCGTATCGGCTCTCACCAGCGCCGGACTGCGAGCCGTGAGATATTTACGGCTTCCGGCCTGAAGCATTGGGAGTGAGAAATCGCTTCCGATCACCTCGGCCTCGGGAACCTGTTCGAGCAGTGCCATCGCGAGATCTCCCGTACCACAACAGGCATCGAGAACCCGGTCTCCGGGACGTGTACGAAGGCTGCGGACTGCCCGGCGACGCCACCACAGATCGATCGAGAAGGAAAAAAGGCGATTGAGTCGATCGTAGCGCGGGGCGATCTCATCGAACAACCGCTGGATCTTCTGGCCCTCTTTGTCGAGGAATGGGTGTCTCTCTGCGGAAGATTCCCGATCCGATCCAGAGGTGGAGGGCACATCGATCAATTTCGTCACCTGCGACTTCTCCTCTGTCTCCCTTGGCATCCAAGGGGGGTCTTCTGTGTATCCAATTGCAGTTCAGGCACTCATCATGATCGCAGGCGGATCGGTGAGCAAGGGGAAGCGGTGCAGGGATGGTCCTGCTACCTTCAGGGGGACCAGGATAGGCCCGCAGGATGGAGGCTCGACCGATGCATGAAATCGTGGAATCTCAGATGGTGGGAGCCGGTAGTGACCACCCTCTCCAGCAGCGGCTCGATCGATGCGGTCGCGCCCTGCTCCTGCTGTGCCTTTGCACCGCGTTGCTCGGTGCCAGTGATACCCCCGAAGCTTTGCCCTGGTTGTCGCCAGAGCAGGGATTACCTCGTGCCTTGCAGCTGCGTCAGCCGTTATTGGTGCTGCTCGAATCTCCGACCAATGCGGGGCCGGCTCGACACCTGGAGCAACAGCTGGGCAACTCCTCGACCGCAAGGCTACTCAAGGATGTGGTGTTGATCCGGATCGTATGGGTCGTCGATTCTTCCGGCGATATGCAATGGCCGGTCGCAGCGGATTCGGTTTCAGCAAAGGACGGGCAAGATCGCTGGTCAAGAAAGCGGGCACGAAAGGTGATCGAATCGGCTCTCGGTCCGCCAGTTCCAGAGACGGTTGTGGCGGTGCTCGACCTGTTCGGTCGCCAGCGCGCTCGTCTCCAGGGGAAGAACATCTCTTCCTCCACCCTCAAGAAGGTGCTGCGGCAGGCGAGCCAGGAGACCCGCATGCTGGCACGAAAATCGACGGCCGCCACCAAGTTGCTCGACCGTGCGACTCTGGTGCTGGGCAAGGAAGATACTGCCAGTTGCTGCCGACTGTTGACCGAGGTGACGGGGCTGAAACTCCCTCCCGAGGCTCCACCAGAGCAGCGACGGGTGGAACTGCTCAAGATGGTCGAGAAGCGCTGGCAGAAGGCGATGGACCAGGCCAAGGAACTGGAGCGCAAAAACCGTCTTGGCGAGGCGGCATCTGCCCTCGAAATGGTGCTCAAGAAGTTTCCCCATGAAGCGTGGGAGAAACAAACTCGCGCGGAGATCGGTAGGGTCTGGAAACGCATCCAGGGGCCCGGTGGAGGGATTCGATGATCGACCCGAAGCTCGATCCGATGATCGACCCGATGATCGACCCTGAAACGGAAGCGATCGACTCCGCAGCGGCAGCGGTGTCCGATCCGCAGCAGTTGTGGAACCACTTCGAACAGCAAGAATCGGTGGTTCAGGCAGCGCTCACCGCTGCTCGGGATGGTGTCCTCCAGCTGGCATCGATGATGGCGGTGACCCTGGCATCGGAGAAGGGACGTGTCATCGGCCTCGGTGCGGGAACCAGTGGTCGACTTCTCGCTCTCGACATGGCGGAATGGGGGCCGACCTTTTCGGTACCCGCCCAGCGCCGCCCGGCGCTTCTCGCCGGAGGAGATGCGGCTCTGACCACTCCCGTCGAGGGAGCCGAAGATGATGCGGAGGATGCTCGCCGACAACTGCTCGAGGTGGCGGTAGGAAGCGGTGATCTGGTGGTGGGGATCAGCGCCTCAGGAACTGCGGCGTGGGTTCTCGCCGGGCTGGAAGAATCGCAGCGGGCCGGCGCCCAGACGGTTTTCGTGACCTGTGATGGTACGGCAGCGGCCAGCCGATCGGCGCAGGACACCCTCTGTATCCTGCTCGAAACCGGCGCTGAGCCGGTCGCCGGTTCGACTCGCTTGAAGGCTGCCACCGCCACCCACCGATTGTTGCAGAGGGCCTCGACCATCTGTGCCCTGCACAATGGCTGGATCTATCGAGGCCGGATGGTGGCGATGTGTGCGACCAATCAGAAGTTGAAGCGTCGGGCAGTGCGAATGGTGATGGATTTGACCGACGC
>DUAN01000048.1:0-1429 GCA_012960845.1 Planctomycetota bacterium | reverse complement strand
AAAAAGCAGCCATCGACGCTATCTCGTTATTTGGTGGTGATATACGACATTCAGTGGCGTATCTCTGGTGCGGTGATCGGGAAATGGCGAAAAGACTTCTTTCCGCTTCTTCGGGGCATCTGGGACCTCTGCAGCCGAAATCAGGACTTTCCCGGCAGTGATCCGGGGATTCTTGGGCTTGCCTCCCTGCCGGGGTCGCCCTAGCATCGGCGGCATGAGCCGCTCCAAAGAGCTTGGCTCGGGGACAGGAGATTACCGATGATCAACGACATTCCACAGAAGATATCCCAGGTGGGCGAGAGTCTCTCCGCCCGGATTCAGGAACCCTTGAAATCAGCCGCAGCGATGCGTGAGACGATTCGTCAGAAGGTGCTGGAAGCGGCGAAGTCCTCGCAAGTGGACCGATTTGTCGATTATATCAGCCCGCCTCCCCAGATGCTGAAGTCCAACTAGCGATTTGCGAAGGATCTGCCAAGGCGGATCGATGTCGTGATCTACGTGGGCTCCCTCGGGATGGGTGAGGTGGAGAGGAGTCTGTCATGTTCAGAATTCCAAGTGGGTTGGATGGTGCGCCGTGGATTCTGCGCCTCTTCATCCTCTGGTCGGTACTGGTCTCTGGCTCACTGCTAGCCCAGGCTCCGGATGTGTTCCTGTTCGATCTACAAGAGTTGGGTAGTTTCGGCGAGGACAATGGCATCTACGCCTACTCGGTGGGAACCACCTCCTGCAACATCGGATCGGTGGAACTGCTGTGGCACGCCAACGATAGCTTCCATCCGGTGATCGGGCAGGAGATGTATCGCTACTACGATGGGGTGCTGGAGCAGATCGGAGTGTCATGGCTCAAGCACAGTTTCTGTGCGCTGAGCCTCAACGCTTGTGGAAGTTGCCAGCCGACCGATTGCGATACCCTGGGGATCGGTTGCTCGGATCCCTACTCTGCGGGTCTCAACGGTCAACAATCGAACCTGGGCCCCCGATCTCAGGTCAATGCGCACACCGGAGTGTTCCCTTATCCGGTCGATCCTCCGATGCCGCCTTTTGTCACCGTGGTCGACCGCCGCCTTCAGGTGGCGCAAGCACTGATCGATCCGGCCCTCAATCCGAATACCCTCTACTTCGTCTCCGGCCATTACATCTCTCCCGATGATGCTCAGGGGGGTAACGGCGATAACAATGTCGCCTATCGCCAGGTCACCGTCAGTGATAATCCCGCATCCTTCCCGCTCAATTTCGTTGCCGGTTCGCCGACCCAGTCGGGGGAGCCAGGAATTCAAGCGTGGCAGGATTATGATCCGCAAGTTGTGATCGAAGAGGTCAGGGTTCCCGGTGAGGGTTTGATGCTGCTGGGATACAAGGTCACCGATCTGGGCGCTGGGCAATGGCGCTATGACTACGCCCTCTACAACATGAATTCGGATCGCTGTGC
>DUAN01000047.1 GCA_012960845.1 Planctomycetota bacterium | reverse complement strand
CCCATGCCTGCGAAGGCCGGCAGCGTACCGTAGCGGTTCATCACCATCACATCGGCCACCCCGGGAGCGGTCGAGCCGTTGTAGGCCTCGTTGAACCAGACCTTGCCGATCGGGGTCTCGACCTCGCCGTAGAGGGTCCAGTAGAAGAAGGTGGTGTCGCCGGAGCGCTGTGCGAAGACCTTGTCGTTACTGACCTTTGCCAGACCGTAGTGGCCGTTCTGATGGGGTCCGCTGAGGCCCTCGGTATGGATCACGATGTGGCGATCCTTCAGTTCGAACTGGGCCTCGATGTAGGGATACTCGCGGATGACGTGGCTACCATCTTCATTCTGCAAGATCTCGCCAGTGTCGGGATCACGATAGAGCACCAGGGTCCGACACACCGCCTTCGCCTGGTTCCCTTCCATCTTCACCATTCGGTTACTCACCAGCGCCTCGACGCCGGCGATGATCTCTCCACCCGGCTGGCGATAGAGTTTGCCGACGCTGTGGTAAAAAATCGGATCGCCGTCACCGACATCGAAGGAGATGAACTCCTTGAAGGTCTTGGGGTCGAAGCCGTGGTCTGCATCTTGAGAGGCGGTCTCACCGCCCAGTTCTACAATCTCCATCGATTCACACTCCTGATTCAACTGTTCGCCCTGCTGAATATTGAACGGGTTGGCGTCCTCGAATTCCAGCACCCGGACCCTCTGGCCGGGAAGTTGAATCAAGCCCGCTTGCGCCTATTAGATCCGAGTGGGAGGAAGTTCGCGAGGGTGCGGATCCAACTGCCTTCCAGTTCCTCGAAGATGCGCTGGTTGAAAGCGAAGGCCTGTTTGGCCTCCTCGATCACCTCTTGCGCACGATCCTCGTCGAGCGGCAGGTCACTGAGACGGTTGCGGTACTCATTCTTGAACGCCTTGCCATCTTCGATCTCGTCAAACTGGAAGAATGTGAGACCGGTGTTCCCCTCGATTTTCAACGAGCGGCGAGCGATCTTGGCGATCACCTGACCGCCGGAGAGGTCTCCGAGGTAACGTGTGTAACTGTGGGCCACCAGCAGGGTGGGATCGTTGTCGCCGAGCCAGTGGATACGGTCGACATACTCGCTGCGAGCGGGAGTGGTGCGCACCTGGCTGCGCCAGTGAGCCCCGTAAAGATTCTCGAGATCGGTTTCCAGTGAGGCCTTGCGACTGAGTACCGGGAAGTAGATCTGGCCGACCAGAGGGTGATCCCGGTGGCGCTCGAGTTCCGCCTCCAGCGCCTCGTAGACCAGGTACATGCCCGCTTGCATGTTGCCGAAGCTCTCGAGGTCCATCACGCCCTTCAAGACCCCCTTGATGAAGTTGGTCGACTCGGCGAAGCGGTGAGCCTGGGCGGTCTCGGTCCGCAGCCTCTTGGCGAAGGTGATCTCTTCCTTGGCACTGGCGGGCGCATCAACGCGTCCGCTGCCGGGCTGATCGGTATTCTTGTTGGACACCGTCTCGCGGTCGATTTCGTTGTTCTTGGAGTCTGTCATGTTTCACCACCTTGTCGTCTAATAGTCGCGAGGTGCGGGCCCGCTCTCCCTGCGGGCGCTCGCCCGCTACCTATCTATCCGTAGCCAAGGGATCACCGGACCGGAAAACTTCTGTAGATCGAATAATGGGGTCGGAATCGGGTCAAATCGCGGATTAGCGGCGATACACGTGGTTTTACAGTTTCCTGCTCCTGGCAGAGCCAGCGGATCTGCAGCCCTCAATTGCCAGCGCCCTCAACTCCCGTGAGATCCGGCAGTAGAGGGCGTGGAGGCCACTTTCCGAGGAACCTGATCGGCGCGGCTAGCCACCGATTCCGAGGTACACGGCCATGCTCGGCACTGCCAACCACAAGAGGCCCTTCACCGTGAAGAAGATCAGACCCCAGACTCCGAAGCGTTTGACTATTGCTGTCATGTTTCACCAACTTTCCGTCCACTAGACACCGGAGGCGGGTCCCGGCGACCCAGCAGGCTCATGCCCGCTACAGGGTGATCCGCTTCACCGGGGGGGCCGGACTGATGATTTCAAAAAAGATCTGTGGGGGCTGCGAGTAGCGTCTGGAGCCCAATACGGGCCCAACGACGCCAGATTGGAGAGGGGCGAGGAGAGGGGCGAGGAGCCTACCCTCGGCGGATGGAAGTGGGCGCTGCCCAGATACAGATGGGGTCGATACCGCTGGGGTCGATACCGATGGGGTGGAAGGGGTGGATGAGGTGGAAGCGGTCGAGGCGATCGGGCACGGCGGCCATCGCCCCTACAGGCAGGAATCTCCTGAATCTTCGCACTCGAGCGCATCATCGGTCGGATCCTCACCGCACGAGCCGACCGGCTCCGGCAATGGCGGGGCGCCGCTGAAGAGAACCGCCAGCAAGGTCACCGCATCGGAGATGTTGATCCCCCCATCATCGTTGGTGTCGGCGGCATCCAGACAACCCGGGGTGAACCCATTGTTGAAGAGGTAGGCGAGCAGGAACACGGCATCGGCGATGTTGGTGTTGCCATCGCCGTTGAGTTCGCCGCGCCTGAAGGCTAGGATCACCGTCAGATTCAGGTAGTAGGAGACGGTCGACTGGTCGTAGTTGCCGACGACGATGTCGAGACTTCCATCCTCATTCACATCCACCAGTTCCAGGCCCGAGAACGCAACCGGTCCGTCGAGGTTCCACACATCCAGAAATTCCAAGGCCCCGATACCCTGCAGGATGAGAAACCCGCCGGAGATGTAGTTCCGGATCACCAGGTCTGCGATGCCATCGAGGTCGAGATCCCCACCGGCAACATGGCGCTGATTGTTTCCGGTGAAGATCGGGATCCCGGCCTGGGGAATCCCTGCATTCAGCGTGAAGATTCCAAGGTTACCCAGACCCTCCTCGATCGACACGATCTCGGGAAGTCCGCCATCAAGGTCGATGGCCAGCGTCGACCAGTGAGACTCGGTCAGCCCGCCGATCTCGCGTTCCTCGGCGGAGAAGGTCCTGCTCCCCTGGTAGAGGCTGGTCGCAACCCCACCGCCGCTGCCGGCGTTGAAACCGCAGCACAGGTCGAGGTCGCCATCGCCATCGAGATCGGCGATATCAAAGCTGAGTGGATATCCCGTCAGCAGGACCGACGCCAGACCGTCGAACGCGGCCAGCGGATCATCGATTCCTGTGCCCCATGCCACCAGTAACCGCGAACCGAACATTTCGACGGCGATCACATCGAGGTGCCCATCATCGTCGATATCGGCGAGTTGTACCTGCGGATTTCCGCCTCCCCAGCCGGGCACCAACCTCGGCTGTTCGCTGAAGGTTCCGTCGCCGTTTCCTTCCATGTAGGCAAATTGGGCGCTCAGGAAATCGGTCACGACCGCATCGATGACTCCATCCTCGTTGATGTCGCCGACATCGACCGACCAGGGCCAGTTGATGGAGATCGGGTTGAAGACGGGGGCATCGAAATTGCCGCTGCCATCGCCGAGAGCGACAAACATCCCCGAAGTGAGTGCCGGCTCCCCCTGCAAGGCGATGATGTCGAGGTGGCCATCGGAATTGACGTCCGCCATCTTGACGGCATTGACCTTGTCCGCCATCACGACCGATACGGGCGAGGCAAATTCGATGGCAGCCTGCTGAGATTGGGCAGTTGCGGGCAATAGCGCCGCCGTCAGCAGGGCGAGAAGTGTGTATCGAACGTTCATGAGTCCTCCCCAGCCATTGTCGCACGATTCATCGGTCAAGTCCTTCACCTCGTTCAAGAAGCCACGACCAAAATTCCGTTATAGACGAAATGCATCAACATACACGGCAAGAGACTTCCACTGCGATCTCGACACCAGCACAGATATACTCCAATACCCATGTGGAAAGGGAAACCAAGGGTCACCCCATGAGCCAAAGCAAATGCGGCGGCTGTAACGAGAATCCCCTGCCATTTACCCAACAGAAAACACAAGCGCCCTTGCAATAGTCCTCGAAAAGCAAGTTCCTCGAATACCGCTGGGGTCACCGCGATACAGAAAAGAGCCCCCCCTAGCCCCAATACTTCTCGCAATTCTCCTAATGGCAATGTTTCTTCTACCGAAGGGAACTGATTCATCCACCAATCAGCCAGTAGAGCTGCTACTACTGCAACAAGCACAGCTTCTACCAGGTAGCGAGCATCACATTTCTTCATACCTCCAAATGTGAATTGAGATGCCGTCAGCCCAATAAGAAGAATCAGAGTTCCCGAAACCAAAGAAGAAAATGGCATCAGGACAATCTGACTCTTGATCCCTACCATCATGACGAGAAAAATATGCGGACCCAACAATGCAAGCATCACGAGAAATAACTCTACAAGGGTGCGGTTAGTCCAACGTGTCCTCAAACGATTCTGTAAGACTTCAGACGCCTCGGGTGATCTAAGAAAGTTATCAGAATGATAATCAGCATCCAATCTCTTTAACGGCAAATCCAGATGGCCATCGCTAGCAAACTCTTCTTCGGCTGAAATAGAAGAATCTTCTTTGACAGAGGCCATCGTTTCTATTTCACTCGAGTTCTGAGCCAAACCAGGGACATTGATCCAAGTGCCACACTGACACATGAGCTGGTGACCACCCAGATCCGAATGCACATACCAGCTTTGCCCGCAGGCAGGACATTCCAATTCGACCCTGGCATCTAACGGAGGTTCCCTATCGGGTGGCCAAAATAGAGGACTGGAAGAATCAACTATTTTGCACCTCAACTAGTTCTTATCGAGGGCTAATCGAAGCCGATGGGCCCTCAGACGGGCGCGAATTTTCGCCTCTACATGAGCATCTTCAGAGATCACCAATGCTCTCAATTCGACACCTTCGGCAGCGATGATTGCGCCCTCTTCGTCGAGTAATTGCAGGTATATCTTTGAACCATTTACCACCAAATTCACTGCCATTTTCTCAGTAATCGTATCCGCCGTTTCGGACAGTAATTGAGCCGACATTGGATCGGTGGGAAATTGATCACCGCGAGAAATCTTGGCAATGTAGAATCCAGAGGACTCGTCGACTTCCATGACAAGAAGACCGTTGAACTCCCCCGTTTCCACAATGAGACTTTCTGCAGACATGTGAAAAAGGCGATCGATGTAATCACCTTGCAGAGCATATATTCCAAATAAAACCACAAAGAGAACACCAATAATAATTGCCCGTCTCGCACCGATCCGGCTAATGCTGTCTTTCAGCGGAGTTTGAATCGCACATCTTGCCCGATCTTCTTCACTTACGGGTCGCGTTCGCCCGATTGCTTTCATCGTCCCATTCACAGGAGCCATCAGGACTTCTAGAGTACTTTGATCAAAAATTAGTACGCAACGAAGGGTTGACTCTATCGTGCAGGATTCTCCGCTGGCATCACAAAGTTGCTGCAACAGTTTCAATAGCGCCTCAAGTCGAACTACAACTTTATCCATCCGTGATAAATGCTCACTCCCCATCAACAAGGAGAATTTGCTTCCCTGGATTTCCAGATCGGTTTTGACAAGATTCAGATCATTGATCTGGGCGACTATTCCGCGGATCGTCGGTGAGTCTTGTGTTCGGCCTTCCAGAATTCCATCGAACCAACCGAACTGGGGAACCCCCAACTGCTCCAGTTCAGGTGACAAGCCAAGAAACTCCTGAGACTCAGTCATTTAATAATTCCTCAAAGCCCGCAATGTCTCGTATTTTCATCCACTCTCCACTTTCTCCCATGCGGACTTTAGTGAAGATGTCGATCTGGTGTTTTTGCCACAAGCGTTTCAACTTCTCAAAAGTAACAGGACCAAAGGATCTCGAAGCACCATGATCTTGGCGGTAGTACCACTGATCAGACTCTTCTTGTGGATCGCCCTCGTCTGTGGGCTCTCCTGCAGTGAGAAGACCCGATGCACTCTCTGACGAAGAGGTATCGATCCCTAACCCCTTGTCATGTACATCCAGACGCTTTCCGATATTTTCATGTCGCTGATCCGCGACCTGGCGATCCTTGGCGATCCGCTCCTTCAGCCTTTTATTATCCCGCCTTAAACGATCCGTCTTCTCCGCTTCCGACTTCAGGTCTGGAATCACCAGCAAAATGATCAAGGCAATACAGTTCAAAAATAGACCCAAAAAGAACCAACCGACGGCAGAACGCCCCCGACCACTGGCAATCGCCGCACAGATGCCGCCAAAAACCAACCCTACCAACAGCTTAAAAGCGAGTTCTGCCCCTGGTCCTTGTGCCAAAAAAATGAACTGGTCTAAAGCCAAAACATTCTCTTTCCCAAAAAGTACAAAATCACTCACGAGACACACTATCAATAAACATGAATCGAATTTATCCACTCAATGTAATTCGTAGCCACCAGCCGATGAGAATCCCAATACTGCATGAGTATCTTCCCCACCTGAGCAGTTGTTCGTGAAAACCGGAGCGATGACCGCCACGTAAAATGTCAATGTGAACAATGCACCCAGAAAAGCAAAGAAACGCAATCAATACACCCGTCGGGTGAACCGACCAGGAGAGCCACCATTCGCCCTGCATCGCCAATGAAGTGGAACGTGTTAACCCACACCCAGGGCACATGATCTCATGCCCAAATTGCCCCACCAGGCAAGTGGGCCCCGTCAGTGCTCCAAGACGAGCAGACTTCGCATCTACATCCAGTACCAGAGAGAGCACCAGAACTCCCACCAGGAGAATCAAAGTGATCAGTGAACGCAACCGAGGAGAATCGTTCGGAAAAGTCACTCGATGAAACATATCGAGATATTACTAATAGATTAACCCCTGGTAAATCCACTACTACGAGTCCAGAAGAGGTTGAGCCACCGCAGTCCAACCTGGCAACCAGAGTTTCCTTGCCCATCTTCCAGCAAGGAATAGCCGTGAAGTGCCTCCATCGCCGTTCCTATTACCAGATCCACGGAAGGCGGCGGTGCGAAATGCCAGGGAGAACGGCAACGCACTCCATCGCTCCAGGCCATCCGAGAGTTCCGGGAAGATTCTAGCAGTGATTCCGCTAAACAAGGTCACCCCACCTTGCACTAGAAGTAAT
>DUAN01000046.1 GCA_012960845.1 Planctomycetota bacterium | reverse complement strand
ATGTCGAAGAGGCGAGTGAGGACAAGAGAAGACTGGTTTGCTACGACTGCGGAATCGCCTGTGACCTGGGTCAGATGAAATCTGAACGGATCGACTTCCTCGACCACCTCGATGCACACAAGGACGAGACCACGGTTTCTTCACAGCGTGACGCCGATCTGGAAACGGTCCGTGCAGCGTCAAAACTGCGTCACGAGTCGCGAGTGAATCCGAATCAGCCACCAGTACGCAAGGAACTGGATCGACCCAGTTACTCCTACAGGGTCCGATACGCAAAGGTCGGCTGTTCTCGCTTCATGGGCCATCTGGATCTGAACCGGATGCTGCCGAGAGCGGTGCGCAGAGCTGGATATTCCCCTGCCTACTCACAGGGCTTTCATCCGATTCCACAGATGTCGTTTGGACCGCCTCTTCGGCTCGGCATGGCGGGGTTGTGTGAGGTGATGGATATACGCCTGCAGGAGCAGGTGGATCCGAAGGTGCTGGCCGATGCACTTTCCCAACAGTTACCTCATGGATTCGAGATCCGTTCAGTGCATTCCATCGGAGCGGCTGCACCAAAACTATCCGCGGTCAGCAACTGGGCCGACTTCCTCATCCTCGTCTCGCAAGAGGCTGCATCTGCAGTGACTGCTGAACAACTGGTGGAGTTCTTGAATCCACACGAGATCAAGGTCGAGCGATTCAGCAAGAAGGGCAAGCGTAGAATTGTCGACATTCGTCCTGGAGTGGCCTCGCTGGAATGGATCGATGAGGTTCCCGAGGACGCCACAGAATTACTCGAGGTGCGAGATGATGAACGATTGCTTCAGATGAGGATCTGTCTGCAGGGAGATCACCAGTTGAAGCCGGAAGAAGTGTTGACGATGATCTTCGAGGGAGTAGTGCCGGAAGGTACCCAGGTGATTCGAAGGAGGTTGCTGCCCGCTCCAACGGTAGAACTGGTCTCCACCATTTGACGGGTTCGGTGCAGGACCCGTTTGATCCGGTTATTTTCCGTCTTCCCCGATCGCCTCGACGGGACACTCCTCCTTGGCTTGCTCGCTCAACTCGACCTCTTCAGGAGTCGCGGGCTGCTTGAAGACATAGGAATAGCCCTCGTCCTCATTGGCCCTGAAGTTATCGGGAGCAGTGGTGCGACAGAGGTCGCAATCGATGCACTCCTCGTCGACATACCATTTTCCAGGCACGTTGCTTTCAACTCTGTTTGCTGGGTCTGCCATCGAAGTTCTCCAAGAAATATTCTGTTTTCTAATTCAGAGGGTATCTGCTGGCCCTCTCCAGTGAACCCGTACCACGGTGAGGATAGGATTTCAGAGATTTCTCCGCAAGGGAACCGCTCGGCAGGTTTTGTGGCCTTGGGCTGTAGGAGCGGATATTCTCGCCGCTGGCGGCGATTCGCCGTTACCTCCCGTTTCCCTCCGATCGGGGGGGAGGCTGAGAAATTGGAGGGAAAGGAGCCCCTTTTGAAGGTCGTCATCGCACATAGCCCCGATTCAGACGATGCTTTCATGCACTTTGCCATCGGTGAAGGCAAGGTCGATACCGGTGAGTATCAGTTCGACCACATGATGGCAGATATTGAAACACTCAACCGCCATGCGGTCGAAGGCAGACACGAAGTGACCGCCATCTCGATTCATGCCTACGCCCATCTGTCGGATCAGTATGCATTACTGAATCATGGAGCGAGCATGGGTGAGGGATACGGCCCGCTGCTGATCACCAAGGAGCCACGTACCCGTGAAGACCTGTCAGACCAAGTCATCGCTGTTCCTGGGGAGTGGACCAGTGCCGCTCTGGCCCTCAAACTGTGGATGCCGGAAGCAAAAACGGAAGTGGTTCCCTTCGATGAGATCATGCAACGAATCGACTCGGGAGAGTTCGAGGCTGGTGTGATCATTCACGAGGGTCAGGTGACCTACGAAGATGAGGGATATCACTCTGTAGTGGATTTCGGCGAATGGTGGGCTCGGACTCAGGATGGGCTTCCGCTTCCTCTGGGAGGGAATGCCATCCGCAGAGATCTGGGGGAGACACACATCCGAGAGATCTCAAGGATTTTGCGCGAGAGCATCGCATATGCTCTGGAACATCGTGAAGAAGCACTCCAGTATGCCGAGCAATACAATCGAGGTCTTACGCGCGAGCAGACCGATCAATTCGTCGGCATGTACGTCAATCAGAGAACCCTGGACTACGGTGAGGATGGCCGCGAAGCGGTGTGTAGATTCCTCCGGATGGGTGCCGGCAGTGGAGCAGTACCGGAAGTGGCTGAACCCGAGTTCATCCGCTGATTGCTGGTCGCTTCCGGCATCCCCCTCAGGGTGGAGGAGGACCTTCTGATGTCGATGGGTGAGGACCCAGCAGAGGAGTGGCGAGATGTCTCCGGCTGGGCGGGCACTTGCCATGCCCGCTGCAAGGTCATCCGCTGTCAAGGAGTCGAGGAGAGCCGCATCCTTCTGCGGGAGGACGGCCCCTGGTTGCCCCGAGGGGGCGGGTGCTCCTATGGCGATGCTGCGATTCTTGATCAGGGGCGATTGCTCCAGTTGAAGCCCCCCAGCGGTGACCCGATCCTGTCCGCTGCTGCAACGCCAACCGACCTGCAATCACCCAGCGTATCGGTTTCTGCTGCAGTGACCCTGCGCCAACTACTCCCACTGCTCGCTCGCCAGGGGCTCACTCTACCGGTGGTCCCAGGAGTCCTCGATGCCACGGTGGGGGGGATGCTGGCAGCCGATGTCCACGGCAAGAATCACCTGAGTAGAGGGTCGATCAGGGATGTCACCGTTGCTCTCCAATTACTGCTTCCCTCTGGCGAAGTGATCGACTGTGATCGAGATCGAGAGCCAGAGATCTTTCGTGGGACCATCGGTGGCATGGGTTTGACGGGAGTGATTCTCGAGGCCCGATTGGCAGTGATTCCTCTGCTGGCAGACAGGGTCGAGGTACAGGTTCTGGCCACAAAAAATCTGCAGGAGTCCCTCGCACAACTCGATCGACTCGCCGCCAGCGAAGAGCATGTCGCTGCCTGGATCGACCCGACCGCCAGGGGCAGCGAATTTGGTCGAGGGATCGTGGTGGGGGGAACGGTGGTGGCGACCGATCGGGTCGTTCGATCGAATCGGTCGAGTTGGGATCTTCCCCGGGGGCACCGTTTTCCCGCTGGATTCTCCTGGGCTCTGTCACCGATCGGAATCCGCTGTCATAACGCCGTGCGCCACGCCTTGGCAAGAATCGGTCGTCGGCAGAGAAGCTGGGAGCTGGAGCGGCTGCTGTTCCCGCTCGAAAGGTGGCGCGACTGGAAGAAGATCTACCAGCCAGATGGATTCCACCAGCACCAGTCGCTGATTCCCGAAGATCGCTGCTCTGGAACGATCCGCGAACTGCTCGAACTCTCGAACCGTGCACGGTGCCCCTCGACGCTGGTCGTGATCAAGAAGATGAGAAAAGGTGCGGGGGGGCTGTCTTTTGGAGCCGAAGGGATGACCCTCTCGATGGACTTCAAAGCCACCGCTGGAGTGAAGGAGATCTTGCACCACTGTGATTCGCGGGTTGCAGATGTGGGCGGTCGAGTCTATCTCGCCAAGGATTCAACTCTGACACCGGAGTTGTTGCGAAGGATGTATCCGCAAGTGGATCAGTTTCTCAGCTTGAGAAATCGTATCGATCCCGATCGGAAACTGAATTCAGATCTTTCCAGAAGACTGGAGATCTAACTCTGGTCGATCCGTATTGACTCTGGGTAGAGATCAATGGATTGGCCAATTTGAAACAGGTGCCATTTCCTCTGCTATTCGAAGGATACATCCCCGGATTGATTCAGGCAGATGTTCTTGACGAAGCCGAGGCCTGTACCGCCGATTCTACTTCGAGTTTGGTGCTGCCGGGGCGTTGCTCCTTCAGTGTCTTCAGCAAGATCGAGCACATCTCCGTCGATGGGATCGCCGAGACAACTTTCTGTTCGCTGCAGGACCTCTGGTCGCCAAGGAGTCAGAGGGCGAACTACAGGTCGACTCCGGTGCGAGTCGAGCCAGAAGGGATGATTCAGAACTGGTACTCGACACCGAGTTCGATCACTTCAATCGAGAAGTCGAGATCGATGGGCCTTCCATCGGCAACTCTGGACAATTTGATGTTATGCGATCGGACTCCAGCAAAGAGGTTCCAGTCAGGATCAGGATCCCAGCCGAGTCGAATCGAGCCATCGATGCAATCTGCGTCGTAGTCGGTGATTTTTGCCAGGGGGAGAAAGGTAAAGATCCCTTCAATATCCCATGCAGGGGCAATCCTGATCGATGATTGGATGCCGAGGACCGGTGCCGGTACCAGTTCATCGAACTCGGCAAATTCGGCCGGGTCGCTGGTCGATTTAAATTGGAGCCGAATCCCGGTCAGGTCGAGGCCAGCGAGGAGCCGAGCATCGAGAGTTCCTTCTTCTCCCCGGGCAGACGCAGAGAGGGGGAAGGCCATCAGCAAGCGCGCACTGCTCAGTTCGATCTCGGAGCCGTAGATGCCTGCCGGGAGATCTTTACCGACGAGGGCGCCGGAGAAGAAACCTGTAGACGCACTGGATGCACCGATGTTGTCGACCAGGAAGCGCAAGGGGCCATGATCGAACTGGATTCGCATCCCTGCTGAGAGTGAAGATTCCGATAGATCTTGTTGCTCGAGATGGACCTGACTGGAGGTGGTGTCATTAACAGTGGTGGTCAATTTTCCATCCGGAGCAGTTCTCGCGGCCGAAAGCGTAGCGGTAACTTCCAATCGCTGCTGGAACTTTTCGGAGATGGAGCAGCCACAAGTGCAGGTCAGCAGGAGCATCCACCCGAGGAGGGGCAGTCGGGACTCGGGAGAGACCAGCGAAGAAATTGTCGGAGTTGATTTCTGACTGACTATCATGCTCTTTCCATCCTCTTCAATCCCCTGTCCGGGATCGATTGTGCCTGTTTGTGGTGACTCCGCAACTCATGCCCCCGAGGTGGTCCTGAGGACTCGTGGAGGCTAGGATGGGACGAGGCGGATGCGAGTACCAGAGAGAGGTGAGAATTCGTGCAATTTTGGTATTCGAGAAGTTCTGCGAGCCATGTCAGCAGTATCGCTCGATGGGTGATCCTGCTGCTTCTTGCCGGCCCCCTTCATGCACTGGCGGGGGAGGCGCTGGAGGAGGAGATTCCAGCAGCGCTACTGGAGCAGTTCGAGAATGAAGTCCGGCCGCTGCTCGTACAGAGATGTTATTCCTGCCACAGTTCGGAAGCGAAGGAACTGAAGAGCGATCTGAGGCTCGATTTCCGCGACGGAGTTCTTGCTGGTGGGGATCGGGGTCCCGCAGTGAATCCCGGTGACCCGACGGGCAGTCTATTACTGCGAGTGGTCAATGGAACCGAGCCGGGGCTCACGATGCCACCGGGTGAGACTCTCTCCACCCTGGAGATCCAGTCGCTGGCGCAGTGGATCCGCACCGGGGCCAGTGATCCCAGAGATGAACCCACATCCTCGAATCGTCGATCGGTAGCAGGGAGAAAGCCGGTCGAGATCGAGCAGTCCCGGTCGCACTGGGCTTTTCTGCCGGTGGCAGACCCGGCACCGCCAGAGGTGCAGGCGATCGAGCGGGTGAGGGATCCCATCGATGCATTCATCCTCGCGGAGTTGGAACGAAATGATCTCACCATGGCACCCGAGGCGAGCCTCCCGGTGCTAGCCCAGCGGGCGCACCAGTTGCTCACTGGACTTCCCTTGCCCTGGCCCCGCCTGAAGAAACTGGTGGAGTCAGAGGATCCGCTAGCTTTCGATCAGTTCATCGATGAGTTACTGGCGTCCGATGGATTTGGAGAGAGGTGGGCCAGGTCATGGTTGGACCTGGTGCGCTATGCCGATTCCAACGGTCTCGATGAAAATCTCGCCTTCGGAGAGGCGTGGCGCTATCGAGATTACGTGATCCGGTCCTTCAACGAGGACAAACCCTTCGATGAGTTCTTGGTCGAGCAGATCGCAGGGGACTTGCTTCCCCAGACGGTGGATCAACAGGCGTGGAGAGATCAGCGGCTCGCTACCGGTTTCTTGGTTCTGGGCCCAAAGATGTTGGCCGAACAGGATGAGGCAAAGTTGGCCATCGATGTGGTGGATGAGCAACTGGATGTCACCGCCCGGACCTTCCTGGGAATGACCGTAGGCTGTGCTCGCTGTCATGATCACAAGTTTGATCCGATTCCGGCCAAGGACTATTACGCCATGGCAGGGATCTTTCGATCGACCAGCACCATGGAGAACTTGAAAACCGTCGCCAAGTGGCGTGAGATCTCGCTCGAAACAGCGGCAGAGGCGCAGAGTAGAAAACTCTGGGAAACTGAGCGAGCCAGCATTGCCAAGAAGGTTGAGAGTGCAAAGAAGGAACTGCGGGAAGTCCTCGAGGGAGGTCTCTCCGGGGGAGTCGGCAAGCATCTTCTGGCGGCGCTGGATGCGATGCAGGAAATCGCCATCGCAGGAGTGACAGAGACGCATTCCACCTCACTCGGGGAGAACCGTTCGAACTACGGGACCGATCAGATACCGGTACTTCACTCGGTGAAGGGCGGACTCCAGCAAGCGACCTGGGAATTGGAGGTCCCGAAAGCGGGTGAGTGGAACCTCGATGCTCGGTATGCGGCGCTGGAGAAGCGCCCGATGCGTCTACTGGTGAACGGGGAGCAGATCTCGAAGGATGCACTCGCCACCGTCACTGGTGGTTGGACCACTAACGATCTGCGCTGGGAAACTCAGGCAACACTGGACCTCGATGCGGGACTGGTGACGATCCGACTCGAGAGACCGGGTGCTGTTCCTCATCTGGATCGAGTCCGGCTGGTTCCGGCCAAAGGGTGGCCGAACACCGTGGATCCGATCATCGTTTCCGGATGGGTCGATTTCCTGACAAGACCGACGATCGAGGAGGATCCTCTGTGGGGATCCTGGGTCCGGTGGATGCAACTGGGGAGCGAGGATCGACCACAGAACCCACAGCAGGTCGCCCGCTGGTGGGCCAATACCGTCGCCGACCCGCGGACCGATAAGTTACCTGCAGAGGTGAAGGCCATCCTCTCCG
>DUAN01000045.1 GCA_012960845.1 Planctomycetota bacterium | reverse complement strand
TGGTCGCCGGAGAGTCGGTCCCCCTCGACGAGTTCAAGAAGGGGAAGGACCCCGTCACCTGCCAGATCATCGACTGGGGAGGGCTGTTCGAGTTCAATCTCGCACGATTGCAAGGGAAGGTTGATCTGCCTGGTCCCATCGCAGCGACCGGACCACAGACCATCACTCAGAAGATTTTTGCCCGCAGCCGTATCATCGATTCTGCCACCGGGCAGGTCGGAACTGATAGTGCCGAAATCGGTGACGCTGGGTTCTTCCAGACCGACATCCGTTTCAGCCATGAATACGTGACTCCTATGGCAGCCTCCTTCTTTGAGCAGAAGGTGGGAAAGGGAGAACCGCTGACCGATCCCGATTCCGTCATCTTCTTTCGCGATCATCTGACCTTCCTCGAGCAGGCCATCACTCCGGAACGACGGAAGATGGGACTGCTTCAAACTGCTGAGCAATTGAAAATCAAGCAGGAGGATTTTGCCAACGCCTACGGCATCACCTTGCACGGGGAAACCGGGCTCGGAGGATCGGAGGCGATTTGTCACTCCAAGATCATCCAGGACTATGCGCTTCCCGGTCAGTTGATCATCGGGAGTGATTCACATACTCCTCACTCGGGTGCCCTTGGATGCGTTGCTTTCGGTGTCGGTACCACGGCGATCTTCAACTCATGGATCACAAAAGATGTGTACTCGACGGTTCCCGAAACGGTTCGCATCGAGGTGCGTGGAAAGAGACCGGCAGGAATTACTGCCAAGGACATGATGTTGGCGATCCTCCGGGATCCATATGTCACAGAGGGTCATGCGATCGCCAAGATGGTGGAGTACTGCGGAACTGCAGTGGAAGAACTCTCCATCGATGAGAGAGCCACGATGACCAACATGGCTGCAGAGGTGGGAGCGTTCAGTGGAATCATCGTTCCTGACGAGAAAACGGTCGAGTTCCTCGTTGCAGAGCGAGGATTGGACCCGGAGCAGGCTCGCCAGTACTGCGAGGGCCTGTTCTCTGATGAAGGAGCCCACTACTGCCACGAGATCGTCATAGAAGTCGAAGATCTCGAACCGTTGGTGGCCCTCCCTGGAGATCCCGGAAACGGGATTGAGATTTCCAAGCTGGAAAAAACTGTCGCCATAGACATCGCCTATGGTGGGTCCTGCACTGCGGGCAAAAAAGAGGACATGAACATGTACGCCGAGGTTCTCCGCCACGGATTGCAACATGGGCGACGAGTGGCGGATGG
>DUAN01000044.1 GCA_012960845.1 Planctomycetota bacterium | reverse complement strand
ACGCTTCGGTCGATTCGTGACCCGCAGAGGGCTGGTCTGCTGTGAGCTGCCGACCCTTTTCTCATGCTCCGTAACGAATCCTGACGAACCCTGAATAACCCTGAATAACCCTGAATAACCCTGGAATAACCCTGGAATAGCCCGCTGGTGAGAAGAACCGTGGCGGATGGCTGGATTTGAGCCCCAAGACTCTCGTCACTCCACCAGGCCACAAAAACGAAGCCCTAAAAAACGAGGCTCAAAAAAACGAGGCTCAAAAAAAACGAGGCCCCCCCCGGACCATCCAGGGGAGGCACCTGATTCGGTGCCCCCGAGTACGCACGCGCGGGACCCGCGTATCGCGCGACGCACCACGAAATGGGGAGCACTGTCAAAGGTCTTCAGGGATTCTCGTCGACCTTGCGTCGGCGAGAATCGCTGCGCTCGTCTACAACACGACCCTTCCATTGAGGGTCAGCACCTGGTTCTTCAACCGGTACTGGATCGCCTTGTCTCGCTTCTTCTGGTCAGGGTTCTTCTTGACGGGCTTCTTGGCTTTCTTGTTCTTGTTCTTGTTGTTCTTCTTGTTCTTGTTGGATGCTGCTTTCTTTTTCCTGGCTTTCGCCTTCTTGTTCTGGCCATCCCCTTCGGCGATCTTCTCGATCAGGATGGCTCCATCATGACCCTCACCGCCACCGAACTGGATCTCCACACCTTCGAGATCGTCGATGATCTCCTGGATGGCAGCCGGAATCTCATCTAGATCTCCGTTCCACTCGATGACTTTCTCGTCATGATTCCCATCCTGTTCGATGATGGTGTGGATCTCGATCTCGCTGCTTCCCTCGTGATTTCCGCCGACCTGTTTCAGAATGCGCTGGATGTCGATGGGCATATCACCATCACTGTTGATCTGGATGTCGAACTGCATCTCGGAGGGACGGCCATTCCGCTGCTGCTTATCGTTGCCATCCGGACGAATCACCTTCCACTCGAAGACCCGATCGCCGATCTGTCCACCGTCCTCATCTGCGCCGAAGTGATGCACCTCGATGTCAGCGGTTGAGCCTTCACCACCATCGATACCCTCCAGGAGATGAAGGATCTCATCGGGCAACTCTCCGTCGAAATCATCGGCGTGAATCATCATCACCTTGGCGTTACCGGATTCTTCGAACCGGGCATCGCCGCGGTGCTCCAGGTGCAAGTTGACGTCATCGAGATCACCATCGAATCGCATCACACGTTTGATGATTCGACGCTGACCCTGGCCGTCGCCCTTTCCTGCACAACTGGGGCATGCTTCCCCTTCGCTGCAGCCATTCTGGCACTCTTTCAGGACATTCCCGAAAGCAGTCCGATTTCCACCGATGAATGTCGAGCCCTGGCAATTGGCACAGATCGGTCCGGCACCCTGGTTCATCATCGCGATGCCCTGGTGGCCTTCGACCGCCTGGCCAAATCCCATCATCTTGCCGCGACCCATCATCTGAGGGCGACCCGGCATCGCTCCCCGGCCCATCGTCCTGCCACGCATCGCCATGCCACGCATCGCCATGCCACCGGCCCCCGTCTGACCCATCATTGCTGCGCGACCCATCCTTTGCTGACCACGACCCATCCTCTGCTGACCACGACCGATTGCGCCTCGGCGTTCCCTCATCACCTCAGTGCCGCCTTGCGCAGCACCTCTCACGATGAAGACTCCGTGATCCGAATTGCCCGGGACGTCGATTCCCATCATCCGGCCTCCGGGAGCGGATCGATCGAGATCCACGATCATTTCAACAGCATGACCTTCGCCCGTCTCTTGGGACACCCTTCCTGCCGCACCGCGACCCGCCATCATCCCAGGTTGTCCCATCCGGATCGGACGTTGCAGGACCACCGGAGCCGCTCCGGGTTGATCGCCATCTGTGCGAAACATCCGCGGCATCCGTGCGTCACGATATTGATCATCACCACCACGATTTTCTCGATTTCTTTGCTGACGACCACGCTCAGAACGGCCTCTTCTGTAACTGTTATCTGCTTCGCCACGATCCCGCCTCTGATGCAATAGTTCCAGTTCCTCCTCGACTCGACCGATCTCCTGATGGAGTCGTTCCAGTTGCTCGACGAGCCGCTGGACCTGTGGATCGGCTCGATCATCGCCGTTCCCTGTGCCTCGATCCTCGTCAGCACCGGAGCGATGTTCCTGGGCGAATGCGGACTGTCCAGGGTGGACATGGATGCATGCTGGAAGCACAAATCCACAAACGAACAGCAAAAAGCCGTAGTAGATGGGTGATTTCATGGTGGCGGATCCCGTTTCTAATTAGAAGCGCTTGGGCTTCGATTCGTTGCTCTTGATCGGTGCCAGAACTCGGGGACTCCCCTGCCTGACAATCTCGATCGGAAGGTCATTCTTATCCTGAAGACGAAATAATTGATTCTGCGCAACCTCGAGCGATGCGATCGGGGTTCCATCGATGGCCGTGAGGATGTCATGGGTCTGCCAGCCTGCGGCCTGCGCCAGACTCCCGTCCCTGACGCTGCTCACGATGACACCGCCCCCTGCCAGCAGCGGCAGGTGCGCTCGAAGAGAAGAAGGCAGTTCCTCGAGGGTCAGCCCCAACGGCTCGATGGAGGTGCTGCCGCCGGAACTGTGGCTCTCCAGAATCACCTGACCATTGCGAGTGATCCGAACCTGACTGCTGGAAGACCAGTCCCGACCAGGACCCGCACCCCAACGAGGATCGAGAGCTCCGATCTCCAGCGGATTCCTCGAGCGAACCATCGGAAAGCGGCGGAACATCTGCTCTTCCATCCGCTTCATCTGCTGTTCTGCTCGACGGATTCCCTCGAACGGATCGCGGCCACCTGGAAACGGTAAAGGAACCGGCGACCGGGGCCGTTCAAAATCGATGGGCTGGCCCCCCACCTCGATGGTGACCGAGCCAGCGGAGGTGGTACGGCGCAGTTTCTGTTCCAGGGTTCCATCCTGAGCAGTACTCGAGGCCTGCTTCTTCAGGCTCAGTGCCGTCAAGATCGACTGCGCCTGAGCCCTCACTTCCGGGTCGTCGCTGGTCAAGGCGTGCTTCACCGCCGCGCGAACAGGCTCCCCCGCAGCGATCAATGACTCGCTGGCGATCTGGCGATCTCTCCAGGAATCCGCCGCCAGATCGCGAATCCACCGATCGATCCTCGCACTCAAGGCAGAATCTCGTTCGAGGGAAGGGGCAGCGTCAGTCTTCTCCTCGGCAGTGGAAACGACCGGTTCCGGTTTCTGCGGCAGTGGATCCTGGGTGGCGAGCGGTTCACCTGAAGCAGGATCGACCGTGGCAGGATCGACCGTGACAGGATCGACCGCCCAGGCCGCGGAGTGAGTAAAGACCGGAACCCCGGGAACGACGACCAGGGTGAGGACGACACCCAGCGTCACGAGGACCAGAACTCTCGCATGAGAAGTTCCGGGGAGGTGTTGGGCTCGGGGGAACCCAGGGCTCCGGTTCATTTCAGATTTCGATCTCATCGATACCACCTCGATCACAGGACCATTTGCACGGTCCAGCAGGGACCATCCCTCACCGGAAGAAATAGCAAAGCAGGGGCCATTTTCCGTGTTCCCCCATCGAATTTCCATACTCTACTTAAGTTATTATTTTAATAGCAGTTACACCATCCCCTGGATGAAAGTTCCGGGATTTGGGACAGAGACTGGGGGCGTATCACCCCATTTGGTCTGGTCCCAAACCCCGGAAGAGGCTCGACTGTCTTCATCGCCCTGTGAATCAGAGGGCGATGGATCAGGGATCGATCTCGAATTCGATGAACTCGGTCGTACCCTCCTTGACGAACACATCGATGGTCGGAGCATTCTTGATGCGTGTGGGTGTCCCGTCACCACGCCCAAAATTGGTCACCCGAACGGTGTACTGCCCACGGGGTAGACCTGGGAAGGAGAAGAAACCCTTCCGATCGCTCTGGACCCTGGCATCGGTGCCCTTCTCTCCTCCGGAAAGGAGCACCTGGGTTCCCGCGAGGAAATTTCCTTCGAGGTCAGAAATCCGCCCCTCGATGATACCTCCGGCTCCGATGGCGATGACCAGATCAGAGGTGCCACTCGCCACTCCTTCGACTCCGATGGTGATGTAGGCGCGGTGTTCGACATTCAGCGAGACCGAAGGCACCGCCAGTTCGATGAACTCGAAGTAACCATCCGCTCCGGTCAAGATCTGATCTCTTCTGCCCTTTCCTCGACCTCCGAGGGAAGTGTTGAGGAAGTTACGATTGCCTCCGATCACGGTGACCTTGACGCCAGCGACCGGTTGATTGGTCGCGGCATCGATGATCTGACCCATGACTCGGCCCCCTTGTCCGAGAACCACCGTGGGAAGATCCACCCACTGGTTGGAACGGACCATGATGTTATCCATCACATCTTGAGCGAATCCAGGAGCACCGATGATCACGGTGTAAGTCCCCGGCTGCAGCCCGTCATAATCGTATCGGCCGTCTTCAGACTGGAAAGTCCTCGCAGGTACCCGGGTCACTTGTCGATCACCTTCGATGATCCTCGGAGAGACGCTGAACGCCCGCAGGGGAACGCCGGTCTCATCGACCACGAATCCGCGAATTCCGCCCAGGGCTTCCATCTGGATGGTGATGGGCGCAGCGTCGACTACGACCTCGAACAGGCGAATGTCTGCAAACCCTTTCTTCTCCACCACGAGATCGACCGGGAAACGCCCCAGATCGTCGAAGTGGAACTGGCCAGTCAGATCAGAAGTGCGGTTCACCTTGCGCAGTCCATCGCTGGTATCGATGGCGGTCACCCGGACTCCCTCGATCGGAACTCCATTGACATCGGTGACCACGCCTTCCAGCACAGCACCCCTGACCATCTGCAATTCGACATTGCCATGGTTGTGCCCCTCGGTCACGGCAACTCCGCTTCTTTCGATCAGCAGGTATCCTGAGACCGAGCAAAGCAGGGTGTGATCACCGTCTGGAAGGCTCTTGATCGACCAGTTGCCCGCCGCATCGGAATAGGCCTTGTTGGGGAGCGATTCCGGGTTCACCTCACCGAACCAGTTGTCACGGACGGCGACGACCGCCCCCTCGATGGGAGTGCCGACCTCGTCGATGACGATGCCACTCACCTCCCCGCCGACCTTCATCACCAGCACCACCTCATCGATGGCACTTCCAGCAATCAGGTCGAATCGATCGGACTCACTGGTCAGGTACTGAGAATGAGATCCTTCGAGGAACATATCGGTTCCGGGAGAGACTTCGATCACCTCGAATGTTCCATCGGCATTACTGGTCACTGAAGGGGCCGCATTCACCGTCACCGGATTCTGCTCGGAGTGCTGTTTCCTGGCACTGACAGCGACACCCTGAAGTGGGCTTCCGTTGGCCGCCAGAACCACTCCTCGGACCACGCCATTTCGCTCGAGGAAAAAATCCTGTCCCGAGCTTTCTGCACCCTCAGTGACCCCAACCTGGACATTTCCGGAGCGCATGTAGCCGGTCGCCGTCACGCTCACGTAGGCGATGGGACGACGCTGCTCGGTGATACCACGGACATAGTAGCGACCATTGCCATCGGTGATCGCTGTCTTCTTGACATCCGCCACATCGTTGACGGTCACCATGGCACCTGAGATGGGCCCACTGGTTTCGGCATCGAGGACACTGCCGCTGATCGCCGCGCCATCACTCAACTGGATGCTGATCGCCTCGGTTCCCGGACGGATCCGCAGCTCTTGATAGGTCGCATAGTCTGGCGCACTGACGATGAGACGGTAGTCCGCTTCTTCGAGAGTGTCGAAGTTGAAGGTGCCGTCGGAATCGGTCAGCAATCCCGCATCGGTCAGGTCGATCGGCGGGCCGTCGGTACGAGCCCCCATTGGATTCACCTTGCACCGAGCTCCCTCGAGTGGTGAACCCAGAGGGTCGTAAACGGTCCCCTGGATCACGGCGCCAGGGATCAAGGTCACATCTACTTGTTCCGAAGCACCGGACTCGATCTGCAAGTCTGGATACTGACGCGACTGGAAACCAGCGGCTCGTGTCACCAGACGGTACTTGCTTCCCCCACCGAGTTGATCAAACAGGAAGAATCCGCTGCCATCGGTCTGTGCCGAAGCCAGCGGCGGCATTGCCCGCTCCTGGATGATCTCGATGATGTCCTGAGTCCCGGTCTGACGGTACACCTCGATCACGGCATCGACGATGGCTCGACCGCCAGGGTCCTGCACCGTACCGGAGAGTTGTCCACCCAGTTCCAGTACGAAGTCTACCTCTGTACTGCCAGCGGAGATGTAGCGCTTCTCCATCGGTGAAAAACCACCCACTACCGATTGCAGTCGATAGGAGAGGTTTTCAAGGCCAGCGATCACGTAGTTCCCCGATGCGTCGGAGAGCGCCACGATGCCGTTTTCCTCCTGCATTTCTTGCAGTTCCAGAAGTACTTGAAGTCTCTTCTGAAGGGGAGCTTCCTTGGCCACACGCTCCTTGAATGCAGCGATCTGTGCGTTCGGCACCGGCTGACCCAAGGGATCATAGACGGTACCGCTGATGGACATCCCCGAGGTGAGGATCAAAACCACTTCGGGCGGGCTCTCTCCATCGATCAACGAAACGTCCAACTTGTGGCTCTGATAGCCAGAGAGCGCCGCTTGGAAGCGGAACAATCCAGCAGCGAGATCATCGAATCGGAAGGTGCCATCTGCGGCGACCATCTTTTTCGAAACATATACCGCAGAGGCGACTCCGTTTCCGCCATCGAGACGAAACATCTTGACCGTGGTTCCTGGAAGGGGAGTACCTCCCTCATCGCGAACCAATCCTGAAATACTAGATTTCAAAACCGGCCGCTCGGGGAGGCGATTCACCGGTGTTACCGGATTGGTGGTCGAGGAGTTGCTACTCCCGACTCCCGATCCGTTCTCACCAGGACCCTCGGGTCCATCGCCGAGGAAGCTCATCAGGCCGAAGCCGATGATCACAATCAAAAGTGTCAGCGCAGCCGCTTTCATCGCAGAACTCATGGTATTTCTCCTTTGCAGTGCTGCCCTTCGAGAACCGTGGGTGCTCGAAAACTAGCCTTCACTGCTCAATCTATTCCCAGGTCAAAAGTATCCCTGGGTTCCACTTTCTGATCCGTACTCTCGAAGGAGTCCTCCTGGGCGAACCAATCGCCCTTCAGACTAGGCGATACGGCCTTCGCCGGGGATGATTTCCTCCGACAACAATCCGTTCTCTTTCTTCAATCGGTATTTCTTGATGCGGTACTGGAGGGTCTTGTAT
>DUAN01000043.1 GCA_012960845.1 Planctomycetota bacterium | reverse complement strand
GCGAATCTCGGAGGAGTGAGTCCCGATTATCTGATGCTCGAAACAAATCTGCTCAGTGGGTCTGGATTCGTGGTGGGTTGTTTGTTTGACCTGTCCCCTCCGATCGTCGATCTGATTGCCGGAGTCGATCAGGAAATCTTGATCTGCACCTATCAGGTCCTCCCGACTGCTTCTGTTGGGGACACACCTCTACAGTTCTCACCCGACCTGCACTCTCCTCCGGTAGCGATGTTGGTGGTGATGGGGGGGCTCGAGTTCACTCCGACCTGGCAAGATGGATCTGTTACCATCCTGCCCGACTGCAATCTGAACGGAACTCCCGATGGAGCTGATGTTGCCAACGGAACCAGCGAGGATTGCGACCAAGATGGCGTACCGGATGAATGTGGATACTCTCCAGGTCAATCAGACTGTAACCAGGATGGAATCCCGGACATCTGCGAACTCGATTGCAACTTCGATGGAGTGCCAGACTCTTGCCAGACGGCTCTCGATTGCGATCTTGATGGGGTACTGGATTCTTGCGAATTGTTGGAGGGAACCGACTCCGATTGTAACTTCAACGGCTTCCCCGACTCTTGCGAAGTCACCCAGGGAATCGCCATTGATTGTGACGGAGACGGAGTTCTAGATAGTTGCGAGCTGGCTGCCGGGACCGACCAGGACTGTGATCTCGATGGAATCCCCGATTCCTGTGCATTGGCTCAGGGGTTGGTTTCAGACTGTGATGGGGATGGAGTTCTGGACAGTTGTGAACTCGTATCCGGGACCGCCCTCGACTGCGATGCGGATGGGCTACCCGATTCCTGTGCTCTGGCACAAGGGATCGTCATCGATTGTGACGCCGACGGTTTCATCGACTCCTGCGAGATCGCAGCGGGTACCGAATCGGACTGCAATTTGAATGGTGTCCCTGATCCCTGTGATCTGAACCAGGGAACCGCTTTCGATTGCGACGTGAGTGGAGTCCTGGACTCTTGCGAGGTCGCTTCAGGATCGGTGCCGGATTGCAATCTGAATGGAATTCCGGATGCCTGTGATGTGAGTCAGGGAACCGCTTTCGATTGCGACGTGAGTGGAGTCCTGGACTCTTGCGAGGTCGCTTCAGGATCGGTGCCGGATTGCAATCTGAATGGAATTCCGGATGCCTGTGATGTGAGTCAGGGAACTGCTTTCGATTGCGATGGCAGCGGGGTTCTGGATTCTTGCGAACTGGCCTCCGGAGCGCTGCTCGACTGCGATCAGGATGGGTTGGTCGATATCTGCGAGATCGCAGATGGACTCCATGAGGATTGTGATCTCGATTCGATCCCCGATGATTGCGCCATTGCCACGGCTCTGGTGGAAGATTGCGATTTCAATGGAGTGCCGGATTCCTGTGAGATCGCTGCTGGAGGAGACCAGAATCAGAACGGCGTACTGGATGTCTGCGAAGAGGTTCAGTTCCGAAGAGGCGATTGTAACGGGAGTGGAATGTTCAATATTGCCGATGCCATCATCGTACTGAACTACTTGTTTGGCCTGACTGCAGAAGTGACTTGCCCGGATGCTTGCGATAGTAACGATGACTCCAACATCGATATTGCAGATGCTATCTTTGTTCTCGGGGGGCTGTTCGCTGGAGGACCTCTACCTGCTCAACCATTCCCAGATTGCGGAGATGACCCGACCAGCGACACGACTGAGTGTACCTTCTACGGAGCTTCCTGCCCCTAGACCCTAGATCCAAGACCCAAGGCTACTACGGATAGACGTTTCGTAGTGATTCCATCATCGGTTCTGCGAACCGCTGTTGCCCTTACGACGAGAACTGGTACCGGAGCGTTGCTGCGATCCCGATCCCGGTCGAGAGGATCTGCGACTCTTGCCTTCTCCAGCGGGGGAAGAAGCGGAGCGGCCGGCACTATTTCTACGCTGCTGTGGATTGCGATTACCGCTGCTGTGAGAGGATTCTCCGCCAGAGCTTTGCCGGGCTGAATCGGAGGAGGCTGAAGAGCGCCTTCTCTTGGGTTTCCGACCCTGCCCGGGTCCGCTGGAGCCTCTCGAGGAAGATCTCGAGGACGATCTTGAGGAGGATCTGGATGAGGGTCTCGACCTGTTGCGGCTCCCGGATGAGTTCTTTCGCCCCGTGCGACTCGGAAGGAGAGCCTCCTCGAATCCCGGCAAAGTAATGATCTCGATCGATGCACCGATGGACTTTTCAATGGCCCTGATCATCTCACCATCGTCTTCAGTGATGAAGGTGAACGCCTTCCCTTCTCGCTCCGATCGACCAGTTCTTCCAATTCTGTGGGTGTAAGCCTCCGGGGTGTTCGGAATATCCAGGTTGATGACATGAGAGATTTGGGCGACATCGATGCCGCGAGCGGCGATGTCGGTAGCCACCAGGATATCGAAGTTGTTCTGTCGAAATCCCTTCATCGCCCGATCGCGCTGGTTCTGCGACATGTTGCCTTGCAGCGCCACTGCTCGATGCCCATCGCGATCCAACTTTTCTGCCAGCTGACGAGCCCTGCGCTTGGTACGGGTGAACACGATGGCCGATTTGAAATCGTCTTGTTGCAAGAGTTGCCTCAGCATCTCGGTCTTGCGCTTCTCCACTACCGGGTATAGAGCATGTTCGATGGTGCTGGCAGGTACCGAGTGATCGATCTCGACGACGAAGGGATCGACCAGCATTTGCTCGGCAAGTCTTCGAATCTCGCGTGGCATCGTTGCTGCAAACAGCAGGTTTTGGCGCTGTTTCTGGAGGTGCCCCAGGATGCGTTTGATGTCGGGAAGAAATCCCATGTCAAACATGTGATCCGCTTCATCCAGGATGAGGGTGTCGATTCGCGAAAGATCCACATATCCCTGGCCGAGCAGATCGAGCAACCGTCCGGGGCAGGCACAGATAATATCGGGTCGCCGCTCGAGCTTCTTGATCTGGGGCTTCTCCGAGACACCGCCGTAGATGGTCATGGTGCGAAGCTGGGTTCCTCGCGACAACTTTCGGAACTCCTCCTCGATCTGGGTGACCAGCTCTCGTGTCGGGCCGACCACCAGCACCCGTGGTCCGGGCTTTTTTCTGCGCAAGAGGTGCTCGATGCAGGGAATCGCAAATGCAGCGGTTTTCCCGGTTCCGGTCTGGGCGAGGCCGAGTACATCTCGTCCCTCGAGCGCGGGGCCAATGGCAGTGGCCTGGATCGGTCGGGGAGCACTGTATTGGGCCATTTCGATCGCCTTGTTGAGAGGCTCGATCAACTCGAACTGGCGGAAACTGGTGACGGGTGTGGAATCTGCTTGAGACATGGGAGATCTCCTCTGGGCTGGACTCTCTGAGGAGCCGACAACCGGGGATCACCCTCACAACAGTGGAAGGTAACGAAATGTGGTTCGACGAAATCCTTGCCGTTCTGTGGGCAAGTATCCTGTTGATCGCCTTGGGGGGAAACCCCTGTGCACTGAGATCAGTATAGCCATTCCAGCGGAAATTGTCGGTGAACCTGGGAATTCTTTGTTCTTTTCTGGCAGGAGAACTTTCGCCTAGAATCGCAGCGAAGGGATCTCGAATGACAGAATCATACATTCCTCGCGCCAATTACGACTTTCCCGACCAACCCATCAACAGCGATCAGGCCCATCCGGATCCGCTCGAGCAGTTTCGAATCTGGTTCGAGAAGGAATCGATCGAGGCGGATGGTGACGGAAATCGAATGGCTCTGGCCACCGCAGACCGATCGGGAAGCCCATCGCTTCGAATGGTCTTGCTCAAGCAATACACTTCGAACGGATTCCTTTTCTTCACCGATTATCGATCGCGCAAGGGAATCGAACTCGATCAGAACCCCCATGCTGCGCTGCTCTTTTACTGGGAGAGGAGGCAGCGCCAGGTGCGCATCGAGGGGCGAGTGGAAAAGGTCTCGAGAGAGGTGTCGGAGGATTACTTCTCGCGGCGACCGCGGGCATCTCAGGCGGGGGCCACCACTTCTCACCAGAGCGCACCTTTACCCGATCGTTCTCGATTCGAGCAACAGGTGGAAACTCTCGTGGGGCAGGGAGATCCGATCGATTGTCCCGAGCACTGGGGAGGATATCGGCTGGTGGCAGATCGGTATGAGTTCTGGCAAGGACAGCCGGGTCGGATTCATCGCCGGATCCTCTACCAACCAGAAGGCGGCGACTGGCACCGTTCAGAACTGCAGCCTTGACCGTTTCGCCTCCTCGACTGGATCGATGCTGAGGCTGAAGTTGGCGGGTCACTTTGCACTTCTGTAGCGTCTGTGGCAATCTAACACTTCCGGGGCGCCCGTAGCTCAACCGGATAGAGCATCGGATTTCTAATCCGAAGGTTCCAGGTTCGAGTCCTGGCGGGCGTACCATATACTGATTCCAACCATTGGATTGGATGATGATGATCTCTGCAGTGCTTCCCTCCATCTTCTTGCTGTCTCTGGGAGTTCCTGCTCTCCTCGATGACTCCGATGCTGAGTTGTATTTTGCCCCTCCGGTGCGGCTGGAAGCCAACGGGGTGCCCATCGATGTGACGATTGGTCATGCCGCACCCTACGTCATCGATTTTGACGGCGATGGAGTGCGTGACCTGCTGGTCGGGGAGTTCGGCAATGTCGACTATCCGGTCGAGCGGCTGCCGAAGCGGTTGCAGGAAGCGGCAAAGAAATCGAGTTACTCGCAGGGGAAGTTGCGCATCTATCGCAACCACGGTTCCGACGAGGAGCCCCTCTTCAAGAATTTTGAGTATCTTCGTGCCGGGCGAGAAGACGCCTCGATGCCGACCACCTGATGTATCTGCTTCTGTCCACAGTTTGTGGACTACGACGCAGACGGCGACCTCGACATCCTGTCCGGCTCCTACACCGGTGAACTGTACCTGTTCGAGCGCAACGCCGGCGGTGGATTTGACCAGGGACGCTATCTGCTCGACGATCAAGGTCAGGAGCTGAAGGCGAAATCCTCCTCGGTGACGGTCGAGGCGATCGACATCGATGCCGATGACGATCTCGATCTGGTGCTGGGGACTCGCAGTGGCGCAGTGGAGATCTTCGACAATGTCGGTAGCCGGTCCAGCCCCTCCTACGCGGGGAAATCTCGCCCACTGCTGACCGCCGACGGCGACAAGGTCAAGGGCAGCAACGCCCATCACGCCGACTGGGATGGCGATGGAATCCTCGATCTGGTACTCGGGAGCGAATACGGCGGCGTCAATTGGTACCGCAATCTCGGCAGCAACAACGCTCCGAAATACGCTGCCAGCGAGCCTCTGATCGAAAAGGGTCAGTTCCAGCAGCGCCAGGAGGCGGACGGCCCCGACGGTGCGGGCTCACGCACCAAGGTCTTTGTCACCGACTGGAACCTCGATGGTCTGCCCGATCTGCTGGTCGGCGATGTGCAGTGGCTCTACTACACGCTACCGCCACTGACCGCCGAGCAGGAAGCGGAGAAGTTGGCGCTGACGCCCGCCTACGAGGCGGCGGATGCGATCCTCGACAAGGCCTACGAGTATCGCAACAGTTTCGTCGGCAAGCCCGGTGGCATTCCGGATGATGCGAAGGCCCGGATCGATGAAGCATCCAAGGTGTGGCGGCCGCTGGCCAACAAGATGGCCAAGTTCGACCGCACCAAGTCCAACACCCACGGCTGGGTATGGCTCTACCTGCAAAAACCGGCGGTCGAGGGGCAGTAGTTCATACTATTATTATTGATCTGCTTCTGTTAGGGACAGTAGTTCCCTTTCTCGGGGATGCAGTACCGAATACCACCCCGAGGGTCTGCCATGTCTCCAAAATAGCGTGGGATTACATGGCAGTGAAAGTGCATGACGGTTTGGCCACCTGCGGATTGGCAGTTCATTCCAATGTTGTAGCCGTCAGGGGATTGACTTTCTTCAATCATTTTTCGGGTCGAGATGATGATATCCCCTAACTCAGTTCTTTCGTCACTTGAAAGGTCAAAGAAGTCTGTTCTCAGTTGTTTGGAGATAATCAGGCAATGCCCTTGCGAAACAGGGAATTCGTCTTTGATAACAAAGAAATATTTTGATTCAAAAATGTATTTTTCGGTTCCGATTTCTAGAAAAGAATCCACGTGAAATTAGCCTCTCAACTTTGGTTCAACAGGGTGACCAGTTTCTTATAGAAAGCATCTTTGTCGGGTGAATATGTTGGGCTACCGCCCCAGTGATTCCATCCGAGGATCTGTCCAACACGCTGATAGTGCTCTTTTATCGAGGATCTCCTTCGGCCCGCGTTAGAGCCAAGTGCATGTTCTATCTCTTTTTTCCAGGGGTGATTACTTCCCATGATGTTTTCATTTCTTGCGATCAGTTTTTCGATGTAGTGGTCGCCAACAAGGCGGTCAGATTTTTGCTCGTTACAGTGTGCGTGAGCCAGTACCAGGTTCCAGATCAAATCATGCTGTACTACCTGCCGTGGGAGGACGTGATCAACATGAGCGTGAATCCCATTGAGGTCCAAGCCGCAGTAAAAACAGGTGTTACCTTGATACCCCTGAAGGAAGCCAACGTTTCCTGTTAGGCCTTTCCTCTCTGTGGCGTCTTCGCTTTTTAAGTAGATCTCTCGAAGATCATTGCAGAGTTGATAGTTGTCGTGGTGAAGAGAAAAGGCGCCTTCAAGTAAGCTCCAGCGTGCCTCCAACTCGCTCTCCAGTTCAGTGGCGCTGTTCTCGATAAGTGAGTGAAGGTCGTCTGTGATTATTAGGTTATTCCCCATATCAAATCGATAGAACATACTTTCAGATAGGTTGCCGTGGCTTCCAACATTGTGGAATCTCTTGATTACATCTCCAAAAGCTTCGTTCCCAACGCGATCGATGGCACCTTGCTCATCCAACTTTCCACTATTGTATTCCGCAATGATCCGCACCATTACAGCCAGTCTTCCCGGTTGATACAGTTGGGGCATAGGAGATTCGAGATTTAGCCGGTTTAGATACTCATGGAAAAACTGCTTTGAAAGATATTCCCACGATACTGTCGTCATTCCTTGGTGACAGAATTCTAGAAGCGATTTTGCCAGTGCTATCTTGTAGGTGGCCGTATTTCGCCCGAAGAGGATGATCGCTTTCCAATGATCTTCTGGATTGAACTCAGCCATTATTGCGCCTCTGCACTGTAATTATAAGAAAACGGGAGTGATTCACTTATATCCGTTCGATGGCCCAACACTATCGAGTCCCTGTACCACCGGAGACCACTCTTCACCCCGGAACCTGGTCCCTCTCGAGCAGTTCTTGAAACGCAGTCCCTGCTCTCATCAGTTCTTTGGGCGTTCCTTGCTCGACGATTCGGCCTTGATCGAGCACCAGA
>DUAN01000042.1 GCA_012960845.1 Planctomycetota bacterium | reverse complement strand
CTGTCTGCCATCAAGGACCGTGCATCGGATATTCACCTCGAACCCTTCGAGAAGGAATTCAAGATTCGCTACAGGGTGGACGGCGTGCTCTACGAGATGATGCCTCCCCCGATTCAGCTGGCCAGAGCCGTGATCTCGAGGGTCAAGGTGATGGCAAATCTCGATATCGCCGAGACCCGCCTACCACAGGATGGCAGGATCGAACTCAACATCTCAGGACGTCCGGTCGACCTTCGTGTCTCCACCTTGCCGACGATGTACGGCGAGTCGGTGGTGATGCGTGTGCTGGACCGAGGTCAGGTTTCCCTCGACCTGGAAAATATTGGTTTGCGTCAGAAAGACCTCGATCTGCTGAGGAAACTGATCATCAAGCCAAATGGGATCATCCTGGTGACGGGGCCGACCGGTTCTGGAAAAACAACTACGCTCTACTCGTGCCTCAATGAGGCCAATGACCCGACGACCAAGATCATCACCACCGAGGACCCGGTCGAATACAACATCGATGGTATCGTCCAGATTCCGATCAACGAAGAAATTGGAGTCACCTACGCGGCTTGTCTGCGAGCGATCCTGCGACAGGACCCGGATAAGATCCTGGTCGGTGAGATTCGAGACCTCGAGACCGCGCAGATCGCTGTGGAAGCGAGTCTCACCGGTCACATCGTGTTCTCCACCCTGCACACCAACGATGCCCCTTCCTCGATGATTCGACTGGTCGACCTGGGGATCGAAGCGTTCCTGCTCACTGCTACCGTCGAGGCGGTGGTGGCGCAGCGATTGGTGAGAAGGGTCTGTTTGGAGTGCAAGGTCGAGTACGAACCGACCGACGAGATGCTGATGGAACTGGAATTGACCCAGTCCGATGTTCAGGGTCGTACCTTCTTCTACGGAAAAGGGTGCAGGGAATGCAATAATTCCGGCTACAAGGGTCGGGTCGCTCTGTTCGAAATCATGCAGATGACAGATCGATTACGAGATGTGATCATGACCGGTGCGAGTACCCAGGAAGTCCAGAAACTGGCACGTGAAGAGGGTATGAAGACCCTCCGGGATGCCGGTTTGATCCACATTTATGACGGAGTCACCACCATCGAGGAGGTGGTCAAGGAGACCATCGTCTCCTAGACGATCATCCCCTAAGATGTGAAAGCGAGGCTCAAGGATGAGCCTCACCAGAAGGAGCAGCACAGATGGCGGTTTTCGAATACGAAGCAGTCGGCCCAGGAGGGCAGAAGAAGCGTAGTACCATCGAGGCGGGTAATCAGCAGGAGGCTATCAAGCAACTGCGGTCCCGTGGCCTGAAGCCAACGAAAATTCGCGAGAGCAAGGGTGGGGCCAAGGCTGCACAGGGAAAAAAGAAGAGGAAACTGAACCTCAATCCATTCGGAGGCAGAGTCTCACAGGTAGAACTGGTGCAGTTCACTCAGCAGCTCGCCACCCTTCAGGACGCAGGCCTTCCGATCGTTCGTTCTCTCAAGATTCTTGCAGACCAGATGACTCCAAGCACTTTTCAGGATCAACTGAACAAGGTGACCGAAGATGTAGAGGGTGGTGCGACCTTCTCGGAAGCGCTGGAAAAGTTCCCGAGGACTTTTAATCACCTGTTCGTGGCAATGGTCAAGGCCGGTGAGATTGGTGGAGTTCTCGATACCATCTTGCAGCGATTGTCCGACTTCCAGGAAAAGTCGATGAAGTTGCGGAAGAAGGTACAGGGAGCGATGGTGTATCCGATTGCGGTGATCTGCGTCGCCTGCATGATCCTCGGATTCATCATGACCAAAGTGATCCCGCAGTTTCAAAAGATGTTCGCCGACATGGGAACGGCACTGCCGGCCCCTACTCAGATGCTACTGGGATTCGCAAATGCTGTTCAGAGTTACTGGTATCTCGCTCCTTTGGTGGTATTCGGTGGATACAGTGCCCTCAAAATGCTCGCCAGGACGAATGCCGGGGAGTTGATGATCGACAAGTCCAAACTCCATGCTCCCATCTTCGGGCAGATCGTCAGGAAGTCGACGATTTCTCGTTTCTGCCGCACACTGGGAACTCTGATCTCGTCGGGAGTGCCGATTCTTGAAGCACTCGAAATCGTCAAGGCTGCGGTGGGGAACAGGGTCATCTCTGACGCCATCGAAGAGGTCTGTGGATCGATTCGAGAGGGAGAAACCATCGCCGAGCCGCTCGGTGCCTCCGGGGTGTTCGATCCACTGCTGGTCAACATGATCGACATCGGTGAGGAAACCGGAGAACTGGACAAGATGCTCAACAAAATCTCCGACAATTACGATCTCGATGTAGACGTTCTGGTGGAGTCGCTGTCGAGTCTGCTCGAACCATTGTTGATCGTTGGCATGGGAGGGGCGGTCGGCTTCATCGTCGTGGCTCTGTTCATGCCCCTGCTTTCGATCATCCAGACTGTTGGATAGAACGGATCGAAGCATCCTGACCGCACTTGTCGATATAACCGAGTCCGTGAAGGGGAAGATTCCTTCCCCTTCACGGACTTTTTCCAATCTTGAGAGGGCACCCTTTGAGATCCTCGATTGATCAGAAGTGGCTCGATTCATTCCGAGTCTGGAGCCATGGACCCGAATACCATGCATCCTCGTTGGCGGACATCGCTGATACCTTGGGTCTGAAGAGCAAGGACCACCCTCGCCTGAAAGAGTTGCTGGAAGAACTGGAGGAGCAGGGAGAAACGGTTCACCTGCTCGGACGAGGCTGGTTTGTGCCTCGTCGAGAGAGATGGTTGGTCGGAACCCTCACGGTGACTCGACGTGGTTTCGGTTTTGTCCGACCGCTGGTCGAGGATCCACAAGGTGACGTGTTCATTCCAGCGCGGCGACTCAAAGATGCTCATCACGGGGATCGAGTGCTCGCCGGGATCTCTCAGCCGGGTCGTGGTCGCCCTGGGTCAGCCGAAGAAGGCCGTAGCGGCAAGGTTCTCGAGGTCCTGGTTCGAAGCCCGAGAGTCATTCCCGGACAGTACTGGAAGCAACGAGATGGCGGTGGAATGGTCCAACCGATGCGCCATGACAGTCTTCGCCAGATCTGGATCGACCCCGGCCATAGAAATGGTGCCGATGACGGAGATCGAGTACTGGCGCGACTGAGAAATGGCCCAGCAGTCGATGGCATGCCACCGGGGGAAGTGGTTTGTCAGTGGGCTCCGGAGGGGACCTGGCGTGCAGATTTGCAGGTGGTTTGTGCAGAGCATCAGTTGCGTGAGGAGTTCCCACCACAAGTTCTTCAGCAGGCGGATGGATTTCCCGAGCAGATCTCTGAGGATGAGATCGACAGGCGTACCGATCTCCGAGCGATTCCGTTTGTCACCATCGATCCGGAGGATGCCAAGGATTTCGATGATGCGATTGCTCTGGTCGAGCAAGCCGATGGTCGGGTCCTGCTCGGAGTGGCGATTGCAGATGTCAGTCACTATGTCACCTCTGGAGATCCGATCGATGGCGAGGCCATCCTTCGTAGCACCAGCGTCTACATCCCGGGAAAGACCATCCCGATGCTTCCGGAGCGACTGAGCAATGGATTGTGTTCCCTCCGGCCGGGAGAAGATCGACTCGCCAAGGTGGTCTGGATCGAGGTCGGAGACGAAGGACAGATCCAGGACGCGTTCGTCGAGAGGGCAGTCATCCGCAGCGCCCAGCGATTCTCTTATCAACAGGTACAACAGATCATCGATGGGGAAGTCGAATCGACTCGTATCACCACCGAGGCGATCGTAGGGATGCTGCACCAGCTCTCAGGAGTTCGTACGAAACTGAGGGGTCGTAGGATGCGTTCTGGCTGCATCGACCTCGACCTGGCCGAGATGAAGTTGATTCTGGATGACGAGGGTGAGGTGATCGGGGTCGAGGCGAAGGAACGACTCGATGCCCACAAACTGGTCGAGGAGTGCATGCTCATCGCCAATGAGGCGGTCGCCACCATCGCTACCGAGAGAGAGATTCCGATCCTTCGTCGGGTCCATGCCCCTCCAGAGGAAGAAGATCTCGAGAAGTTTGCCCGATTGTGTCGGGTTCTCGCTCCAGCAGCGACGGTAAGAGGGATCGATGACCTTCCCGCAGTGATCGACGAGGTCCGTGGAACGGCAGCGGCTCCGGTGGTCTCCTTTGCCTTGCTCAAGACTTTGAGCCGCGCCGAGTATAGCCCCAGACGTGAGTCACACTTTGCCCTGAGGAAAGAGGAGTACTGCCACTTCACGTCGCCGATTCGCAGATATCCCGATCTTCAGGTCCATCGCGCACTCGATCGCCATCTCTTCTCGGAAGGGGGCCCAGCGATGGAAACGGACTCCGCTTCCCTGCTGGAACTGGCGGAATCTTGCAGCACTCGCGAAAGAACTGCCGAGAAAGCAGAGCGCGACATGGCCCGATTGCGGGCGATCTCTTGGCTGCGCCATCGGGTAGGGGAGCGGTTCACAGGGATCGTCACCTCGGTGAGAGAGCAGGGCTTTCATGTACGCCTCGATGGTGTCCTCATCGATGGCTTCGTCCATGTTTCCAAGCTTCAGGATGACCACTATCATTTCAATGAAACCCAGTTCGCGTTGAGGGGTGCCAATGCCGGGAACATGATTCGCCTTGGAGATCCGGTCGAGGTGGAACTGGAATCGGTGGATCCGCTCCATCGAGATATCGATCTGAGGTACTGTCACACCAGAACGGGAGCTCGGAGAGGTCGAGGTTCTGGCGGAGTTCCCGCCACCCGACTGAAAGATGGTCGGCCTCAACGTCCTCCGAAAGAAGAGCATGGCTCGAGGAAGCCTCGCCGAGGAGCCACTCGGCACGGTCGATCAGGGAAGAAAAAAGGGGGCCCCGGAAAGGGTCGTCGGAGGACCCACGGATGAGCGCTGAGAACTACCAGATATGGACCGATGGAGCCTGTCGGGGGAATCCCGGACCGGGGGGATGGGCCTATATCGTGCGTGCTGGAGATGGATCCGAAGAAGTCTGTTACGATCATCACCGTTCGACCACCAACAACCGAATGGAACTGACTGCCGCTCTGGAAGCGTTACGCTCAATACCGGACGGGTCGGAAGCGACCTTGTTCAGCGATTCGCAGTACGTGGTCAAGGGAATGAGCGAATGGGTGACAGGCTGGCAACGCAGGAACTGGCGAAAGTCCGACGGCAAGCCGGTGCTCAATGATGATATCTGGAAGCAGCTGATACAGGCTGCATTGGGAAGAACGATCCATTGGAGTTGGGTCGAAGGCCACGCGGGCCATGAAGAAAACGAAAGATGTGATGCGCTGGCGAATCGAGCCATCGATGAGGCGTCTTGATCGGAATGAGAGGAAGACAAGATGAGAGCATTTCAATGGACCGTTGCTGCGGCAGCGGTATTGACAGTAGGAATGGCGGCGACTGCGATGGTGGGAGATTTCACGGCGATTCCCCCTGCAGCGAAGGACCTCCATGCGATGCTGGCCAGGTCCGAGATCACGCTTGAGCAAGCGGTGAAGAAGGTGACCGATCTGACCGGTGGGCTGGCTCAGTCGGCGGAACTCCGCAGCGGGGCCGCGAACCCGTTGTACGAGATCATTTCGGTGAGCACCGATAAGGTCGAACGCGTCATGATTTCCTCGAGTGGCGAGGTGGTCGAAAGGGTGCTGATCCCTCGCTTCCCGGGAATCCCCACCGATGGAGAGATGCAGATCAATGAGTCGGGACTGCACTTCATCGATCTGGAAGTGGGAGCCGGTGAGTCTCCTCCCGATTCCACCAGTACGGTCAAGGTGCACTACTCCGGTTATCTCACCGATGGAACGATGTTCGACAGTAGCGTGGATCGAGGACAACCGGCCGAGTTCCCACTCAATCGAGTGATCAGCGGTTGGACCGAAGGGGTCGGATCGATGAAGGTGGGCGGAAAGCGGAAATTGATCATTCCAGCCGCCATGGGCTACGGAATGCAGGGTCGTCCGCCGAAGATCCCCGGCGGGGCTACGCTGATTTTTGACGTGGAATTGCTCGAGATCGTCCAGTAATCCGATAATGAGGAGGATCCAGCGATGTGCTGGGGCCTCCTCCCCATCGTATTCTTTGGAAGACGGGGGATCGTACCCTCCGAGTGTCGTTGCGAGATCATGGCTGTGGACCTAGAATCTTCGGTCCGGTGCTGTTGTTTGTACTTCATTGTGAAGATTAGGTTTGAAACCAACCGAGAGGTAGGTCCGAGAGATGTCGACCGGCTTCTTCAAGCGTAACGAACGGGTCGTGATGACCCTTCTGTTGCTGCTGATTGCCCCAACCTTTGCTGCGACTGGTCTGATCAGTTGGTGGGCCAGAGACGCCTCTGCCACCGCTTCGTATGAGATCAACGGCGAGACCGTTACTACCCAGGATTTCAACGAAAAGCGCCGAGAACTGTCGAAAACTCTGTGGCTGAATAATGTCCGGAGATTTGGCTGGTGGGGTTCACGACAAGAGCGGTACCGCCAGGCGACGGTAGACGATGTGCTCAAACAACTGGTCTTCGAAGATGAGATCACTCGGATGGGTATTGAACCCAGTGATCAGAGTAAGGATCAGGAAGTTCGCGAAGCGGTCCTCGATGTGACCACCTGGTATCGAGTGATGGAGAATGCTGGCTGGACCGGGACTTATCAGGAGAGATATCCCGACTACATCAGTCAACGGTCTCTGGCTCGACTCGATCAATTGACCTACGGTGCGGCACTGAGCGATCCTAACTTCAAGATCTTGATGTCAAAGAAGGAATTCGAGGAAACGGTAATCTCGAGCCTACGGGTGCAAGAACTGGTCAGGTCCGTCGTCGACGCCGCAGTGGTGACCGAGAAGGAAGCCTTCGAGGAGTTCAAGTCGCAGAATGAGCGTCGAGTTCTCGAGTTGATTCAGGTTTCGCAGGACATCTTCCTGGAAGAGGCGAGTGAGCAGGTCACTCCGGAGGATGTGGAAGCGACCTACAACGATAATCCTGAGCAGTTCGTGCTGGAAAATCGCCTCGGAATCGAAGTGGCACGGATCGAGCGACCGCGCCTGCAGGCGGCCATCGAATACGATCCCACTGCCGAAGAGGTCGAGGCTCGATATGAAGCGGACAAGGACACCCTGTGGCGGGTTCGTCGGCCGGAAGGCTACGTTCCTCCAGAAGACGCGTTACCCGAGGATGACTATCGACCACTTACCGAGATCATCGAGTCCGTGATCCGAGTGCTGTCGCGTGAGCATGCACAGAAGGAGGAGGCGAGAATCCTCCAGGAGGCTCTCGAGCAGCTCAAGGCGATGAAGGAACTCGGGGAGTCGGTTCCGATGGAGCAAGCGTTTCCCGAGGGGATCGAATACGTCGAGG
>DUAN01000041.1 GCA_012960845.1 Planctomycetota bacterium | reverse complement strand
CTACTGGCGCAAAGCTCTCGAGCACGTCAAGGAACTCCATGTCGAGCCAGGGAAGCAGCCGGACCTGATTCGTGAGCTGGCTCACGAGGCGGTGGAGTTTCTCGAGCAGAGAGATCTGGTCACGATTCCTGATCTTTGCAAGGAAACCTGGAGGATGGAGATGCTGTCGGCTGCACGACAGAAGACCAGTCCATACTTCCTCGGTGGTGAAACGATCATGGTGGCATTCCCCACCCACGAGATGGAGCACGAAGACAAGCGGATGAGCATGAGAGGGAACAACCGACACTTTGCCCGAGCCACGGTGCATCACGAGTTGATTCCAGGTCATCACTTGCAGGGGTTCATGACCAGCAGGCATCGAACTCATCGGCGCGGTTTCGGCACTCCCTTCTGGATGGAGGGGTGGGCTCTCTACTGGGAGATGTTGCTGTGGGACAAGGACTTTGCAGAGTCCGCAGAAAATCGCGTGGGAATGCTGTTCTGGCGCACTCATCGTTGTGCGCGGATCATCTTCTCGCTCAGTTACCACCTCGGACGGATGAGTGCAGAGGAAGCGATCGATTTTCTGGTCGAGAATGTCGGCCATGAACGAAACAACGCCACCGCAGAGGTGCGCCGTTCAGTCAGTGGTAGTTACGGTCCGCTCTATCAGGCGGCATACATGCTCGGTGGACTGCAGTTGATGGCACTTCACCGGGAACTGGTCGATTCAGGCCAGATGAGCGATCGGGAGTTTCATGATCGGGTGCTGAAGAATAACTCGATCCCCATCGATATGGTTCGGGCGGCCCTCAGCGATGTCGAGTTGAAGCGAAACCATCGACCGACCTGGCACTTTTACGGTGCCGTGGATGAAGGCAAGACGGTGCCCGCCGGAGAGTGAAATTTCCCCGGCGGACACGACCCCGATGTCAGGCTAGCAGTTGCAAAAGAGCGGCTGATAACTCTTGCGGTGGCACCATGCCAGAACCAGATGCACCGCAGAGAGCCCGAAGGCCATCTCCAGGCCATTGGGTTCCACGTAGAGATGATACCCAACGATGTTGACCAGCACCGGACTCAGCAGAATCAGTCCGAAGGCGCTCATCCGACTCGAAGCGATCAACAATCCACTGGCCGCCTGAGTGGCAAAGATCAGGTTGGACATGTATCCACTGGCGGTGATTCCACCCCAGAACGCGCCGGTCGCTTCTGGATTGGTCGGCGGCTGGTCACCCCCGGGTGAAAACCAATGAAAAAACCCATTGAGACCCATCAGGATGAAAAATCCACCGTAGAGTCCTTGCAGGATCAAGATCCAGATCGGTTGCCCTTGTTTGGCTAGACCTTCTTTATCAGTCATCCGTACTCCTTTTCGCTGAGGTTGGGAGAGCCAATCTACCGGAATCGCTGAAGTTTCTACCGCAAAATATCAACATTGTGTCGTGGTATTTCGGGGTAGTTCGACCTGGTTTCTACAGGTTACCCTCCCCCGGAGGGTAGGGTAACCATAGGATACCTGCTGACGGAGGACCAAATGAATCGATGGATCATCTGCACCTGCACTCTTTTCTGTGCCGGTATCCAGGGGCGAGCACAAGAAGCTGGAGAAGCCCAGGTGGGAGGTTGGAGACTGGCCGATAGCCCCAGCGCCTACCTGCGGGAACATGCGGAGAATCCCGTCGAATGGTATCCCTGGGGGGAAGAGGCATTCGAGCAGGCGAAGAAACTGGATCGTCCCATCTTCCTGTCGATCGGTTACTCGTCATGCCACTGGTGTCATGTGATGCGGCGGGAGTCCTTCTCCGATCCCGCGATCGCTGCGTTCATGAACGAGAATTTCATCTCCATCAAGGTCGACCGAGAAGATCTTCCTCACGTCGATGATGCCTACATGGATGCGGTGAGGGCGATGACCGGTGGAGGGGGTTGGCCGCTCTCGGCATTCTTACTCCATGACTTGAAACCGTTCTTCGGTGGGACCTATTTTCCGCCGCGAGCACGGTTCAATCGACCTGGATTCATCGAGTTGCTCGGTTCCATCTCCAAGGCCTGGAGTGAGGATCGGGAACAGATCAGCGACAGCGCAGGAAAACTGAATGCCCACCTGTTGGATCGGGCGAAGCGCAGTTTTGATGGTATTGAAGCGCAAGGGTACCTCGCTGGAGGGATCGATGGCGCTGCCAGGAGTTACACCGCGGATCCTGCCGGCTTTGGTAAGGCTCCACGCTTTCCCAACCCCAGATTGCTGCAATTTTTGATCGGCGAGGGAAAGATGCGTGGCGATCAAGCCTCCATCGATCGAGGAGTTTCGGTGCTCTACGCGATGGCCAACGGCGGGATCTATGACCAGGTGGGTGGCGGGTTCCATCGCTACAGTGTCGATGCCCAGTGGCAGGTGCCGCACTTCGAGAAGATGCTCTACAACCAGGGATCGCTGGCGGAAAGTTACTTCGAGGCGGGGAGGATCACCGATGATCCACAACTGACCGCAGTCGGGGTCGCCACCTGCGATGCCTTGCTGGAACAGTTCATGCTCCCCGATGGAGGATTCGCAGGCTCATGGGATGCGGATTCTGGAGGGGTGGAGGGCTCTTACTACGTCTGGACTCCAGAGCAGGTGAAGGAAGTGGTGGGTGAGGATTCGACCCCCCTCATCTGCAAGGTTCTGGGGATCTCCGAGAAGGGCAACTTCGAGGGGGGAGAGGCGAGCGTCGCTCGCAAGGCGATGTCGATCGAGCAGGCGGCAAGGTCACTGTCGATCGATTTGAATCAGGCGGTACAGAAATTTGTCGCGGGAGTGGCCCTGATGAAGGGCCATCGTGCGCATCGAGTGGCGCCCAAACGAGATCCGAAGGTGGTGCTGGGCTGGAATGCACTCGCCATCTCGGCGCTGGCACGTGGCGCGGCGCTGCTGGATTTGCCTCGATTCCGTCAGGCGGCGGTGGCAGCCTACTCCTCGATGAAGGGATCTCTGGTGCTGGAAGATCAATTTCAGAGGCGTCGAGACTATCCCGATGGAATCTCCTCCCGCGATGGTGGGGAACAGGAGACGGCACAGGTCTCCGGCAACCCCGCAACCCTTCAAGATGCGGCGTTATGGATGAAATGTTGTCTCGATCTCTACGATGCGACCTTCGAGGTCGAATTCGTGGCCGAGGCGATCCGTTCCTGGCGAGTGATCCTCAAGGAGTTCGGTCCGCTCGAGGCGGACGGTGGTCTGTTCGAGGCTCCAGCGGGAGCCGAGGTGTTGCTCGGGCGGAGACAGGAGTTCTTTGATGGTGCGATTCCGTCGGGCAATGCCACCGTGGCACGAACCTTGTTACGTCTCTACGAGTTGACCGGGACCAGCGAGTACCGCGAGGCGGGGGAACACATCATCGCTGCAGGATTGCGCTCGATTGGACCCTATCCGACCGGTTCGGCAGAATTGCTTCTGGCGGTTCAGGCGATGTCGCGTGCGGCTCCGGCGGTCGCAGTGGTCGGAGATCCGACAGCAGTGGAAACCCGAAACCTGATCGATGCCGTGACCCATTCCAAGGTGCCCTTTCCGATCGTGGCACTGCGATCGCCCGGAGAGAAGGGGGATCGGGCAGCTGAAGTGGTCGCGCTGCTGGCGGATCGAGGGCTCCTCGAAGGAGAGCCGTGTGCCTATCTGTGTGTCCATCAGCAGTGTGATCTTCCCACTTCCGATGTCGGTGCTCTTTCACTGAGGCTGGAAGAGATCGCACGTGAGAATGAGGAAAAGACTCCAGAGGAACAGGTCACTCCGGCTGAATCGGATCCCACCAGCGATGCGGTGGAGAAGAAGGAACCGAAAGGCTCTCGTTGAAAACGGCTGCCCCCAAGCCACTAGAGAGCCTGGATCGATGAACATTCAGCTGGTCGTCGACGCCGACGGGTGTCCCGTCAAGGATGAGGTGGTGAAGGTCGCGAAGCGCCTCGATCTCTCGGTGATCTTTGTCGCTAACCGCCAGATGCGAATCCCCAACGGACCCAGATGTCGGCTCCAGGTGGTGGCCGCTCTGTTCGATGCGGCTGACGACTGGATCGCAGAAAACTGTAACGAGAAGACGGTGGTGGTCACCGGAGATATTCCGCTGGCCGCACGCTGTGTTGCCGTGGGTGCTGAGGTGGTTTCTCCCCATGGCAGGATCCTCGATGAGGAGTCGGTCGGGGAAGCGCTGGCGCGTCGAGACCTGGCGACCCATCTGCGAGATCTTGGATTGCCCACCTCGGGGCCCTCTCCTTTTGACCATCGCGACCGCTCCGCATTTCTCCAGGCACTCGATCGAGTGATCCAGGGAGTGTCTCGGCGACTGGGCCAATCTGGGTCCTGATCGACCGATCTAACAGCTTCCAGGGCTTGTCGTGCAGTCGATGCTATCGGCGGTCGGGTCGATTCCGCAGCCAGTGTATGGGTCCATGGGTGGTGGCCCACCGGTGAAGAGGTGGCTGAGGATGACGATGGCATCTGCGAGGTTCAGAGTTCCATCATCATTGGTATCGCCACCGTCGAGGCAACCGGGTTCGGTTCCACTGGTGAACAGATAGCTGAGCAAGCTGATTCCATCGCTCAGATCCATCGTCCCGTCATCATTGAGGTCTCCGCGGAGGAAGAGGGGATCGCCGCTGGGGTAGATGATCTGACAGGAAACAAATGCCAGCACGAATTCCACCGAAAAAGCATCCATGACACCATCGCCATCGGTGTCCACGTCGGGATTGACTCCCAGGAATCCGAGGACCTGTGTCAGTGTATCGTAATTGAAGGGGAAACCATCGAAGGGCGCTGGAGCGGGAATGGCATCGAAGATTGCCACCGGAATGGCTGCCGCGATGGCTGGAGTGATCAGCGATGATCCACCTACCGCAATGGTGCCCTCGAGTATCGTACCGGGAATCACCAGGCCACCGCCCAGGTCCAGGTCAGCGGGTCCAGCGATCAGCAACCCGTTGGTGATCGATCCTGGTGTGAAGACTGTCAGTGGTTGGCCGTCAGCATTGAGGCCGAGGGGGTCGACCTGGAACAGGTTGTCACCATCGAAGTCATTTCCAGGGTCACCATCTTGATCGAGACCTGGGAACGCAGCGACTGCGACTTCCGGGTCGTTCTGCATCGACAGATCATCGAGATTCTGGACCTCGAGCAGGTTGCGGATCCCGCCGCTATCAAATTGATCCTGGAGCACGGGGTTGAGCAGGTCCGCCACCGCTCCCAGTTCGCCGCCGACGATCTCCACCCCGGATGCGACGAAGGCGGTCTCGATCGGTTCTCCGGCCGAGAGGGCAGTACTGGTCAGTAGTATCAGGACGAATAGAGCCGGAATTCTGATCATGGGAACCCTCCACCGGCCATCTACTGGGATGCGCCTGTGCTCCCATTCTACCCGTCTCAGGTGGAAGGCCAACAGGGGCTCGTACTGGATACCAGCACTGATACGATGGTGGATAGAATCCCAGGAGGTGTTCAGGATGCCAAGAGTAGGCTATTGGATAATAATTGTGGTGCTGACCGTATCCCCGATGTCAGCGGCGGAGATTCCATTCATCCGTGGAGATGCCAATGTCGACGGTCGGGTGAATCTCGCCGACGGGATCTGGTTGCTCCAGTACCTCTATCTCGGCGGTCCCGCCTCGGAGTGCATCGCTGCGATGGATGCCAACGCCGATGGGGATGTGGATCTCGCAGATGCAACGGTGGTGATCGGTTTCAGATTGCTCGATGGTCGGGCTCCCGACTATCCCTATCCCTACTGCGGAATCTCCGCCATCGGAGATTGTGAAAGTTATCCGGTCTGTCCGCCGATTCCTGAAGTGACCGTGACCCGGGATGAACTGGGAGTCTGGTTCATCGAGGGGGGCGATCAGTATCAGTTGTATGAAGCCTTCGGCTACGAGGTCGCTACCGATCGCCTCTGGCAGAGTGAACTCTTCCGCAGGCTTTCATCGGGCAGACTCACCGAGATCCTCGGTGCGGGTCAACTCAATACCGATATCGCCATCAAGTTACTGGGGTACTCCGACCAGGAGATGCTGGATGGTTTCGAAGGAGTCTCTGAACTTGGAAAAGTAGTGGTGTTGGGATACATCGATGGAATGAATCGTAGGATCAAGGAAGTGATTGCCGATCCTGACCTGCTTCCCTATGAGTTTCATCAGCTGGGTATCCTGCCAGATCCGTGGACGATTCAGGATGTGATGGCACTACAGGTCACCTTGTTGAGGAATTTCGATTCGGAGGCGCTCGCAACTCATCAACTGGACAATGCACTGTTGCTGGCAGAACTGATCGATCAACATCCCATCGACGGTGGAGATATGTTCGATGACCTGCGCTGGCTCGATGATCCTGAGGCTCCGACGATGATCCCTCCAGAGGACTTCGCGATTCCGTTCCAGGGTGAATCCCCGCCGGCTCAGCCATTACCTCAGCAATATCAGATTGAAAACTTGAGAGCGCTGAGAGACCGAGTCGAAGATGTCTTTGGCGGTACCGCCCAGCGTCTCTCCGACCTGGGCTCGCCGATTCGCCTCGGGAGTTACGCATGGGTGGTTTCGGGAGATCATACAGATACGGGCAATCCGATCCTCTACTCCGGGCCGCAGATGGAATTCAGTGCGCCCGGCATCATCGTGGAGGGATCGCTGAGGGGTGCAGGAATCGATGTTTCTGGTATGGCCCTGGCAGGTTTGCCTGGAATCATCATCGGACGCTCTCCGCGCCACGCCTGGTCAGGTCAGGTGGCCCACACCCATACCGTCGATATCTACCTCGATGATGTAGATGACCTGTTCCTGCACCGGATCGAGACGATACCGCTGGGTAACAACCAGTTTCTCGACTTGCCGGTCTACCGCACCCAGCACGGTCCGGTGGTGGCACCATTGATCCTCGATCCCTCCTCGGTGGATGGGCCCGTGGCGAGCTGGAAGTACTCCCACTGGGGCAAGGAGTTGAACACCATCGATGTGAATCTCGATTTCATGATGGCGCGTAACATCGATGACTTTGGCGATGCGATGGATCGATTCTGCGTCGGACTTCACGTCTGTTACGCCGATCGTAGAGGGAACGTGGGCTACTGGATGGCGGGCCTGGATCCCGTGAGGAACGCAGATGCCGATCCACGTTTACCGCAACTCGGCGATGGAACGATGGAGTGGACCGCGCCGGTCACCTACAAGCCGCGCAAGACGATCGAGAATCCCGATCGAGGCTGGATCGGCGGCTGGAACAACAAGGCGGGGGGAGGAGCAGCGGGTGGGGCGAATCCGGGTCATGCCTACGGGCGTTTCCATCGGGCGCATGCGATGCAAGATCGAATCGCAGCTGCCATCGAAGAGGGGCCTCTCAGCTTCGAGTTCATCCGTGAACTGGCCCCGACCATCAGTGCGACCGATTGCTGTAACCTCGGATCCAGCGGGGGGAACCGCTGGTTCTTCGTTCGAGACGCCTTTGTCGCAGCGGTCGAGTCGGATCCAGATCCGGATCGACTGGATGCCTTGGCCCTGCTCGGAGAGTGGGATGGTTACTTCATCGGGGGTGGACCGTCTGCTTGGACCACTGCAGAAGTGGAGGCTGATGCTTGGACCTTACAGGACCAGTGGATCCGCCGAGTACTCGAGTTGACCTTCGAGGATGAACTGGATACGGAGAGCCTTCAGTGGAATCAGCAGGGAATCAACCTGCTCTTCAATGTGTTGATCCGAGGATTACCCGGATCCGATACCGTGCTGCAGAATCGGATCGACTGGTTCATGAATCGTGGGACCACACAGAAACCGACCCACGCCGCCGGGATCATCGTACAGGCACTCGATGACACGCTGGCCCAACTGGGCTCGAGGCCATGGGATCATCCCAGGGCCAACATCAGTTTCACCGGGCAGGTCGTGGGAGAGGTCTGGACCACACCTTGGCTCGATCGCTCGACCTACACCCAGGTGGTCGAGGTGGGACCGCAAGGGCCGGTCAGAATCGAATCGATGATTCCTCTGGGCCAATCCGGGATGATCTATCAGGGACCTACCGGCGAACCTCTCTTCGATGAGTTCTATTTCGGCTTCACCGAAATCTTTGACGGTTTTCAACCGCGGTCGTTTCCTACCTTTGAGTCAGACCCGTAAGCAGATGGCACTTCTGTCAGGAATGGAACCAACGATACTGCGCAGTCCCGCGCTCCATCCCGGTATATAATCGGATCATGAATATCTCGCAGGTCCATCCTCGCCAGGGCGCTGGTCGCTGGCTTTGTACCTTGATGATCTGTGCATCCCTCAACGGTACAGGGTGTCACGGAGCCTATCTGTTATCGAATGGAAGTGCGGTGGTGCACAGCATCGCCACCTCGATCCCGATCGAGCAGTTGTACAACGATCCGGATCTATCTCCTGAAGCACGGTCGCGGTTAGAGACTTTGCCTGAGTTACTCGAGTATGCACGGCACAGAGGTCTACGAGTCGGGGGCGCGTACCGCAGGGTGGAATCGACCGAGAGACCTGCGAGCTGGATCGTGGCTGCAGCGGATCCGGTGACGGTGACTCTTCACCGCTGGAAGTTTCCCATCGTCGGTGAGGTTCCCTACAAGGGATTTCGATTTCGCGAGCATGCTGTGCGGGAAGCGAAGTTGCTGTCGGATCAGGGCCTGATCGCCGAGGTGCTGCCGGTTTCCGCCTGGAGTAGCCTTGGCTGGTTTCCCGAACCTCTCCCATCCTCTCTGCTCGAACTGGCCGAGCATCGATTCGCGACCACCGTGTTGCATGAACTGGTCCACCGAACGATACACATCTCCGGCGAGTCCGATCTGAACGAGGGGCTGGCGACCTTTCTTGGATCGAGGCTGGCCGAGGAGTGGTTGATCTCACAGCACGGCGAAGTGGCGGAAATATTGACCCGACATCGGAGTCGAGAGCGGGATGAGATGCGCCTCAATCAACTTCTCAGGGAGTTGCAGCAACAGCTCCAGCAAGGAGATCTGGAGCGGGAGATCGCTCGCTTTCGACAACAACTGGCAGATCAACCGTGGGAGCAGTTTTCGGGGCAGGAACTGGCGAAATCCTCCTGGACCCTGCCGAGGATCTTGCTCGCCAAGGTGTATGACCCGGGGCGCATGCCTTGGAGTCAATTATGGCTAGAATCGGCCGAAGACGTCAAAGTACTGGGGAATCGAATCCGTCAGGAAATCTCTGGAACCTGGGTCGGCAGACCTTCGTTGGAACGATATAGAAGGGATGTAACCGAGCCAGATCTTCAGCGATGGCCATAACGGTGGTCATTTCGGGTCATGGAGGCCATCCAGGCGTTTCGACGCCAACATGGAGAGCCGTTTCTGACTCACTTCTGACTCACTACAGCACCTTTTCTTTTGGACCCCTACCCGCGTGAAAGGAGGACCCATGAGTGAAACCAAGAACATGGGAAACATGGATCTGTTCGAAGAGATCACACTCCCTCACATGGATGACGTATTTCGATTCGCCATGGGACTGTCGAAGAATTGTGCTCAGGCGGAAGATCTGGTCCAGGAGACTTACATCAAGGCATTCAAGGCATTTGGTGGCTTTCGAACCAACAGTAATGCCAAGGCATGGTTGTTCAGGATCTGTAAGAATCAGTTCATCGATGGCTACCGACAACGAGCTCGTCGGCCTCACCACGGTGGCGAAGTCGAGGAACTGGCAGTCGATCCGGTTCGGCACTCGATTGCGGTTTTCGAGCGGCAGGGGATTGAGAATCCGGAAACTTTTCTCGACCTGTTCGGAGACGAGGTCAATCGTCATCTGAGGGAGTTACCCGAGGTCTACAGCCGGGCCCTGCTGATGTGTGATGTGAATGGACTCAGTTATGAAGAAATCTCAGAGATTCTGGATGTGCCGATTGGTACCATCCGATCAAGGATTTCCAGAGGCAGGGCGTTCTTGAAGGAACGCCTGGAGGACTACGCTGAAGAACTTGGCTATGGGCGCCAATGATACAATCTTCTGGTGCTGATCGATCGAGATACTGATCAGGACACTGAAGATCTGGGCATGAAAGACGAGGACCGATGAACGATTGCATTCGATTCAAGGACAAACTGCATGAATGGGTCGACGGTGAGTTGGTCGATGGGGACGCCGATGAGGTCGACCTCCATCTCACTCTCTGTCCCGACTGCGCCGATACCGCAAGGGCCATCGAGCACATGAAACTACTGGTCCAGGCCAAGGCTCGTCCTGCTCGGGTTCCACAGGGTCTTCAGGAAAAGGTACGTCAGGCGATCACCATTGAATCCTCTCGTGAGTCCTATCGAAGGCGATGGACCGGCCGAAAACTGATTCCCTTCGCCACCGCCGCTGCAATCCTTCTCGTGATCTTCTCCTCCCTCAATCCATTTTCCACCAGCCCACATTCAGAACTTCAGGCCAGCGTCGGTGATTTCGTCTTTGATTCACATCTACGATCGATCCATGGAGATGATGGCCCGAAGTGGTTCTTCGAGGGTGCCGAGAGTGCTGCGGCCAGGATTTCATCGGAACTGGCAGTCTCTTCGGTAAACTTGCCCAATCCTGAAGGCTCTTTGCGCGGCGTTTCTTTTCTCCAGATGGGAGATCTTCGGATCGCCAAGGTTTTTTATCAGATGGGGAGCGATTGCCTCTCCATCTTTGTCATACCCCGGGGGCCAGATGTCCAGGACGGTTGCCTTTGCATCAAAAAAGGTAGTTCCTTTGCAGTCTATTGTGTGCCTGGAGAATCGGTCTGTTATCTGTTTGCTACCACCCAGGATGCGAAGCAATGCCAGGATTGGTTTCGATCCTGTTGCTGCGAAGATGAAACACCCGCTGAAAACCCGCTGGGCTGAAACAGAGTCCGCCCAACCGGTCCCGGAAGTTCTGAGCTTCGCGGGAGGTCTCTCGACCGTCGCCCCTCCTGATACCCCTCAGGAAGCCGCCACCCCGAAATAATGCAATGTTGATAAGGTATAGGCGAGCCGGGACTCGAACCCGGACCCTCGAACGAGGAGGGGATTTTAAGTCCCCCGCGTCTGCCAGTTCCGCCACTCGCCCCCCCCCCGGAGAATGATCCCTTACCCACATCAGAGCAAGTCTCTCTCCGAATACTGGTGGTTTTCTATCCTTCCGGATATGCTATCGGTCGCCTAACCCCTCGTGCGGAAGGAATTCAATGTCGATGATCCAGTCGAAGACAGTTCTGCGGCCTTTCCTCTGTTTCCTGGCACTGCTCATCTTCTCCGGGTGCGGAGCGGGTGGAGCGGGGCTGATCCGCTTGAGGGCTGAGAACTGGCAACCCACCCCAGGTGGATCGATCCAGGCATCCGATCTGGCCAACCCCGGATCCGTGGTGGATCTCGATGGTGTTCTGGGACTCGATGGCGAGGAGACCTTCTGGGTCTATGGGGTCGAAGCGGACATGGGAGTCGGAACCTACGAGATGACCGAGATCAGTTTCACCGGTAATGGCTCGACGACCCTCGGTTCTGCGATCGATTTTGGTGGGACCACCTTTGGCTCTGGTACCACTCTTGACAGTGCGCTGGAAGCCACGGTCACGACCTTCCATAGCAAGGGTGCCTTGCTTGGAGTTGGTCCGGTGATGTTGAAGTACATCTGGGGAGTGGACCATCTGGTGTTTGATACGACACTGACTGGAACCAATCCGGTAAATCCGGTAATTGGGGGTGGTGCCGAAGTAGTGTCTGCCCATCGAGGCATCGATGAATGGGTTCCCGCCTTTGGACTCGGGGCGCAGTTCGCCATGCCGATCGGAAACGACTGGAGTCTTGAACTCGATGGAGAGTTGTCGGGCCTGTGGATCAGTTATGGAGACATCGATGGCACCTACGAGGGGCTGACGCTGCGCGGCGGGATCCGCCAGGGATCTGGAATCTTGTTCGGCGCCGGCCATCGTTCTCTCGTCATCGACGTCTCCGATGACGGCACTGGAACCAGCGCTGATATCGACCTGGGGGGCAGTTTCCTCTTTGTTGAATGGGCGTTTTGATCCGGTAGCAATCGCATGGCTCGGGGGGTATCGGGTTTGAGCCGAGTGTTTGAGCCGAGTGTGATCGGTCGGTCGATTCGGTCGCAGGAGTGAATCCCGAGGTCTACTTTCAACGAGATTCAGTGGGATCCGTCGCCCAGCTGCTGTGGAGGCTCTCTGGAGAAGGGGGATCATTCGTCAGGATGTATCTCATTCCTCGCTGCCCCGGAAAGGAATCACAGATGCGATTGATCCTCTTCGCCCTGGTCTTCACTCTCACGGCTCTTTGCTCGAATCGGTCCCTCTCGCAGGACTCATCTGGCCAGGAGATCGAGAGGATTCAGCACTCCTTCTTCGTCGCAGGGCCGAGCTTCACCGGCATCATCGATGAGGACGGAAAAGAGCTCTGGAACTCAGGAGTTGCTGGCGCTCGTGACGGCTTCGTCTTGAAGAATGGCAACGTGTTGATCGCGTGGGGAACAGAGGTCAAGGAGCTGACGCGCGAGCATGAGCTCGTCTTTCATTACAAGAAGTCGGCAGAGAATGCAGAGATCGGCACCTGTGCACGCCTCGCAAATGGCAACACCTTGATCACGGAGCTGGGCGTGAAGCCGAGGCTGATCGAGGTGAACCGGAAGGGTGAAGTCGTGGTGGAGATTGCGCTCCAACCAGAGACAGATAACGCTCACATGCAGACCCGCATGGCGCGCAAACTCGCCAATGGAAACTACCTCGCACCCCACCTTCTCGCTTTCAAGGTGAAGGAGTACTCACCGGCAGGAAAGGTGCTCCAGGTCTTCAAGACCGACCTGGAAGAGCTCGGTGGAAAGGCCGCAGAGAACTGGCCCTTCACCGCGATTCGTCTTGCGAATGGCAACACGCTGGTCAATCTGACTCATGGCAACAAGACCATCGAGATCAACGCGAAGGGGGAGGTGGTGTGGAAGATCTCCAATGAGGACTACGAGGACGACCCCTTCGCAGATCCATGCGGTGCTCAGCGGCTCCCCAACGGCAACACCGTGATCGCGAGCTATGCCGCTGGCCCGGACAAGGTGAAACTCTTTGAGGTGACCCGTGACAAGCAGATCGTCTGGCGCTATATGGGGCCGCATCGGGTGCATCATTTTCAGGTGCTGACGACCAATGGAGAGGCTCTCAAGGGACCGCTGCTGAAGTGAACTGCTGCCAGGGAGTGCTGCCATCACGATTGCGTGCGCCCATCTCGCGCGACGCAGGGGCTTTTAACGAGTCATCGACAACGAGTCATCGACCACGAATCATCGACCACGAATCATGGACAACTGGAGTAACTTCCGCAATCGAGACCATCGGTGGTGGGATCGGCTCCGCAATTGAGTCCAGGAGCCGGCATCGCCGCGCCGCCCGAGAAGAGGAAACTGAGTTCGAAGACTGGATCGCTGATGTCAAAGGTACCATCATCATTGGCATCGGTGGAATCCGCACAGGTGGCAGCGGTCGATCCTGAGAAGAGGATTCCCAGTGACAGAACGGGATCTCCGATGTCCACTGCACCATCGGCATTGCTGTCTCCTCTACGGAAACTCACTTCTGGACAGCTGTCGAGGATTCCATCGCCATCGGCATCCCCACCCATGAGCAAGATCTGCTCCAGATCCCACACACCATCCGAGTCGCAATCTTCCAGAGGATCGAGGTACGCCGTTCTCAGAGCCGCAAGATCTGCAGCGTCGACATCTCCATCCGCATCGAGATCGCTGACGGCACAGGGAGAATCTGCATCGAAGGAACCGGGAGCATCGCCGGTCCAGCAGTTGATGAATCCTGCACGGTCAGCAGAACCGATGTACCCATCCCCATTCATATCAAACTCTGCTCTTCCCAGTGAGGCGAGAAATGCGCCGACTTGAGCCTGCTCGGTGGGGGTCAATTGCGAGTAGTTGAAGGATGCGGACGATCCCTCGCCGAAATGCCAGGCGACGGCATCGTCGATTCCTTGCTGGAAAGTCTGGACCTGAACCCGGCCATCGTGAAGGAACTCTCCTCGAATGCGCAAACCCCAGAGTGGAGGGGTCTTCATCTCGTAGTCGAGAGCATCTCCCTGGACGATTCCGTCGCCCAATCCCGCCATATCGTGGAGCAGGAAGTCGCTGTACGGTCGGAAAGTGATCCCCGAAAGAGCCGCTTCAGGAGCGGTTCCGCTGACGTACTCGGAATTGTGGCAGCTGGCACAGCCGATCGAGTTGAAGATTGTCTCGCCGCTCATTCCGCTCCTTGGCGTCTGGGGAGGAGGGGCCAGGTAGCGCTGGAAGTCGGTGATCCGTTCGACGAACAGGATACCATCGACGAGTGGCTCTTCTGGATCGGCGACCAAATCGCATTGCGCCAGCAAGTTTGCGTCACCGTTGGGTGCATTTTCAATTCCGACGATGGAATTGGTGATTCCCATCTCGTTGAGGGTGGCATCTCCACTGAAAGAAAGCAGAGTAGCGACCTGTGCCTTCCAGCCGAAGCGTCCTACCGTCAGTGGAGCCAGCGGATCCTCCAGTAGACCGACCATGTGGGCGACACCTCCGTTCGATTGAAGAGCCAGAAGATCCGCTTGAGGGATCGCTTCAATCAGACCTGCGCCGAGAATCGATGGAGTGGTTCGTTCGATGACGATGGTGGCATCGACAGGGATGCTTTCCAGGCAGTCATCGGAGATGGCATTGGCTTGCAGCAGTGAGCCCCCTTCCGAAGCGAGGGGATCAAACGGTTCGCCCTTGTCGGTGGAGCCAAAGCGGGTCACCTTGATCGATCCCGATCCGCCGATGGGAAGAGAGTGGCAGGAAGCACAGGAATCCTGGTTGAAACCAGGGCCCAGTCCCGTTTCTGCGGTAAAGGTGCGCTGGAATTCAACTTTTCCCGCGAGGAAGCGCTCCATCTGAGATGCGGTCAACCCATCGATGGGCTCTCCCACCCGAGGCTGGAGCGTTTGTCCTTCCACTACAAGAGGTGCAATTACCAGCAGCAGCAGTAATCCCTGCTTCGCCAGTGACAAGAGAATGCCCTTACTCCTGTAGCCTGATTTTTCAGTTCTATTTTTCATCACTGATCCCCGAATTTCTGTCATCTATCGATTTCATAATTCCCGCAACTTCACATCGCATTATTCCACAGGCAGGAGCTCCGATCAGACTCCCAACGAAGGAGCCTGGTGGCAGCAACTGCCGATCGCACAGTATTGATCAGGACCGTTCGAGTCCCGGATCGTTGGACGGGGAGGAGAGCCCTTGCCGATCGCTTCTTCAGCGATCGGCAAGAGTTCCTTCCACCAGCCCATCTTGAGCAGTGGTCAAAGGTGCAGCGCCATAGGTATAGCGCTGGGTACCCTCAACTCATCCCCTCGAATACCTAGGGGCATCCAGTCAAACAGGTGAGGGCATCGTCGGTTGGATCCGGCCCACAGTTGACTGGTTCTGGCAAGTTACCCGCTCCCCCGAACAGGGAGGAAAGCACCGCCACAGCATCCGCAATATTCAGCGCCGAATCATCGTTGGCATCTGCAGCGTCGTCACATCCGACCGAGGCACTGTTGAAGAGCATCTGAAGAATGGTCACTGGATCACTGATATCCAGGTTTCCATCGAGATTCACATCACCACGCTTGAAGATGATCGAACCACTACCACAGGTAACCGTCTCGACCACGAAGTCATCGACTGCCACCTCGGTGAGCGAATTGTTCGGTGAGTCTGAAGCGGTGAAACGGAACATGGTATTGGCGGTAGTGACGACCACATCTCCGAGGTTGATCTGGAAGTTTTGCCATGTCCCCGAGGTTCCCAGGGCGCCTCCCACCACCATGGCGGTGGTCCACGTGGCGCCACCATCAGTCGAGATGGAGAACGACATTTCATCCATCTGTGTGGGGTCGGACTCGATATTGACGTACCAGAGATTGAAACTGACGGTTCCATTGGATCCGGCAAGATTGAAACTGGGACTGATCAGATGAGTCGGACCTCCATCGAGGTCTGCAGTCCCTGCCGCTCCTCCTGGGGCTCCATTGCCGGTTACCCAGCACCACTGGCCGTTGGCCGCAACACTCGGTGCCGATGGGTTGCCCCCGCTGGATGTCCCGTTGGGGATCGCTTGGACCCAGCTTCCAGCGGTGACCGACGCATCCGACTGGACAGTCCAGCCATTGGCTCCCGTCTCGAAGTTCTCGGTATTTCGTGTGATCTCATCGCCGATCAGATTCAGTACCGTTGGGCTGTTGGCGATCAGGCCAACGGTCAGTGCGGCGGAGACGAACCACTCGATGGAAACGCTCCCTTGTGAGCCGTCAAGACTTCCCTCGAACAGTCCACCGGGTCCTGCGGTCATCGAGTTCTCGACGAAGGGGCCGCCGTCGGTACTGACGTGGAGTTTGACAGAGGATGGGGAGAGGACTCCTCCTCCGAAGGGCTCCGCAAGGACCGTGATCCCCACCGTACCTGAGCAAGGAACGGCATCCGGGATTCCCAGGGGGAAGGTCAAGTTCAAACCAATCGGAGCTTCATTCATCCACACCTCGGTGCCGGAACAGGTTCCGATCACCATGTCGAGCCAGCCGTCTCCATTGATGTCGAAGACTGCGACATCATGAACTCCGTTGGGTCTCCAGAGCCCTCCATCATTCTCCTGTTGCAAGGTGACGTTGGGGGCATTTCCAAGATTGTGGTAAATGTGCATCCGACGGTTGCAGCCCGCGATATCGACATCGACATCCGTGATGATGACATCGTTCCAACCATCATTATCGAGGTCCACGATCAGGGAGTTGCCGCCAAAACCGTCATCCCCGGTGGCTCCGGTTCCTCCCTGGAAGGAGTAAAAGAAGCGAGAGAAGTTGGCGAGGCCACTACCGTCGTTGCCGGTATTGATCAGGTAGGAATCGGCGTTGTCGTCGGTGACCACCATATCATTGGCACCATCGGCATTGAGATCGCCGACGGTCACATGGTAAGGAGCCATACTGGCCCAACTCTCCTTGTGGGAGGAAAAGTTGCCAGTTCCTGCCGGATCGTTGTAGGAGATCCCGACATATTGCGGTGGGTTGAGAGCGGTGTCCTTGATGATGTCGAGTGTTCCATCCCCATTCATGTCGCGAATCGAGGAAGCCATGCCGAAGGCAGATTGCTGGAACGGGAACGGGCTGCCACCGATGATGATGGAGCCAGAGAAGTAAGTCGAAGTTTGATCAGTGAAGAATCCGCTGCCGTCATTGATCAGCAGGCGATCATTGAAGTCGAGAGTCTGACTTCCACCGCTGTCGTAATCACCGAGGTAGACATCCAGGTCTCCATCTCCATCGATATCTCCGGCATCGAGGGAGCAGAATCGTGGTGCATGGGGGGTAGAACTGCCGGGGACGTTTCCCTCGAACTGAGGAATGCGTGCATCTTCGTGGATGAAGCCTTGCCAGACTCCAGCACTCAATCCCAGATTACGGTAGACCCTTGGGTATGCGATGTGTTTGGGAGAGCCGTCGGCAAGTGTGACGGCGGTCACGATGTCGAGCCAGCCATCTCCTGTGACATCGGCAAGGATCACATCGCGGTCGTTGGTAGGGGTCAGGAATCCGCTATCACCGGCAACATCCGAAGCGCTGGCGAAGTCGACGGTACGGTCGACCAGAATTCCCCCTTGGTTGAGAAGAAGCAGGTTGGATCGGAACGCAGAGACTCCACCGGTGGTGAAGGCTAGTTTCCGGACGATGATCAAATCGGTGTCACCATCCTGGTCGACATCGCCCCAGGCATAGTCTTTTTCAGCCACGTCATTGGTCGAGACATTTGACGCTGCGCTGATCCGACTCGTGGTCTCATCGTTGAACTGTACCCAGTCCGGCTGAGCCAGTAGCGGCGCAGAGAGGAACAGGGCAAGCCACACAGCCATACACCCTAGATGCAAAGGACCCTTGAGAATCATCTCGAGAACACTCCCTTCCCAATACATACAGGGCTCCGGGATGAACCGGTAGCACTCCTCATCTGCATGCACGATTGCCCCCCCGGGCAATCCACTGTTGTCGAGATCTCTTCAACCTCGTACTGACGATTATAGTGTCTTGGGGACCAAGGTGTGAGGGGGCAATCGTGTCTCTCCAGCCACGAATGGGAGATAAATCTGACCAATCAGGTCTCTTGTTTCCCATGCTTCGATGGAATGGTCGGTTCGGCAAGTGAGAGAGGGATGCAAACCTCTTCCTGACTTCCGAAGATGCCAGAGAGAGGCGAGGTGGGGGTGTGTCAGCGCAGATGTGGGATTTGAGGCGGAGGATCACGATCGGGCCAACGACCGGTCCAATGACCGGGCAAGTGTCGGATCCTACCTGGCCGGGAACAGAAACAGCGAGTCGCATCGTGTTCGATGCGGCTCGCTGACGCTGCGAATGATTGGAGGCGGCACCCGGATTCGAACCGGGGATGCGGGTTTTGCAAACCCGTGCCTTACCACTTGGCGATGCCGCCCCATCTCAATTCGTCAGAGCGGATCCTAGGGATCTTGACCGCTCAGGTCAACTTTCGTTGGAAGGTCCTCTCAAAGAACCCAGTTTTGAGGCCACCGACTGGAGACTGCCGGTTGCGACGGGTGGGGGTAGGGCGGCGGGTGTGGCCACAGGATCAGGATCGGGCTCAGGAGTCTCCCCTTGAGGAGACTTGGGTGGCGGTGATGGGTCCCCCCGGAGCGAGCGGAGCCGATCCAGAGACGCCTGGATTCCCTGATTTGGCGGTGGCGAAGCCGGGCTTTGCTGGGGTGGTGACTGCGGCTGTTCCTGAGGTAGAGCCGTCGGGTCGGCCGCCGTGGGGACGGATGCCGTGGATTCCCCGGGGCTGGTTTGTACCCCTCGCAATTTATCGGTGATGGTACCGATACTGGAGCGGACCACAGCCGCGGGCCTGGCGCTGGCGACTGGGGGTTGGGCGGCTCGTTGTAATAGCGGGTGATCTGGCTGGTGTTTTGCAACGGTTGCGCAGAGCAGGTGAACCAGCGGATCGGGGTGACGCAACAACTGGTCGGCAATGGTGGTGAGGGCATCTTCTCGCCCTGGCCCCGTCTCCAGCAGTGCAGAGATGATGGCCAGCACCATCGCCTGCGCTCCCGCCTCGGGAGATGCCGTGAAGGACTCTCCTTCCACCACCTGGATCAATCCGAGGGCGAGTTGAGTCGCCTGATGGTGGATCGAATCGGGATCGCTCAATTGCAACGAATGCTGCAGGGCGACCTTTCGAGTTCGATCGAGGGCCAGTAGTGATTGCACTGCAGCAGGAACCGCAGGGTGATCGGCGGGCAACTGGTGGAGCAGTGTTTCCAGGATGAGGGCTGCCACTGCTGGCTGACCCGCACGTTCTTCCAGTTTGGATCGTTCGAGGGCGACCTCGGGAACTCCGGGGGACAATTCGTGACAGCGGCGAGCGGCTTCCCTCGCCGCATCGATGTTCGATTCATTGCAGTGTGCTTGCCACTGGTGGCGACGTGCCTCTGCTTCTCTCTGTGGTTGCTGTTGAGATCGTGCATCGTCGGCATTCCAGCAGTGCAGGGTGGCGGGCGCGTCCTCGTGCTCGAGGATGACGCTGATCGCCTCTCGAGAAGCGGGATCGAGCGGACGGAGGGTGCCGCTCTCGTTGCGCAGTGCTTTCTCGGTGTACTCCTCTGCCATATCGCTGGCGGATCTTTGCAGCGCAGATTCAACCAGGCGCAGCATCAGAAGCGAGGTCTGGTCATTTTCGGCTGCCAGTTGCTGATACAGTTCGGTGGCGTCGGACCATTGTCCTGTGGCCCGCAGCGCCTCGGCTTGGCGCCAGCGTGCTCGCTGCGCCGCTTCTGGATCGCCGCTCGCCTGTGCCGCCTGCTCGTGAAGGGAGTGAAGTTGAGGATCGGGGAGATGGGCACCGATCGAGTCGAGTAACTGGCAGGCGGATTCGGCAAATCCTCCATCGATCAGGGCCTGGGCCAGTCGTGCTGCCGGTTTCGGATCATCGCCGGGATTGCGCACCCACAAGGTCAAGGCTCTCTGGCGCGCTTCGACATCGGTAGGATCGAGGAGTACTACTCCGGTCCACGCATCTCGGGCCGCTTCGATGCGAACCTGCTCGGAGCAGCGCAGTGCGTGAGCCCGAAGACGTCGCGCCGCTTCCGAAGATCTTCCGGTAGCCGCACAGGCTTCTCCGATGCGCGCTCCCAGGTCGAAGTCATCCAGACCCAGTTCTTCCGCTCTACGCCAGCGCCTCAGTGCGGTTGCGGGTTGCTCTTGAGCGAGGGCAGATTCGCCATTGCGGAACAGTTCCATGGCACTCTGGGTCTCGAGATAACCCTCTTCCAACAGTCCCATCAGGCGATCGAGAGCTCGCCACGGGTCGGGTCGTCCACCGACGATCTCGGCGATGTCCTTGTGGCCGTCCGCCATTTCGATGATCACCTTTTCCTCGGCTCCAACTTGTGGGTCGGAGATGATCGACATGGCGGAGGGGGTGGCAGCGACCACATCCCTCATCATGGGTAGATCGGTGATTCCTTCCCATAGTCGGTGCCTCGAGGCGGAGCGAAAGAGTACCTCCTCGAGCGAGTCTCCCAGGTCGACCCGTCCGTGAAGTCCCGAGAGGATCGGTTCCATCGAGGGGCCGGACCAGGTCGCATCTCCGGCACCGAGGACCAGTACCAGGTCCTCGTCGATGATCTTGCCGATCTGTTCGCCTGCAACACTCGCTTCGACCCCCTGTTCTTCGAGGCATAGCAGCCCGGGACAGGTTCCCAGGTCGGCGCCACGTTTGATCCAGCGATCTCGTTCGCGAGGTCGTAGCGGACCATCGAGGATCAGAGCCCGGTGGAGAACGCTCGGTTGTCCAGGGCGATCGAGGTCGACCAGTCGGCCGGCTTCCAGTTGGATCCGGATGTCGGGAGCTTCAGGATCATCGGGTTGGAGATGCCAGGTTCCATCGGGTAGACCACTGGCGAGATCGAGCAGAGTACGTGCAGCATCGCCGGGGATCCCGGCGGATCGGACCATCTGAGGCATTGATTTTGTCCCGGCAGGGAGCCGGGTCCTTCCCCGGAATAATAACATCTGACCGGTAATCGGGCCGCTGGGTCAGCGTCGAGCCATCCGCTCGAGCAGAGCTTCGAACTGCTCCAGGCCTCGTAATGACTCCAGGTCTCGATCTTGCCGGGTATGTTGCGAATCGGAGTATCCGGCGACCACTGCACTCTCGAGGGCAGTCAGCGCCGGTTCGATTTGCCCGGCGAGCGCCAGCGCACAGGCCAGATTGTACCGGGTGGTGGAGTTGGAAGGTTCGAGGGAAATCGCTCGGCGCAGTTCCACGATGGCACGATCGAGATCTCGTAGACGCAGAGAGACGATTCCGAGAGCCTCGTGAACCTCGGCATCGGCGGTGAGACGAAGGGCCAGGTCCTCCAGCAGCGATAGTGCTTCTTCCAGTTCGCCCGAATCGCGCAGTGTCGATGCGGCTCGAAGAACGGCATCGCGACTCGCTTGTTCGAACTGCTGGTCACTGACCTGCCGTTGTGCGAGGAGGATTCGCGCACCTCTGGGGTCCCCCAGGAGTGACAGTAGTTCGGCGGCTCTTCTGCGCACCGCTAGATGAGGATCTTTGCGTGCAAGATGGTCCAGCGTCGGTGTGGATCGCTTTCCGTACGCCGAGCGCAGTCTGATCATCGCTTCCAGTCTCTCAGAGACCTCGAATTGATCCCAACCCGCCAGCGAGAGGGTCGATTCAGTATCGAGTCTGGCAGGAACTCGCAAGCGATTTCGGATGGCCCACTCTCGTCGAGATGCGGGAGGGATGGTCGAGAACTGAGGCTGTTTCACCCACTCTTCGAGTGCACGCTGGCCATGCTCTCCAAGCACCAGCAGCCAGCGTCGTGCATCGAGGATCTGTTCATGGTCGAGGCTTTCGAGCTGACCAATGGCCAGCAGTGCGGCGCGGTGGGCCACGGCATCGGTACCGCTCGATTCGCCCATCGGCTCGAGCAATGCGCTGATCGAGCGCAGATCTGCCGGTCGAATCTGCTGCGGATCGGACCACGAGGTCCAGCGTTTTTTCATCTGGGAATGAAGCGACCTCTGTAACCGCTGGTGGACACTTTGTACCAGCGAGGATCGAATTCCTTTCAGATCCTGGTGATGGATCAGTGCCGAGCCCAGATGGAGCCCCGCTGCGATCAGTTGCTGTTCGATCGCTTCGACCTTTCGACGGGCAGATTCACGTTCAGCCCGGGCAGATTCTCCTCCCACCGCTGTGGAATTTTCGCTTTGAGGCCGGGCCCGGTTGCGGGCTGCGGCAAATTCATAGACCGCCGCATCGAGATTCGCCAGGGTCGCACTGAGAATCGTGCCGAGTTTGGCGGCAAGGATCGATCGGCTGTGAATCGACAGCGGCTGATCGAGCACTTCTCGTAGTCCTGGAATCGCCCCGTCGTCGAGTCGATCCAGAGCCGCATGGGCTCTCGCCACCACCACTGCATTCGCCGAATCGAGTGCCGAGGCGATCGAATCGAGCGGAGTATCATCGGAAAGCGCCCAGGCGGACGAGGAGAGCAGCAGCAGTAGTGAGAGATTCATCTTCTTCATCGGAGCAGGATCGGTCCTTCCGGGGGGATCTCCAGTTTTTCCAGCGCCTTCTTCAGTTCTGTCGCATCACCAGCGACCAGTGGAGAGATCTCGATGGTGCGCAATGGCTGGAGAGAAGGATCGAATTCCAGTTCGATCCCGCACTGGACCAACCAACTGGCCCACAACTTCTGCAGGGCTGAGCGAGAGGTGGCAGGGGAATCACTGCCTTCTCCGTTCTTGACCGGAGCAAACTCCAGATCTCGATCGGCTTCGACGACCAGGCCCCTGTTGGCCAGCGGCAAGACATCGAAGATGAAGGTCTCGAATCGAATTGAATTGGCAGAGGTGGGCTCGTGCCACTCTCCTCCGTGCCAGTGACGAATCGCCTTCCGCGCGACATGGAACGGCAACTGCAGTGGCCCGGATGCGGTCTCCGGTGCGATGAAATCGAGTTCGATGACATGAGTAGCGATGTTGCCCGCCCGGAAGGAGAGTGAGCCATCTGGATTCTTGAGATGACGATCCTCTTCTCCCAGTTCACTGTATTCGATGACCCTGAGGTGGTCTCCCACGCTGCAGAAGACCCCGACCTTTTCGTCGGGGTCGGTCTTGGCCACCGCCTTCGAGGTGAAGCGAGAGTCCTGTTCGATGTGGAGGCCAATCAGTTCTGGATCCGCCATCCGCGCCAACGGGTTATCGACCTGGTGGGTGTAGATGTGGTGGATTCCACGCTGGCGAAGATCTGCCGCGGTTCTCTGGAGCAAGCGGATCGATCCGCCATGGCCATCGGGGCTGAACATCACCTGCCCGGGGCCACTTCTGAGGATCTTGCAGCGGCGAGAATCGAGCACTGGCAATTGTTCCTGCGGAACGATCGTGACCTCCGAAGGAGTCAGGCCGTGATAATCGTGCTGGCGGAAGTACTGCAAGGTTTCAGCGTGGTTGGTAGGACTGGTCATGATGATCCAGTGGATCGACCGACCGACCATCTTTTGCAATCGTAACAACGATTCGGAGAAGATCTGGAACAGGGTGCCACCACTGATGGGCAAGATGGGAAATGAACCCTTGGGGCCGGGATGTCCCAGTCGGGTTCCGACACCGCCAGCGACCATCAGCACCGCCACTTCACCTCGCTGCAGTGCCTCCAGCCCTCGTTGCCTTGCCGTCGCGCGGCCGGGATCCGCGAGCGGGATCCAGTCGGGAGGCGTTGGAGCGGCGATGGGTGCTTCGGAAGCGCTGGAATCGAGATGATCTCGAATCAACTGCTGGATGAAACTCAGATCGATGTGATGGAGGTCCTTCAGCAGAGAATGACGAGCGGCGGAATCGAGTTGATCCCAATCATCGAACAGGTGGTCTTGATCCGCTTCGTGGATCTTGGCCACCATCGCCTGATCGGCAGGGTCTTCCAGCTGGATCATCGAGTTTCATACCTTTCTCCCCGAAGGGGGGATCGTTCGAGGCGTTTCCCGCAGTCGGGATCGTCGTCTAGATGGTACGCAGCGCCACGCCATTGCGCCAGCAAAGGTGTGAGAGTCACTCTCCGAGATAGAATTTCATGAGCGGAGAGGGGTCTCCTTGTTGCAGGAGGTAGATTCGGGTCCACTCGTGGTGACGGAACCAGTGGGGTTTTGAGTCCTGCAGGAAGGAGCACAGCAGTGGCCAGCCATGACCGCAAGGATCTGGATCGATTCTGGACCCTGAAAGAGACGCTTCTCCCGCTGGAGCAATGGATCTGCACCGCCCTCGAGGAGGATCGAGCGAGAGACGATGGAACCAGGGTGCTGTTCGATCCACCGGTCGTGAGGGGTCGTGCGGTGGTAACTTCGCGTCAGCCGGGTGTGGTCTGTGGAACTGCTGCGATGGCCGCGGTCTTCGGGCAACTGGATGCGGATTGTCAGGTGATCGACCGGCTCTCGGATGGCCATCCGGTGGTCGAGGGCAGTGTATTGCTGGTCGTCGATGGTCCACTCGTGTCCTTGTTGGCAGGGGAGCGTACAGCGCTCAACATCGGTTCTCATCTCAGCGGGATTGCCACCCGCACCGAGGCGCTGGTGAGCCGCTCTCACGGGGTTCAGATCCTCGATACCCGCAAGACCCTCCCGGGCATCCGGATCTTCCAGAAACAGGCGGTTCGCTCGGGTGGTGGAGTCAGTCACCGTGGTGATCTGGCCCAGTTCCCGATGGTCAAAGAGAATCATCGAGAGTGGCTCCAGCGGTTAAATCCGCAACTGGCCGAAGATCCAGCCGCAGAGGTGGCGTTCATCGTGACCCGCCTTCGCCAGGCGGAAGAAACACGACCCATCGCCATCGAGGTCGAAGACGAGATCAGTTTCCGCGCCTGTCTGGAGCAGCGGGTCGACATCATCCTGGTCGACAACACGAGCCCGGAACTGTTGAGTCGTTGGATCGAAGCGGCAAGGGAAGCGGGTTTGTCGCTCGAGACTTCGGCCATCGAGGCCAGCGGTGGCATCGATGAAGAGAGCGTCAGTGGCCATGCGGCGGCCGGGGTCAGCAGGATTTCCTGCGGGGCCATCACTCATTCTGCCGCGGCACTCGACCTGACCTTGCGGATCGATCCGGTTCCTCGATCCACTGGATGATCCACTCCTCATCGGAAACTGGATCCTTGCCTGGAAATCTGTCTGCGAGGAGATTAGCATCCGTGGAAGGCCAGCGTATTTGCGCCAGGATGGCTCGCCAGTGAATAGAAGCGCCGGAGGCTCTCACTTGACTGAATCCAGTTCTGAACCGGTTCCACTGCCATTCTTGAAGCGCCTGCTTCAACTGGATGGCACTCCCGAGTCGATCGCCCTGGGGACCGCGATCGGTCTCTTCGTTGCGATGACACCTACCGTGGGGATTCAGATGATCATCATCCTGCTCGTCAGCATGGTGATCCCTGCCAATCGCCTGGCCGGCTTGATCATGGTCTACATCTCGAATCCATTGACGCTGATCCCGATCTACTGGCTCGATTACTGGGTGGGTCTGAAGTGCCTCGCCCGGGAGGGAAAGTCGTTCGCCCAGTTCGAGTTGTACTGGATCGAGTTGACCGAGCAGGCCTCGGAAAATGCGGTCGGCTGGTATCAGGTAAGCCTGGAGTTACTCCGCTCGATAGGGAATGATGTGTTGGGTCCCCTGTTTGTCGGTGGGAGCGTGGTCGGGTTGCTCTTCGCATTGCCTTGCTACCCGGTAATGCTGCGCCTGGTGCGAGCGTACAGGAGCAAAAAAATACTAGAGGATCTTCAACGATCCAGTAGCAAGGAGTCCGGACAATGATCGATTTCACAACTCTGGTTCAACGGTCCCCAGGCAAGAGAGAGTTGGCCATCTTGACGATGGGATTGCTGCTGATATTGTCCGCTTGTGAGGGCCCCAGGCCATCTCGGGCCAATGTGCGACCGGGAAGTCACAAGGTACAGATCGAGAGTTCCGAGAGTGGCAAGAAGGTGGAGGTATGGTGTGAGATCGCAGCGGATCCCAACCGCCGTCAGAATGGACTGATGCATCGAACGTCGATGCCGGAAGATATGGGAATGCTATTTATCTTTCCCGCGCCGTTGCTTCAGGGCTTCTGGATGAAGAATTGTAAGATCTCTCTCGATATCGCCTATCTCGATGACAACGGTCGGATCGTCGACATTCTCAAGATGGATGCCCCTCGGCCAGGGCAAGTTTCCTTTCCCAGATACCGCTCGAGCCAGAAAGTTCGATATGCCCTCGAAACCAATGTCGGTTGGTTTGCCCAGCATGGCATCCAGGTGGGAGATCAGGTCGAGGGGTTTCGCGGACCTTCCGGTCTGAAACCCCGATAACAACCCGCAACATGGGAAGGCAGGCTAGCCATCCTCAGCACAGCAGAGGCTCACGGTCACCTGTTGGCATGGGGCCTGTTACTGGCCTGGGCACTGTTGACCGGCGGTGTTCGCAGTGAATACCCCTCGGTCAGGGTGATCGATTCGATCGATTCGGTGCCGCCTGTGGCAACGGTCGGAGTCGATCTGGGCACCGATCCGATCAGTCGGCTGCTGTTGATCGAGGGGATCGGTAGCATCACGGCGCAAAAGATCACCCGGGCGCGGGTCGGGGACAGCGGTTTTCGCTGCCTCTGCCAGGTGATGCGAGTCGCGGGAGTGCCCGATCGTCCATTACTCGAGGCCGGTCCATGGTTGTCGCCACGTCCCTGCATCGGCGGGCCTGAGATGTGCCAGCACCCCGTCACCGAATCTTCCACAGGAGGGGATGGAAACCGCTGAATATCTATCAATATCCTGGATCACCATTTGTGGTGCACTCCGAGTTCGAGCCGGCAGGAGACCAACCCGCCGCCATCGATTCGATGGTCGAGGGGCTGGATGAGGGGAAATCGGACCAGGTTCTGCTCGGGGTGACAGGATCGGGCAAGACTTACATGATGGCACAGGTGATCGCACGCACCGGTCGGCCCGCCATCATCATCTCTCACAACAAGACCCTGGCAGCGCAGTTGTACTCCGAGATGAAGAAGTTCTTGCCGCAGAATGCTGTCGAGTACTTCGTTTCCTATTACGACTACTACCAGCCCGAGGCGTATCTTCCCGCACGCGACATGTACATCGAAAAGGATGCCGGGATCAATGCAGACCTCGATCGATTGCGGCTGGCGACCACTGCCAGTTTGTTGACGCGACCCGATGTGGTGATCGTCTCCTCCGTCTCTTGTATCTATGGCCTTGGATCTCCCGAAGCCTTCAAGGGGAAGATGATTGCGCTGGCGGTGGGAGACGAGATCGATCGAGACGAATTGCTGAGGAAACTGATCGACATCCAGTATCAGCGCAACGATTTCGATCCCGGCCGGGCAAGTTTTCGAGCTCGTGGAGATGTCCTCGAGGTGCATGCCGCCAACGAAGAGGTGGCCTACCGTATCGACATGTTTGGTGATTCGATCGAACGGATCGAGGAGTTCCATCCGGTCAGCGGAGTGGTTCTGGGGCAGTTGAATCAGCTGACCATCTTTCCCGCAAAACACTACGTGGTCAGCCATCAGGATGTCGATCAAGCCATCGCTGGCATCCAGACCGAGTTGCATCAAAGGCTGATCCAACTACGGGAACAGGGAAAGGAACTGGAGGCACATCGGCTCCAGACCAGAACCCGCTACGACCTGGAACTACTCTCTGAAGCGGGATATTGCCCCGGCATCGAAAATTACGCCCGCCATCTCAACGGCTTCGAGCCGGGAGAGCGGCCACCCAATCTGCTCGATTACTTTCCTGAAGGGTTTCTCACCCTCGTCGATGAATCCCATGTCACCTTGCCTCAGTTAGGTGGCATGTACGAGGGGGATCGATCGCGCAAGCAAACCCTGGTCGATCATGGCTTCCGGCTACCGAGTGCTCTCGATAATCGGCCGATGAAATTCCCGGAGTGGGAAGTGGTCAGCGGACAGACAATTCATGTCACGGCAACTCCTGCTCCGAGGGAACTGGAGAAGTGTGGGGGCGAGGTGATCGAGGTGATCAATCGTCCGACAGGTCTCCTCGATCCAGAGGTCGAGGTTCGCCCGGCTCGAGGTCAGGTTCAGGATCTGCTGGAGCGTATCCAGGAAACCCTGGCACTGGGCGATCGTGTGCTGGTCACCACCCTTACCAAGCGGATGTCCGAGGATCTGAGCGACTTCTTTCAGGAGACCCAGATCAAGGCTCGTTATCTGCACTCGGAGATCGATACCCTGGAACGGGTAGAGATCCTGCAGCAATTACGCCGGGGGACTTACGATGTGCTGGTCGGAGTGAACCTGCTACGAGAGGGGCTCGATCTTCCGGAAGTGTCACTGGTGGCGGTGATGGATGCCGACAAGGAGGGGTTCCTGCGCAGTGCTACTGCATTGATCCAGACGATTGGTCGAGCCGCTCGAAATGAGCGAGCCCGGGTGATCCTCTACGGCGATGTGATCACCGGATCGATGGAACGTGCCATCGACGAGACCAATCGCAGAAGGACGATTCAGCAGCAATTCAATGATGAACACGGGATTGTTCCCAAGACGATTCGCAAGGCACTGGGCACCACGGTCGAAGAGGAGGTCCGTGCTCGAACCGAGCAGGTCGAGGAGACCGGTACCGACTTGCCTGATCAACAACGTGCGGAGATGATCGAGCAACTGGAGCAGCAGATGCTGGAGGCGGCCCAGGCACTCGATTTCGAGAGAGCCGCGGCACTGCGCGATCGAGTGCGGCGTTTGCGTGGGGAGGAGCCCGATTCGGTCCTGCCCGGGGAACCCCCTTCCCGCAAGGGTAGGAAGCGTTGAGATGACCGAGGTCGACCCGAATACCCCTGAGATTCCGGGCTTCCAGCCGCTCCACATCCGCGGTCCTGGGAGGATCGGAATCTGGATCGAGGCGCGTCAGATCCGTCTCGATCGGAGGGTACTTCTGAAGGTGCTCCCCGCCTCCAGTCGATCTCAACAGGATCAATTCATCGAGGAGATCCGGGCCATCGTCAAACTCGATGGCGAGGGCGCTTTGCGAGTCATCGATGAAGGGGCGGTGGGACAGGCACGATATGTTGCCCTCGATGAGGGTGAGGGACGCCCGGTCGGTTCGATTTCGCGAGAGGAGATCGATCCGGATCAGGTGGCTCGGATGCTGGTTCAACTTCATCGTCAACTCCATCTGCAGGGGTGGTCGATCGAGTCGGTTCCGCTGAGTTCGATCTTGAAACTTCCTGGTGGCAGATTTGCCGTCACGGAATTGGGGCCTCTCACCAAACAACTCGATGATCTACCCTGTCAGATTCAAGCGGCCAAGAATCTGGCTTCCATCGCCAAGCGCTGGAAGTTCTCGAGCCGCTGGCAAGATCCGATCCGGGCGCTTCGTTCCGGTGGGGGAGGATTTTCACGGTGTCTCGAACTGCTCGAACGGGGTGCACCCGTGCCGCGCAAGAGGTGGCCACTGCTGGTGGCTGCATTGGCACTGGCGGCGGGAATCGGATGGGCGGTGAACTGGGGTCAGCCCGAACTTCCAGCGGCACCTGACAAACTGTCGGGGAATGACTCCTCCGATGGGGTGACGGACCCAGCGCAGGGAGGTCGATCCGATCAGCGACCCTCGGCTGGATCCGAGGTGGTATCGGATCTGGTGCCCGATCCGCAGATTTATCAGCAGCGGACCCAGGCGCAAGCAGAACAAAGGTGGCAACGCCTCGATCAGTTAGAGAATGAACGGCTCCAGTGGGGCGACTGGAATCGTTCCAGAGATGTCATTCTCGGCAGTTTCAGGGCAGGGGACTACCAGAAGGTGCGAGCCGAACTCGATTCGCTGGAGACCCCGCTGCAGTCCGATCTTGTCGAGGAACGAGCGGCACTGCGGCTGGCCTACCGATGGATCGAGACGCGAGAGATCGAGCAGGCTCGTGCCGAAGCAAAGCAGTGGATCGAACGCGATCATCATCTGCAAGCCGCTGCCGTCATCGAGAAGATGGCCGACACACTCCGACTGGAACGACGCTTTGCTGCCGAGGTGGAGCAACTTCAGCGCAAAGGAGGGCTCTACGAGGAACTTCTGAGCGCGGTGGAAGTGAAGATGGAAGAGTGCCTCGTGGGACTGGCGAGTGACATCGAATGGTCCGTTGAGGCCCCCGACAAGGTCGGTCAGTTTGCTTCCCTCGATCGACGCTGGAAGCAATTCAAGAGCAGCATCGAGAGCATCAGACAGGATGCACGTGCCATCTGCGAAAGCGCCGGAAAACGGGTCGGAGATGAGGCGCAGTCGAGGTGGTGCCTGGTCGGCAGTACTCCCTTCGCCGCTCGAGTGATGTCCGTGTCTTCTGAGGAAGTGACGCTGAAGAGGATCGGTCGCCGCAATCCGGAAACCCATCTCTGGAGTTCGCTGTCGGCTCAGACTTGGCTCCAACTGATCGGTGAATCGTCTGCGGATCCGCCGCCGCTCGATCGACTCGAGCGGCTCGAGGTGGTCTGGAGGCGCGAGAATTCCATCCTGACTCTGTCACGTTCCTCGATGGGAGGGGAACTGCCAGCGGCTGCCGATCGATTGAGGCTCCGTCAACTGGCTCTGTGGCTGGAGGAGGGAGAGAGAGTTCAGTTGCAGGGAGAAGTGGAAAAGCTGCAGCAGATCGCACTGTCGATCCACTCCTGGAGCGATGAGGATCAGCGCATCCGTCGAGAGGATCTGCTGGTGGGCTGGTGGTCGGCGCTGGTCGATCGCGATGGCCCGCAGGCACTCGGATTGTTCCCCGGTGCGACTCTGTCGAACTGGTCTCAGGAGACCCGATCGATTCGCCTTCGCTGGCAGCGTGGCGATGGCGGACTGGCTGGCTGGCAGCCTCGACCCGGATCTCTCATCTCAGCCCGTGGTGATCTGACTCGTATCCAGGGGAGAGTGGCGCTCGAGTCCTCCGTGCGATTTGAATCGGCAGTCGAGGTGACTGTCATCGGTCTGGTCACCCGAGAAGATGCTCCCAATCTCAATGTGGTGCTGTGGGATGGGTCGCCCGATGCTCTGATCTTCGGGGTCGGCATCCGCCCTCCCGAAGTGTCCTCGATCCGAGTGGGGGAGGATGATGTTCTGCTGCCGGCACACGCCATCGTCGAGGAGCAGGTCCTGGCGAGGGGAGGAGGGGAGTTCCAGATGCCGACTCCCTTGCCACGGGTTCAGGTGGGCCAGTTGATTCGTGTCGAGGTGCGAGAAGATGACGAGGGTTCCCACCTGGAACTGAACGGGAGCCCGATCCTGAGTACAGACCCGCGTCCAGGTCAGCGCCGCGGTGGGATCGCCATCGAGACCTATGGAGTCGATGTGCTGGTGAAGGAACTGGAGGTGATCGGGCAGATCTCTGCTGAGGATTGGCTCAGGCTGCTCGAGGAAGAAGCACGGAAGAAGCTCAGGGAGCCCCAATAGAGCCCTGAAATCACCGGAACCGATACCCCCAAAGCGGCGTGCTCTTCTTGCTCCAACTCCTGCTGTCGCCTAGACTCCTGAGAGATTCAGCCGCCACTTCATCGAGTGATCCCGAAACATCTGGGAGTGGTAACAGTGCTGGGTCTGTTTTCTTGAATGATCTTCGCCCGAAAAGGAGAATTCGATGAGTCGAGCCAGGGGATTGAGTTTTCTCCTCATCATCCCGGTCAGCCTGCTGATTCCAGGAGTTTGTTGCGCCGCTTCATCCTTCTCATCCAGTTCCCAGGAGTCTCACTCGGTGGCTCCCACAGATGAATTTGACAGCATCCAGGTGGGAGATCGAGTCCGCGTCAAACTTCGTCGTGGAGGTAGTTACGAGGGCGAGGTGGTGGAAAAGGCAGGAGATTCCATTTCCATCAAACATCGATTCGGCACCGCCAAGGTCGATCGCGCCGACCTGCTCGAGTGGGAGCGGTTCAAAACGATTCCAGAGCAGTACGAGGAGCGTGCTCAACTGGCCAAGAGCGCCGAGGATTGGTGTGATCTGGGGGATTGGGCACTGGAGCAGCGGGAGCAATCTTTGGCCAGAGATTCCTGGCGAAAGGCGACCGAGATCTCTCCCGGGTTGAAGAGAGCTCGAGAGGCACTTGGTGAGGTCGAGTACGAGGGGCGTTGGATGCCACTCGAGCAGGCGATGAGTGATCAGGGGAAGGAACTGTACGGAGGAGAGTGGCTCACCCCGGACGAGATCGTCGCTCGCCAGGATGAGGAATCGACCGCCAAGAGGGCTCAATCGCTCAAAGGGCGAGACGCCTACATCGAGGAGTTACGCGGCAGGGATTGGGCGACGATCGAGCCCATCATCACGCCCCATTACGTGATCTACTGCAACTCGACCGAGGAGAACGCCCGTTATTACTCGGATGTGATGGAGTCGCTGTATCGAGCCTACGACAAGGTCTTCATCGAAAAGTACTGGCCGCGGAAATTCAAGCGTGCACCGCGAAGTGATGTCTACATCCATGCCAACCATCAACAGTTCATGGACTGGACCGGGAATGGTCCCAATATCGGCGGTTTCTACAACCTGTTGCGACAGGATGTGACCGGCTACCACGGTTCCTTTGGATCGACCGGAAGTACCGAAGAAGTTCTGGCTCACGAGGGAACCCATCAATTTCAGGGAATGATCTTCAAGTCGCTTCAGTCCCTCCCCATCTGGACGGTAGAGGGGTTGGCGGTCTACTTCGGAGATGGATCGAAGATCAGCCGTCGCAAGGTCGAGATCAACGAGATTCCAAGGGATCGATTGGTGGGACTGAAGTCGGCGATCGAGGACGGAAATTTCTGTTCGTTGAGTAATTTGCTACGCCTGAACCAGGGGCGATTCGGTGGGTTCTATTACGGGCATGCCTGGGGTGTTTTCTTCTGGTGTTTGTATGGTAATGAATATGGTGCGTGGAGTAAGAGCGACAACACCGGCGGAAAGATCATGGAAGACTGGCTGCTCCATTGTCAGCAGCTCGATGGATTCTGCGACTATGAGAAGGAAGCAAAGTTTTTCGAGCAACTCATCGTCCAGCACTCGGGTCAGAGCGTTGAAGAGTGGGAAGAAGAGTACAAGGAGTGGATCCTCGGATTGCCCGTGGAAGAGCTGGGCCGGAAACGAGGGAACAAGTATAGCAGCGAGGAACTGAAACTCGAAGTGACCAAACCGATCGGTTGGCGCTGGCAGAAATCGGGGCTGCTCTATGCCTCTGAGGTGTGTGCAGCCATCGGTGGAGGATCTTCGAAGAAGAAGCGACTCTCCACCTATAGCTGGCCCAATGGTCTTCACGCTGAACTCAGTGAAGATTACGCCCGCTCACTGATCGGCAACATATTTGGTGAAGTCAAATATGTCGAAGAGATTGCGAGCAAGCAGATGGGTGGAAACCCGATGTATGTGGCGGTACTCGACGGTAAACGAGTCATCGGGACTGCCGGAAACAATGTCCCGGAACTGGGCGAACCGCGTAGATTCGCAATCGGGATCTTTGGATCTCCAGACAAGTTGTACGGAAATGTTCTCGAGTGCTCGATCGAGGATTACCCCGATGCGCTGCAGTATTTTGAGAAGTTCACCGAGAATTTCCTCTATACCGGGTGACGGTACGGGAAGAAGGGATCGCTGTGCTCTCGATTCTGCCGCTGGTTCGAGGGCTCGTTTGGGTCCATCTGGGTGTGGAGGAAGATCGATGAAATTTGAATTCAAATCACTTCTGGTCCGGGGAGCACTGGCTGGTGCCGTGGCACTGCTTCTCTCCTCAACCATGTACGCTGCGATCCTGAATGTGGGAGTCGTCAGTGTGGATACGGGGGACCGTGTGATCGTGGTCCTCAAGACCGGGGATGAGGTGATCGGCGAGGTCGTCGAGGAAAATGATGAGAAGATCTCGGTCAAGAGTGCGTTCGGCGTGACTTCCATCCAGATGGATCGTGTGGAGTTGGTGATTCGAGGGGAAGAGGTCGATCGCAGGGAGTACTCTCAACGGGAAAAACGTGCCACTCGCAGGGGATCGGCATCCGGTTGGTCTTCCCTCGGAAAATGGGCACGTGAGCGCGGAATGGAGCAGCCGGCCCGTGAAGCGTTTGAGAAGGCTCTCGAGATCAATCCAGAGCATGAACCATCGAAGATTGGGTTGGGTTGGGGCAAGGTCGACGACCAGTGGAAAACTCCTGCCGAAGCGGCAGATCTGGTGGCGAAGGGGTGGAGACGCGACGGAGTGCGGCTGACTCCACCCGTTGGTGGGAGCGTTCCCGCTCCAGTTCCCGAGCCTTCCCGTAAGCCTCCAGTTCCAGATGATGGCGCCTCGGGCAGGTCCGTGACTCCGGACTCCGTGATCCGGCGCCTGGCTCCCGAAGAGATTGCGCGCCGGGAGCAGTTGCTGGAGAAAAGACGCAAGAATCGCGAACGATTCGAGGAGAACAAGCGCAAGGAGTACGAGGGGGTACCCTGGAGTCAGCGTACGGTCATCAAATCGAAAAACTGGATCATCGAATGTAACAGCACTCCCGAGGTGGCTCGCACCTACCAGTGGATCATGGAAGGTCTCTACCACACGCTGGCGAAGATCTTCAAATCCAAGGATATTCGCAGTCAGAAACCCCTCGTGAAGATCTATCGCACACACGATGAGTTCATGCTCAAGACCGGAATGGGCAGTGGAGTGGGGGGGTTTTATAATCCCGGGTCCCAAAATGTGACCGCATTCCACGGCACCTTTGGATTGACCGGGACCACCTATACGGTGCTGGCTCATGAGGGAACTCATGCATTCCAGGGAAAAAAAATGCCTCGGATGGGCAACTATCCCAACTGGTTCATCGAGGGACTTGCCGTCTATTTCGGCGACGGATCCAAATTGGATTACAAGAAGAAGAAGTTGGTTTCAGGTTTGATCCCTCGTGATCGGTTGTTTCACATCCAGGAGAAGATGAGAGAAGGAACCCACACCGTTCTCTCCAAACTGGGTGGTCTCCCCAAGAATCGATTTGGTGGGACTCACTACGCCGATTCATGGGCAGTGATGCACTACCTCATCAACGGTCCAGAGAGTCGCAAGGGGCAAAGATTTCTGGCGGAATACTGGATGGCGGGTGTGACGAGGCGTGTAGGGCAGAGACAGTTCAATGATCTGGCCAAGAAGTACTTCACCAGTGTCGACCAGATGGAAACAGACTGGAAAGAATACGTACTCGATCTCCATCCTGATCCGGCGGGTGAAGTGGCAGGAAGTACCTTCACTTCGCTAGATTTCATGTTCGCCATCGATCGACCCAATGATCGCTGGAAATTTGCTCCCCTCGAAATCGAAGACCGTGACCTGGTGCTGATGAAGATCCCCGAGACTCGAAACGAGATTCGGGTGCGAATCCTCTCGAAGGCGGAAGCGGACCAGCGTTCAGAAGACTGGATCGATTCGGTTCTACTTCCGGCTCTTCGCAAGAAGTACGCCGATGTCGAGACCCTCAAGGGTGATCTGGGAGGCCTCGATGCGTTCGTCTTCCAGTACTCCGACCGGCCGCCAGCGAAACCGAAGAAGAGTGAAGATGATGAGGAAGGGGCACAGCCGGGTGATTCGAAGCCTGGAGAATCCAGTCCTGGAGCCACGAATTCTGCTGTCGATGTCGTTGGGGGATCGGTTGTCGAGTCTCTTCAGGAGGGTCCGGGAAAGGATGAGCCCAAGGATGGTGAGCCTCAAGAGCCGCCGAAGCCTGCATTGAGAAAGCACCGGTCGTACATCCTGGTTGGAGTCTCCAATGCCTATGAGTTGAGGGGGTCCTTCGAGATGGACCAGTTCAACAGTTGGCTTCCCGACCTGGAATGGGTCGCCTTTTCCTTCGAGAAGATCCAGAAAAATCGGTGGTAACCCGCATCTCCAACCGTGGGGGTGAGTCACTCTCCCGTGGTGATGCTTAACTGCTCTCCATCATATTCCAGATGGCGGATCGGGATCGATGCCCAGGGGAACTTTTTCAGGTCCTCGATCACCTTTTCGAGGCTTTCGATCGATTGTTCTCGGGTCAGATCCTTACCCTTGTAGATCGATCCCCACTGGTAGAGATCCAGTTTTGCATCCTCGATGACCCCATCGTGAATGACCACAGTGCCGATCATCTCGATATTGATGAACTTACCGCGGAGTAGCCAGGAAACCTGCTGCTGTTCCTCAGGGAATCCAAGGGTGATGAGCCCGCGGATCCGCCCATCGGGCTGGGAGATCAGGCGTATACCGCTTCCAGAAATGAGCTCATTCGAGGCGACCAAGCGGTCCAACTCTTCGGCAAGGATGAGATTCCACTGATCGAGAGTGAAAGAGGCACTCCCCTGTGTGGGTGGCCAGCCCTCCATCGCCTCGGTCACCTGGGGGGCGCGAATCAAGGGGGGCAAGAGGAGGGGGGTGTCCTGCAGTCCGCCGGATAAGACCATCCACATCGAGATCAATCCGCCGACCGAGGTGGCGACCAGTAGCACCACCAGGCAGCCACCTATTTTCAGCAACGGCCGGCCAGCCCGGGTTGCCGCAGGGCCCTCATTTATTGGGACTGAATCTTCGGCAGCCATCGCTTCAAAATCCTCTACCAAAGTAAGCTCTTTCCACAACGGCTTGAAATCACCCTGGTGGGTGATCTGAGGGCAACAGGGTAGGTCGATCCCGATGTGGAGGCTAGTCCGGAGCAGAAGATTCAGCGAGATTAACTTCCCCGAAGGGTGCCAAACCGATACAAGCGAGTCATATTGCCCGTGAAGGACGACTCGTCGATGGATCGGGACTCGAAGCACCCGTCTCGAGAGGGAATTCGATGCAAAGTGACGAGAACGAAAAGAGAGGGAACGGCCGTCTGGTCGGCCTGCTCGATCCGATGGATCCTCGCCTGACGGATGCCAGGCTGGCTCCCATCCTTCGTGATTTTCTCGAACAGTATGACGCCGTACTGGATGAGTTGTATGACGAAAAGGTACTACGCCGGCTCGCCGGAGATCTTCTCAACACCTTTAACCTGGTACTGCAGAGGAGCAAGAGTGAGGTTCTAGTCAGCCTCGATATCGAGCAGGGCACTTCAACAGGCAGGTCGTCATTCTTTTTGGATGTTGTCTGTGATGATCAACCCTTCGTGGTCGACACCATAGAGATGATCATCGAGAGACATGATCTTGAACTGGTCAGCAAGCATACGGCCAGTGCTTCGGTGGTCAGGGACAAAGATGGCACCATCATTGCCATCGATGCGACCGCTGCAAAGTCGAGAGACGAAGTCATCTGCCACTTTGAAATAGACTCTGTGCTCGATTCTGAACAGAGCGATGCACTCCTTCAAGATATCCATTCTGGACTCTCCAAGGTCACGACCATCGTGACGGATTTCAAGCGCATGAAGGGCGTGATCGGAGATTCGATCCGAGCGATCCGCAGAAGTGCTTCGGGAGTTCCCAGCGGAGACTTGCAGACGACTCGGAACCTTCTGGAATGGCTTTTTCAGGATCACTTCGTGTTCTTCGGAGTGAATCGTTGGATCGGTGCCGAGGGTCCAGATCCTTCACTGGAGATCGATCTTTCCCTCGGGGTCCCTTGCCCAGAAGAGGTGGATATCGAGAGATCCGATCAAGCGATCCGGCTACTCTCAGGCGAATCTTCACCTAGTGATCACATTGTTTCCTTCAAGGGCATGGGAGATTCCTGTGTTCACCGCAATGGCAAAATTGATCACTTCGTGGTGAAAGAGCCCGCAGTAGATGGAGTGATTCGATTCATCCATTTCTGGGGTCTATTTACCTTCAAGGGAGTACAGACTCCGGGAGATCAAATACCCCATGTTCGTAACAAACTCGAAGAGTTGATCTCGAATCATTCCATTCAGAGAGGGGGGATGCGCTACAAGGCGTACCAAAACTCCTTCAATTCGATTCCTGTTGAGTTTCTGTTCGAGGCTGGAGTGAATGAAATCGAGGCGGTGATCCAGGCGATCCATTACGTGGAGCGGTCGAAGGAAATTCGTGGGCATCTGGTGGTCAATGATGAACGACGGAAAGCTCTCTACTTTCTGATCATTCCTAGAGAAGGATATTCTGAGGAGCAACGCTCTCGCATCGAAGGAATATTGTTCGAGATGATGAGAGCCACTTATTCCGATTCTCGGGTCAATCTGGGAAAGCATGGAACTGTACTGCTCTCATTCTTTTTCACAGCATCGGATCGCCTCGACGAGGTCGATTCGGACTGGATTGATGAGAGAATTCGGTTGGTCGCCGGGACCTGGGCGGATCGCTTGCACCGGCAATTCGACAACTCGGAAGAAGCGGACTCGGATGCTCAGTTCCACCTCTACAGGGAAGCATTTCCCGAGGGGTATCAGATCCTTCATTCTCCAGCGGAAGGAATGCTAGACGCGGCCAAGATCGAGCGACTACGAACCGGGAAGTCGAAGGACTTCGCATTCGGTATTCTTCGGAGTAAGGAAGACCGTGCCAAGAATTCCGCTCGATTGAGGATTTACCAGAGCAAGAACTTGTTTCTGTCGACGACCTTGCCGATCCTGGATAACTTTGGATTGAAGATCGTTGACCAGAACTCTTTCGATATCAGCCCATCCAGTGGCGAACGATTCATCATCGACACCTTTCAGGTTCATGGCGTCGATTCCGATGACCACCCGCTGATGGGGAGTTCGGAACTGGTGATCGAGTCGCTGGAAGCGATCTTTAACGGCGCTACCAGTAGTGATCAGCTCGATCGACTGATTTTAAAGGTCGGAATCGATCACAGGGATGTCGATCTGATCCGAAATCAGTTGCACTACCTGCACCAGTTGGGGATCTCGACGACGATCGCCTTTGCCTCGCAGACTCTTTCCCAGCATGCGGGGATCACCCGTGACCTGCTGGAGTTCTACAAGATTCGATTCGATCCAGAACTGGATCTCGATGCAGTTGAACGAGAAGTTCGTTCCAAGGTGATTCGCGATAAGATTTTCCGATCTCTTAATGATGTGCGTTCCAGTGCTCAGGATATATTCCTGAGACGGATTCTGGGGATTCTCGATTCGACCTTGCGGACCACACGCTTCACTCGAAGTGATTCTCCTCTACAGGCATACAAGTTCGATTCGATGGCCTTGCCGGTGGGGAACCACCCGCGCCCTTGGCGAGAAATCTTTGTTCATCATCCTGAGGTCGAGGGAGTTCACCTGAGAGGTGGGCCGCTGGCCAGGGGAGGGTTGCGCTGGTCTGACCGGATCACCGATTACCGGACAGAAGTGCACGGATTACAGCGAACTCAAATGGTCAAGAATGTGTTGATCGTACCGGTCGGTGCCAAGGGTGGTTTCGTATTGCGAAAACCATCTTCCGATCGAGCCAAGCGTCGACAACAGGCGGATCAACTGTATAAGTTGTTCATCGAGGGACTTCTGATCCTGACTGATAACGTGGTGGATGGAAAAGTGATTCCTCCTGAGGGCTTGATTCGCAGGGATGGTGACGACCCCTACCTGGTGGTTGCCGCAGACAAGGGCACTGCCCATCTGTCGGACACGGCGAATTCGATCTCCCACGAGTTCAAGTTCTGGTTAGGGGATGCGTTCGCTTCAGGGGGCTGCAACGGGTACGACCACAAGGAACTGGCCATCACAGCGAGAGGCGCCTGGGAACAGGCGTTGATTCACTTCAGGGCTCTCGGAATTGACCCCGATGAAGACGCCTATTCCGTGGTCGGAATCGGAGACATGAGTGGGGATGTGTTCGGCAACGGAATGTTGCTGGCACGGAAATCGAAGTTGATTGCTGCATTCAATCACCTCCACATCTTCATCGACCCGGACCCGGATATCGAGCGGTCATACGAAGAGCGAGAACGCCTGTTTCATCAGGCTCGATCGAACTGGGGCGACTACGATAGATCCACTCTTTCCGAGGGTGGCGGGATCTTCGATCGTAGCGAGAAAACGATTGATCCTTCTTCGATTGCCCGGGTGCTACTCGGATTGCCGCCGGATGGAGTCTTTTCTCCAGAAGAGGTGATACGGGCCATCCTCTGTGCCGATGTCGACATGTTGTTCAACGGAGGGATCGGTACTTACATTCGATCTTCTCTCGAACCCGATCTGTCGGTCGATGACTCTTCCAATTCTGCCTGTCGTGTCACAGCGACGGCAGTGAGGGCGAGCATCATGGTCGAGGGCGGCAACTTGGGAGTGACTCCTCGGGGACGAGTCGAGCTCTCACGCGGTGGAATGATGATCAATACCGATTTTGTCGACAATTCTGGAGGAGTGGATTGTTCAGACCATGAAGTGAACCTGAAAACGCTGCTCTTTGACGAGGTCCACTCGGGTCGAATCACCGTGGAGCAACGCAATCAGGTCTTGACCGAGATCCAGCAGGATGTTTGTGAGCATGTGCTGAGAAACAACCGAGAACAGGGCTTGTTGCTCAGTCTCGATGAGATCCGCAGTGAGGTAGATCCTTTTTCCATCGAACGAACCATGATGATTCTCGAGGATCGTGGTGTGCTGGATCGAGAAGCTGAATCTCTCCCCACGCAGGAGGAACTGACCACGAGACATGTGGATGGTATCGGATTGTTCCGCCCCGAACTGGCAATCGTTGCTGCCCACGCCAAGATGGATGTGTATCAGAGATTACTTCTCCAGCCTGTAGGTAGGGTCGATGAACTTCGATTCCTCCGGGAGTACTTTCCCGCGGCCATCCGGGGTCGATTTGCAGATGCGATCGAGAAGCACCAGTTGGGTAGAGAAATTGCCATGACCGTGTTGACCAACCGGATCGTGGATCGCGCTGGGTCCTTCTTCTTTCTCGACATGGAGAGAGAAACAGGACGGTCGATCGGGCACATCGCCAGGTCGTATCTCATCGCGGATGATTTGATCGGCGCGGAGCAGATTCGCGATGAAATACTTTCACTCAAGGAAGTATCCGCCAGGGTTGTAAACCTGGCCCTGGTTCGTATCCAGGAATCGTTGAGAAGAACTGCAGCCTGGCTCCTCAGTAGTCATGATGATGATCGATTGGACCGAATCGAAGGTTTGATTGCGGATGGGGCGAGACCTCTATCGGAGTACCAGGATTCGATTCCTGATTGCCTCTCCGGTCCTGAACTGGATCGCCACGAGAATCATATCCAGGAAGCCCTGGCGGCGGGATTCTCACCCGTTCTGTCACAGAGCCTGGCCAAGTTCGAACATCTGACCGCAGGGGTTAGAATCCTCGATATCAGCAGAACGCATGACATTCGGGTCGGAGATGTGGCTCGGATTTATTACTTGCTAGGCCACCGCAGCGGACTTCATCCACTGGTGAGAAAGTGTGACGAGATGATGTTCAACGGTCGCTGGGATTCACTCTCGATGAGAATCCTCAGAAATACCATCCTCGATGGTTTGTGGGCGCTGGTCACGAGGATTTGCGGGCGCAGTGAAAATCAACGCCAAGGAGACTGGATCGAATCTCATATCGAGGAACTGAGGCGAAAGCCCAGTTTCAAGGCGATGGAATCGGATATCCGCAGGATCGGATCGGAAGAGTTGAGCATTGCCTCGGTACAGGTGCTGAGCGTCAGGTTCAGGAGATTTGTCCAGTAGACTGGTTCCTTCCCATTGGAGGAGCATTGATCCAGCGACAACGTGCAGTTTCTCGAGTGCTTTGGGGCACGCTACTGGCCAATATTGCAGTGGCCGGTGGGCAACTGGCCTATGGTTATACCAATGGAGTTCTGTCAGTGGTTGCGGATGGTTTTCATTCCCTACTCGATGGTTCATCCAACATCATCGCTCTCATCGGGATCCGAATGGCATCCCAGCCTCCAGATGAAGACCATCCCTACGGCCATCAGAAGTTTGAAGTCCTCTCCGCCATGGCGATTTCATTGCTGCTGTTCTTGGCCGCCTGGCACATCGTCAGCGATTCGTTGGGGCGCTGGAGTGAATCGGGGAATCTTGATCCGCATCCGATCGGATATGTGATCCTCCTGGCAACGGTCGTGGTCAACGCAGTGGTCTATCGTTGGCAGAGATATCAAGGCCATCGATTGAAGAGCCCGGTGCTACTCGCAGATAGCGACCATACTCTTTCCGATATGGTGGGGACCATGGGAGCTCTCGTGGCACTCTTTGCCATCCGTAACGGTTGGCCCATGGTCGATCTCATCGTCGCGCTGGTCATCGGTCTTTTTATCGCTCGAGTTGGTTACAAGATTGCTTTGCAATCGGCAGGAGTGCTCGCAGATCGAGCACCGATCGCACCTGCACGCATCGTCGAGATCGCCCGTCTATTCGAGGGAGTACGAGATGTGCA
>DUAN01000040.1:6770-7571 GCA_012960845.1 Planctomycetota bacterium | reverse complement strand
TTTCTTGTGCTTTTTCAACTGCGCATGAATCGAGACGCCGCCAGCCGCAGCGCACTCCTTGCACAACTGGTACTTCTTCTTGATTCCCGCAGCGATGTCGGTCAAGTGGACCGCAACTTCGTTCTGCTGGCACTTCTCGCAGAGCATGATCGGTTTGATTCCCTTCCTCCGGCACAGAAACTACCTCCTGTACCTCTTCTATACTCACATATCGGCAGTCGCTCCACACGGCTTCAACATTCCTGACAAAAACAGCTCTGAACTGCACTAAAAGTGCCTGGATTGGTCGTTTCAGGACATTTTCCAGGTAATCCCGGGGCACTCCACTGCGGCCCTTTGTGAGCGACACTCTCCCCGATGATCCGCACCTGTTCAACGCCGATCCGCCGCCACCAGATCCTAGATTGCCCGATTTCCCTGCTGTGACCACAATTTCTACCCGTAAGTCACATGAAATTGTCGATGAAGAACCGATCGATGGTGGATCCTCAGGAATAATACCGATCGATTCCGGTGGATCCGCGAGAGCCATCCAGGGAAGCGTCAGTCCGCAGATCCTAGCGCCAAGGATCTCAATCTCCTGGCGATTGGGAGTCGCAAGAGAACTCCGCTCTGAAGGTCGCCAGCTGCTGCGAGGATGACCGTTGGCTTCGACCGATAGCCACTCCCAGATCGATCCCGCCACTCCCCCTCCACAGCGCTTCCCCCCCACTCCGCCAGATTCCCCGCTCAGCGGCTCGACTCACCCATCCGGCTTCGCTAGAATGCCACGCCGTGTATCGACGGACCATCCCGAGAAGA
>DUAN01000040.1:0-6704 GCA_012960845.1 Planctomycetota bacterium | reverse complement strand
GTTTGTTTTCTGGAAGACCGACCGCCTCGATGCTGCTGGGTCCGGATCGAAGAACTACTGGGATGACGCCAAGAATGACAACTTTGGATGGGAGAATAGATGGAAGACGTGAGCAAGTGCCCAGTACTGGGAGGAGCCAACCAGCATTCAGCGATGGGGTCCACATCAAACCAGCACTGGTGGCCAAATCAGTTGAACCTGAAGGTTCTCAATCAGAACTCTCCTCAGAACGACCCGATGGGTGCGGATTTCAACTACGCCAAGGAGTTCGAGACGGTCGACCTGGAAGCTCTGAAGAAGGACATCGTTGAGGTGATGACGACGTCTCAGGAGTGGTGGCCGGCAGACTACGGCCACTACGGACCTCTCTTCATCCGGATGGCTTGGCATAGTGCCGGCACCTACCGCATCGGAGATGGTCGCGGTGGAGCAGGTGCGGGCACACTGCGCTTTGCCCCCCTCAACAGCTGGCCCGACAATGCAAATCTCGACAAGGCCCGTGCGTTGCTGTGGCCGATCAAACAAAAATATGGCCGGAAGATCTCCTGGGCAGACCTGATGGTGTTCACCGGCAATTGCGCCCTCGAATCGATGGGATTCAAAACCTTCGGTTTTTCCGGCGGACGCGAAGATGTGTGGGAACCGGAAGAGGATATCTACTGGGGCTCCGAGACCAAGTGGCTGGCAGATCAACGGTACAGCGGCGATCGAGAGCTGGAAGGTCACCTCGGAGCGGTCCAGATGGGACTGATCTACGTCAACCCTGAAGGCCCCAACGGCAACCCCAATCCGATCGCAGCGGCCAAAGATATCCGCGAGACCTTTGGTCGAATGGCGATGAATGATGAAGAAACTGTGGCACTCATCGCAGGGGGACACACCTTCGGCAAGGCGCATGGTGCTGCGGATCCAGATCAGCATGTCGGACCGGAACCGGAGGGAGCTGCTCTGGAGGAACAAGGCTTCGGCTGGAAGAACAGTCATGGCAGTGGTCACGGCAAGGACACCATCACCAGCGGACTCGAGGGTGCCTGGACCACCAACCCGGTGCAGTGGGACAACAACTTCTTCGAGAACTTGTTTGGTTACGAATGGAAACAGGTGAAGAGTCCAGCGGGAGCGACCCAGTGGAATCCCACCAATGCCGATGCCAATGGCACCGTGCCCGATGCCCACGACCCCTCGGTGCGCCATGCACCGGTGATGTTCACCACCGATCTCGCACTCCGAGAAGACCCGACCTATGCTCCCATCTCGAAACGCTTCCATGAGGATGCAGGTGCCTTTGCGGATGCATTCGCCAGGGCCTGGTACAAGATGACTCATCGAGACATGGGCCCGGTAACACGCTGCCTCGGCGCGCTGGTTCCGACAGAACCCCAGATCTGGCAGGACCCGGTGCCACAGGCGAACCCGGATACCATGATCGGCGAGGAACAGATCACCGCTCTCAAGGAGCAGGTGCTCTCCTCGGGACTGTCGGTTCCCCAGCTGGTCTCCACCGCATGGGCCTCGGCCACCACTTTCCGTGGTACCGACAAGCGTGGAGGTGCCAACGGGGCTCGGATTCGCCTGGCGCCACAGAAGTACTGGGAAGTGAACCAACCGGCACAACTGGCGGAGGTACTACAGACCCTCGAGGGAATCCAGACCCAGTTCAATTCGTCAGCCGCTGGAGGCCAGATGGTCTCGCTGGCAGATTTGATCGTGCTCGCCGGATGTGCCGCCGTCGAAGAAGCAGCGCAACAGGGCGGTCATGCAGTGCAAGTTCCCTTCACTCCTGGCCGCACCGATGCCACACAAGAGCAGACCGATGTCGATTCCTTCGCGGTTCTCGAACCGACTGCCGATGGCTTCCGTAATTACTTCAGTGCTGGAAACCACCGAACCTCCGAGGAGTTACTGATCGATCGCGCGCAGATGCTGACACTGACTGCGCCCGAGATGACGGTACTGGTCGGCGGCCTGCGTACCCTCGATGCCAATGCCGGACAGACCGATTTCGGTGTCTTTACCCGGAGACCGGGACAGTTGACTACTGATTTCTTCGTCCACTTGCTCGACATCAGCACCCGGTGGCAAAAATCAGACCAGTGCGATCACCTCTATGAGGGTCTCGATCGCAGCAGCGGCGAGATGCGCTGGAGAGCATCGGCGGTCGACCTCATCTTCGGTTCCAACTCCCAGCTCCAGGCCATCTCCGAGGTGTATGCCTGCGCAGATTCCCAGCAGGCCTTTGTCGACGACTTCGTCAGCGCATGGGTCAAAGTGATGAACCTGGACCGTTTCGACCTCTGTCGATCCGAGCGATAACGCGATAACGCCAGGAGTCCAGCGGCGGTTGAACTCGAGCCCGTACCCCAGCCGGGTGCGGGCTCGAAGACTCTCTGCTGCTTCTGCTGCTGCGTGAAGAGTCATTTCCGAGAAAACTGCAATTTCGCTGCACCGTTTCCAGCGGACCCGCGCCCCCACCAGGCACGGATGGAGGCTTCGGTGATGAGGAGCATCTTCCGAGTATCGATATTTCTCGACCAATTAGATCCCCTGGGGCCCTCCAGCAGGGCTCCAACTTCATGGCAGAGAAGGATTTCCAACTTTCAGCCCAGTTCTGGAACAGTTGACACTGCCATCCATGTATCCTAGGATCCTTGCTTCCGACCCGGAGCCCGGGAGGCGGAGTGACCATCCGACGTTGTGCGGCTGGCAACCCCTTCCGATTCCGGACATTGCAGCGACTCCGATTCCCGGTCTCACGATCAGGAAAGGGCCATTTCGGTCCGGTTGGAGGGTCGTGCCGATGCCTGCTCTCTCGCTGGCTCGCGCCGGCCCCCCCTCCGTATCCGAATCGCTCCCTGAGAGCACCGACCGCAATGTCTTGGTAGATCCGGTCGGTTCCGAAGTGGTCAGGTCATCGACGACCAGCCGAGCGGGTCTGTCCGTGCCGAGAAACGGTACGGAATCGCGATGAGTTTGTCCAGAAAGCGGTGCTCGAAAGAGCCTGGTTTCATGGTGCTAGTTTCATGGTGCTGGTTTACACGTGCCGGGTCGATTTGATCCTTGGCCCGCAAATCAGCAATGACAGCCGTCCAGCAGGACCGAAGTCCTGTAGAAGGAGTTGAAGGTGAGTGAGGAGATCCTGCGCTTCGTGGACACGATTCATCGTGATCGACAAGTCGACAAAGAGGTGATCTTCACGGGCATCGAGCTGGCTCTCGTCTCGGCGGCCCAGAAGCGATTTGACCAGGAAGATGGCATCGAAGTTCTCATCGATCGTGAATCGGGTGAGATTTCTGCCGTCCGTGATGGGGCTGGCTTCGACCCCCGTGAAGCACTGGGGCGTATCGCTGCCGGTGCCGGCAGACAGGTCCTCTTTCAGAAGATTCGTGAAGCTGAGCGTGAAGTCATCCACCGTGAATTTTCAAATCGCATCGGGGAGATGCTCAACGGAACCGTGGCCAGCAAAAAAGGCGGTGGATTGGTCATTACCCTGACCAACCGAGCCGAGGGATTCATGCCTCGGAGCGAACAATCTCACCTCGAAGAGTGGAATGAAGGGGACCGGATCAAGGTGGTCCTCAAGGAAGTCAACATGCAGCAGACGCGGGTCCAGTTGCTCGTCTCGCGAGGCGCCCCCGACATCGTCAGGCGCCTGTTTGAGCAGGAGATCCCCGAGGTTGCCGATTACGTGGTGGAGATCAAGGCGATCGCTCGCGAGGCTGGAAATCGTACCAAGATTGCAGTGGCCACCCTCGACTCGAATGTCGACTGCGTCGGTGCCTGTATCGGAATCAAGGGCTCTCGAATCAGAAATGTCACGGACGAACTCAGCGGTGAAAAAATCGATGTGGTGCGCTGGAATGATTCGGTCGAGGTTTTGATTCCGGAAGCACTGAAGCCTGCCGAAGTCGCATCGCTTGAACTGGATTACGAGAACAAGACGGCCACTGTATTCGTGACCGAAGATCAGCAATCATTGGCCATCGGACGCCGCGGTCAAAATGTTCGACTCGCATCCAAACTCTCTGGCTGGGAGTTGAATATCAGTCCCATCTCCGAAGAAGAACTCGCACAACTCCGCCTTGCCGGAACCGAATCACGTGCCGATGAGATGTTTGGTGATCGGCTGGCTCAAGTGGCCGGTGAAGAGGGTTCTGATCGAGCGAGTAATCCACTCGACCAGTTGTTCGACGACAACAGTGCCAGTGACGAAGAGATCGCCGAAGAATACGGTGAAGGTGCCGTGGTCATGGGCCTTGAGGATCTCCCCGGGGTCACCGAAGAGATCGCCGATCGCCTGGTTGAACTACAATACGACAGTACCGATGCGCTTCTGGAAGCAGGAGTGGAAGGTCTTTCCAAGGTCGAGGGACTCGATGAAGATTCTGCTCGACTGATCATCGAGAAAATCCGCGAAATCATGGATAGCGTTGAAACTGAAGCAGAGGAGGGGGATGACTCCTGATCAGGAGTCATCCCCTCTCCCCTTTGAATAACAGGAGGCACTCTCTTTGGGTGTGAGAATACACACACTGGCGAAGGAACTCGGGCTCCAGAGCAAAGACCTCATGGAAATGCTCGCTGCCCGCGGCATCCAGGTGAAGAACCACATGTCTTCCGTCGATGACGGAATGGCTGCGCATTTACGCATCATCGCCGTTCCCGACGATGATCCCGAAGAACCCGAGGAAGTCTCTGAGCCGGAAGCGGCTCACGAGTCCGACACATCGGGTGAAGTCGTGACCGCCGAAAAAGAAGCGGAAGTCGTGCCCACTCCGGTCGAAGAAGCCGTGGTTGAAGAAGCCGTGGTTGAACCGGAGGTAGATTCCCCCTCCGATCCGGTCGAAGCCGCGGCCCCCGAAGTCGTGGAATCCCCGGTCGAAGAAGCAGCCAGCGCCTCTGAAACCGAAGTTGTCGCCGAAGATCCAGAAGTGGTCGAGGCTGCATCCGAAACAACAGAGACAGAAGCGATGGTCGAAGCCTCCGAGCCGGAGGACGACTCCGTTGCAGAGGTGGCTTCCGCAGAGGTAGTGCTCGACGAATCTGCCCCGGCCTCCGATCCCAAGCGACTCAGTGAAGAGGATCTCGCAAGGATCTCGCCGAAGCGGCAGAAAGCTGCGAAGATCGTCATGGCTCCCGGCTTTGGTGGAACGCCCAGCACTCCGGCCACTCCTGTGGTCCCCGTCGCTCAGCCTCTCCCATCCGGAGCATCATCGCCGATTCGAAAGCCTCGAGGACGTCCACTGATCATCCGCTCGAAGGCCCCGACTCGCCCCCCCCCTCCGAATCGTGCTCCACGCAGAGCTCCCGGTGGTCCAGGCGGGGGTCCTGGCGGTCGTCCTGGTGGTGGTCCTGGTGGTCGTCCTGGTGGCGGCCGTCCTCCCGGACGCGGCCCCGGTGGAGCGAGCAGCGGCCCTCCACAAGGAGGCAAGAAAGTGATGGTGTTCCCCGGTGCCGATACCACCGGTGGACCGCCCAGAAGATCCGGACCTCCCGGTAGAGGAGGCCCAGCCGGTAAAGGAAGAGGACGCCAGGGAGGTCGACCACGACGCCAGGAGTCTGACTTCACCCGACGCCGTCTCCAGCAGGAGATCCTCCCGGAAGACTTGCCAGATCAGATCACCCTCGAAGAACCCGCCAGCATCAAGGACCTCTCGCTGGCGCTGGGGATCAAGCAAACCGCACTTCTCAAGAAATTGATGAATCACGGCATGCTGGCGAATGTCAACTCTCCCCTCACCGAGGAGATCACAGATGTTCTTTCGGTAGAGATCAGTTGCGAAATTCTTCTGGTCGAGCCGAAAGCGATGCATTCATCTCTCGATGAACTGGATCAGATCGAGGACTCGGAAGAAGACCTGATCCTTCGAGCTCCGGTGGTGACCCTGATGGGGCACGTCGACCATGGAAAAACCACTCTTCTCGACAAGATCCGCGAGAGTTCCATCACCAAATCCGAATCGGGTGGCATCACCCAGCACATGAGTGCCTACCGCGTCGACAAGGGTAACGCCCACGTCGTCTTCGTCGACACTCCCGGGCATAGAGCGTTCACCAGTATGCGAGCTCGTGGTGCCAACGTCACCGACGTGGTCGTTCTGGTCGTGGCAGCCGATGATGGCCCGATGCCGCAAACCGAGGAGGCGATTCAACACGCCAAAGCCGCTGGCGTCCCCATCGTCGTGGCGATCAACAAGATCGATCGCGAGGGAGCCAGCACCGACAAGGTGAAGGCTCAACTGGCAGAGTTGGGACTGTCCCCTGTCGAATGGGGAGGCACGACCGAGATGATCCCGGTTTCCGCTCTGACCGGAGAAGGGGTAGATCAGTTGCTCGAGCAACTGTCGCTCGAATCTGAAATCCTCGAACTGAAGGCGAACCCTTCCAAGAACGCCATCGGTACGGTTCTCGATTCCCGAGCGTCTACCGGACAGGGCAACGTCATCACTGCCTTGATCCAGGATGGAACCTTGCGACCCGGTGACTCGGTAGTCTGCGGACCGGCCCACGGCAAGATCCGAACCCTGCGGAGCACTTCCGGGATAAACCTGAAGAGTGCCCCACCCGCAACGCCGGTGGAGATCACCGGACTCAATGACCTTCCCGAGGCTGGAGATCGACTGTACGCCCTCGATGATGCGACAAAGGCGAGGCAGATCGCGGAGGAACGCCAGGAAGCGAAGGCGAAGACAGACCGAGCGGAGCGA